>NZ_CP011272.1:0-311149 GCF_001610875.1 Pirellula sp. SH-Sr6A | reverse complement strand
GGGTCATCGAGTGGGCCTAGCCGTGCCGATAGAGTGGGTGGCGGTGGGCGGTCTCTTTTGGTTTTGACCTGGATGGTAGCAACACATGAACAGCAACTGGATTTCGGTAAGCAAGGCTCGCGACGCGCAGGCGATTGGATCGATCGCACAAGTTCGAGGGTGGGTAAGGACTCGGCGCGATAGCAAGGGAGGCTTTAGCTTCATCGAGGTCAACGATGGCAGCTGCTTTGGCAATCTCCAAATCATCGCGGACAAAACTCTACCCAACTACGAGAGCGACATCCCCACTTTGACCGTTGGGAGCAGCGTGATCGTTACTGGGGAGATCAAGGCAAGTGCTGGGCAGGGGCAAGCGACCGAGTTGTTCGCGCACGAAGTTCGAATTCTTGGCACCGCGAGCGCCACAGACTATCCGCTTCAGAAAAAGCAACACACGTTTGAAAAGCTTCGGGAGTGGGCGCATCTCCGACCTCGCACGAATACGTTCGGTGCTGTCACTCGCGTACGCAATCGGCTCAGCCATGCGACACATGAGTTCTTTCAAAAAGAGGGATTCGTCTACATCCACACTCCGATCATCACCGCGAGCGATTGCGAGGGAGCGGGTCAGATGTTTCGTGTCACCACCCTTCCGCTCGACAACCCTCCGACGGTGAATGGCAAAGTCGACCATGCTCAGGATTTTTTTGGCAAGCCATCGTTCTTGACGGTGAGCGGACAGTTGGAGGGAGAGGCGTATGCGACCGCCATGGGAAAGATCTACACGTTTGGTCCCACCTTTCGAGCGGAGAACTCTAACACATCACGGCATTTGGCTGAGTTTTGGATGATCGAGCCTGAGATGGCGTTCTTCGAGCTCGCAGACAATATGGACTTGGCCGAGCGGTATTTGAAGTTCATGTTGCACGCGATCTTGCACGACTGTCATGAGGACATGGACTTTTTTGAGAAGCGAATCCAGCCTGGTTTGCTCGAGGCGCTTCGTTTGGTTCTGGAAAAGCCCTTTACCCATCTTTCCTACACGGAAGCAATTGACATTTTGCAGGGTAGTAACGAGAAGTTTGATTATCCAGTTGCATGGGGTATCGATTTGCAAGCGGAGCACGAACGATATATTACGGAGAAGCATGTTCGTGGTCCGGTGATTCTCTACAACTATCCAAAAGAGATTAAGTCGTTCTACATGCGGCTCAACGATGACAACAAAACCGTCGCAGCCATGGACGTTCTCGTTCCTGGTGTCGGGGAGATCATCGGCGGTAGCCAGCGTGAGGAGCGGCTTGATGTTTTGACCTCTCGTATGGAAGAGGTTGGATTGAAGGCAGAAGATTATTGGTGGTACTTGGATCTACGCCGCTTCGGTACGGTCCCTCACGCGGGATTCGGACTGGGGTTGGAGCGGATGGTCCAATACTCCACAGGGATGGCGAACATTCGCGACGTTATTCCGTTCCCGCGGACTCCCGGGAATTGCGAATTCTAGATCCGCTGGTCCCGAACTTTTCCAAACTGCATGACAAGTCTCTTCGCTCGGTCGAGTGGGTTGATCCTCCATATCACATCGCTACCGGTCTTCACGGTGCCTCACGGCAATGAGCTACCGGGGAGCGATGGAGTTTGGGCAGCGGGGGATGTCGGTTCGGGAGATCTAGGTCCCAGCGCCTACGAATTCGTACGGTTTCTGGCTGCCGCGGGCCAGAAATGGTGGCAGGTCTTACCGTGTGGACCGACCGGCTATGGCTTCTCGCCTTATCAATCTCCCAGTGCCTTTGCGGGCAATCCTCTCTTCGTCAGTCCGGCACTTTTGGTCCGAGATGGATTGCTCAAGTTGGAGGAATGGCACGATGCTGCGAGCCAACATCCTCAAGATTTACCGAAGGATCGCGTGCAACTGGAGCTATCCGCGAGCAAGCGGATGGAGTTGCTTCGAATCGCGTTTCGCCGATTTCAGAATCAGAGACATGATCTCCACGGAGAGTTCGATGCGTTTCGCCACCACCATCGAGCTTGGTTAGAAGATCACTGCCTCTTTACGGCGTGCAAAATTGCCCACCAAGACCAATCGTGGGTGTCGTGGGAGCAACCTCTGGCGCGTCGCGAGCACCACGCCATCGCGGCTTGGCAGGACAAGCTCCGTGTGGCGATCGAGTTCGAAGCGTTCATTCAGTACTTGTTCGACAAGCAGTGGCTTCAGTTGCGGCATTACGCCAAATCCCAAGGTGTCCAGTTGATCGGTGATATTCCGATATTCGTCGCCATGGATAGCGCGGACGTATGGTCGCAGCAGCATTTGTTCGAGTTGGACGATTTCGGAAATCCGACCGTCGTAGCGGGGGTCCCCCCCGATTATTTCTCTGCCACCGGCCAGCGATGGGGCAATCCTCTCTATCGATGGGATGTCCATCGGCAGACGCAGTACGATTGGTGGATGCGTCGGTGCAGTCGTATGTTAGAGCAATGCGATCTCATTCGGATCGATCACTTCCGTGGATTCGAAGCGTATTGGGAGATTCCGTCGCATATGTCGGATGCCCGGGTTGGTGAGTGGAAGCCGGGGCCGCGCAACGATTTCTTCGAGGTCATGACGCAGTACTTGGGTGGTGGCGAGTTGCCGGTGATCGCTGAAGACTTGGGGTTCATAACTCAGGAAGTGCATGACTTGCGGGATCGGTTTCATTTTCCTGGGATGCGCATCATTCAGTTTGCGTTCGGAGCGGGCGATAGCAACTCGCTCGATCTTCCCCACAATTATCCGAAGCACTGCATCGCTTACACGGGGACGCACGACAATGATACGGTCGTGGGTTGGTTCAACAGCAAAGAGGGAGAGGGAAGCACCCGCACCCAAGAAGAGATTGATCGTGAAAAATCCTTTGCGTTGCGTTATTTGAATTGTTCTCCTGATCAGATCCATCTCGGGATGATTCGCTCGATTTGGAGCAGTGTCGCGACCATGGCGGTGGCACCTGTGCAAGACGTGCTGGGGCTCGATGCGCAGTCGAGGATGAATACCCCGGGAACGTCGGTGGGCAATTGGACTTGGCGATGTCCACCGAATGCGATGGACCCCCCATCGGCCGCTTGGCTTGTGGATATCACGGATGTGTATGGGCGGAAGCTTTAGCCTTAGAACGGGGTCCTCTTTTGTCCTGAAGGGACTTAAGCCATTAGCCGAGGGTTGAGCGTTAGCGACACCCCCGGTGGATTGAGCATGGTTGAGGCATCTCGACGTGATGCAAGACTTGACGGAACTCGTTGCCATAGGACGAACCGAGAACGCGCCGAATTCCTCTTGTAGGACGAATGACAACAGCTCGTTGGACGGATCTTTAATCCCTTCGGGATAGGAGAAGGCGCGGAGGGTACCGGGGGTATCGCTTGCGCTCAACCCCCGGCTACAAGCTTTGATCCTTTCAGGATCTATGGCGCATGCAAACGATCGATCGATTCGTAACGCTCTCGCGGGTGTCGTTTCACTCAAGCGTCGTCTGATGGCAGAATCGGCGGGATATTACCTTGGGAGAGGTTTCTTGGTTTGCGCGATGCGTTAGGCGATCCAGATCTGTTGAGGACAACAGATCGACAATGTCGAACGGTCGTCCTCGACCGTTCTAGCGCTAAAATCCACCACTCTATCGACCAAACCACCTCTCCCCCCAGGCCCTCCAGCCAATCGCTCGTGGGAAAGGTTCTTAACCGGCGCGATGCGTTAGGCGATGCAGATCTGTTGAGGACAACAGATCGACGCGGGGGACCGTGGGAAAGGTTTCTTGGTTTGCGCGATGCGTTAGGCGATGCAGATCTGTTGAGGACAACAGATCGACGGAGTGGGGGGTTACTTAAGACCGGTACCGAGGGTTCGTCCGCTGAGGGCGCCGCGGACACCGATTTGGCCAGGGTCGCGAGCTACTTTATCGGTAAAGACTCGAACGTCGTCGACAATGGGTTGCAATCTCGCCGTGATCGCTTGCACGTTCTCCGATGCTGCTTGGATATTTCGCAATGTCGCCGTGGCTTGGTGATACAGTTGTGGATTCTCGACCAATTGTGCGATGGTGCCATTGCTGTTGTTGAGTTTGTTCGCGAAGACGCGAAGGTCGCGTGAGAGCATGTCCAAATTGCCCAGCAGATTCGTAGCTTGGGAAACGATCACGTCGCTGTTTTCTTTGATGGGCTCCGTAATCTCCGCGATGTTGGCGATCGCCACATTCGCATTGTTGACTGCTTCACGGACGTTGGCGCCGATTCCTTCAAACTCTTTCCCTAGGCCTTCGAGGCTCCCGCTGAAGGTCTCAAAGCCTTTTAGGGTCCGCTGGGTTTGCGCCAGCGTGGATTGTGCTTCCTTGAACACATCGGGCAGGAGGTTCAAGCCGCGCGCGACGGCATCGGCGATTTTGGCTTCTTCGATTTGCGTCGCTACTCGATTGATAGTTCCGACGGTCGAATTGATGTTGTCCAAAGTGGATTGGGCGGAGTCCGCCAAATTTCGAATCGGACCAGTTCCGGTCCCCAAAGCTTCTTGAATCGTGGCTGCGATTTCTTCAAAGCGCTCGAAGGCCGGGCCGACTGCAGCCAGCGCCTCCTGCGGATCCTTGGCCACTTCACCGCCGTACGAGTAGTACAGATCGGGCACAGTCCCCTGCGACTCCAAGCGTTCCATCTCGTCCAAGATTCCGTCTTTGGGCGTCCCGACACTTCCATCGAATCGTTTCAGAAGCGAATCTTGGGTAGGTGATACAAACTCGATCGCCGCATCCCCGGTGATGAGCGATTCCGAGACGATCATAGGCATCTCAAGTCGTTGAATCGGAAATTTCTTTTCCAGTTCCAACGTCACATCGACACCTTCGAAGCCGGGGCGGAGGTAGACATTCGAGACCCGCCCGATGAGAACACCTGATTTGCGAACAGGCGTATCCACCTTCACCTTCGGAGCTCTCGGGAAGTTGATCGTGACACGATACCGCTCCACCCAAAACGCGGGTACGGCGCCGAAATAGGCCACCAGCATGATGCCGATGATCGCGGCAGCCAAGACGAGGACTCCAACGCTAAATCGATAGTTGTTTTCTTCCATGATTTCGATCGCTCTCGTGGTTCGGGCGTTATCGGGGAGCGGCAAGAGGATTGAGGGAATCCAAATCCCCTCGGCCTTGCTGCCCCAACATCTCCATCAATCGTTCGCCAGCTTCTCCCGTAACAAATTGCTTCACACGTCTATCGCGAGTGAAGTCCAGTTCCGAGGGTGGACCGTCGAACAGTATCTGACTCTCACCAGGTTTCAAGCGTGAATACGGATAGAGCATGATGATTCGATCCGCAACTTTTCTCGCGGAGTGCATGTCATGGGTTACGACGATGCTGGTGACTTCGTATCGCTTTCGGGTGCGCATCATCAGTTCGTTGATGACATCGCTCATGATCGGATCCAAGCCCGTGGTGGGTTCATCGTAAAGGAGTAGGTCTGGCTCGAGGATTAACGCCCGGGCCAAGCCGACTCGCTTTCGCATTCCACCCGAGAGCTGCGAAGGTTTCTTGGACAAAACGTTGTTCGGCAATCCGACTTCATTGAGACGTTGCTGGATCAGCTGGCGTTCCGATTTTCCATGCGGCATTCCATGTTGTCGGATGGGAAAGGCGACGTTTTGTTCGATGGTCATACTGTCGAACAACGCGGCATTTTGAAATACGAATCCAAATCGCTTGCGAAGCGCGGTCATCGCATGTTCATCCAGTGACTGAATGTCCTGGCCATCAAACTCGATCGTGCCGCGCGTAGGCCGAATGAGTCCCACCAGGGACTTGAGCAACATCGTCTTCCCGCAGCCGCTTTCCCCAATAATCGCAACCGTTTGGCCTCGAGGGATCGAAAGCGAAATGTTGTTCAACACGATCTGCTTCCCGAACTGCAAAAACAGTTCGCGGGTCTCAACCAATGGCTGAGACCCTCGTGTGGCAGTCGCTAGGTTTGTGAGCAAACTCTCGTCCATTAAAACAGCTTCGATCTTCCTGGCCAAAGGGCGAAGTCAATCGCATTGAGCATCAAATTCATAATGATATCCAATGCCAGAATCATCACAAAACTTTGCACAAACGCAGTTGTAGCTGCACGCCCGACCCCGTCAGCACCAGGCAAGCAATGGAACCCATGGTAGCAGCTCACCACGGCAATGATCGCTCCGAAGATCACGCTCTTGAAGATCCCCGAGAAAAGATCGTATCCGTCGACAAACTCACGGCTGTTTTGTAAGTACTGCGCGTGATCGATGCCCAAGACGATCACGCTATGAAAATAGCCGCCCACAATCCCCATGAAATCGGCCATGATGGTCAGGGCTGGAATCAAGAGGACGCAGGCCAGAAAGCGGGGAACCACCAGATAGTGAATCGGATTAGCTCCCATGCTGATCAGTGCATCGATTTGTTCGGTGACTCGCATTGTCCCGATCACGGCCGCCATCGCACTACCCACTCGTCCCGCGAGCATGGTCGCGGCAAGGACCGGGCCGAGCTCCCGAACCAGGGACATGTTGATGACCGCCCCAAGCCGGCTCTCCATTCCCATGTTGCGAAACTGCTCATAGCTATGAATGGCCAGAACCATGCCAATAAAGGTTCCGGTCAAGGCGACGACGGGGAGGCTCAAAACGCCTACCGCATAGAAATTGGGTAGCAGCGTTTCTTTTTTAGGCTTGGCCGAGAACATCCAGCCCAACATCTGCCAAGCGAAGAGCGAGATATCGCCGAGCGTGGAAATGGCACCGATCACGACCCCACCCCAGGCGGTTGCAAGCCGCACAAAGCTCTGTTTCAGCCTCTCGAGGAGAGGATTGGGACGGGATTCCGCTGGCGCCATACATCTCGTATCGAGCAGGCAAGCCGCGTAACTTGAGACGACTTTGACGATTGTGCCAATTTTTCGGGCCTTGCCGCCCCGCCTAGTCCGTGACCCGTGCGTTCGTCGCTTCCGCTATAGGTTCAGGACATGGGTGGCGCTCCAGGGGCAGGACATGGGTAACACGTTAGGATAAATACAAAGTCCAAGAAGACCAGGATGCGGGAAGGTTTAAGACTCGTCGTGCTGGAAAAGGTGGCCGCGACGATGGCCGTGACGCAGCGGGTGGTCCGAGAGCGGCTTGCAAAGCGGGCGACCTGCCGGTATAGCTCATGCAGTGACGACGCTGGTCTGATTATTCCCCTTGCTGCAATTTCCAACCGACCCATGACTTCCATCCGATGCGCGTTCTTGACCAAACAGCATGGCCTCTATGCCGGTCAAGACGATCCGCTGCTGGCAAATGCCCTGGAGCAACGCGGCTGGTCGATCGAAGCGGTCGACTGGAAAGACAAAGAGGTCGAGTGGGAGGAGTTTCAATGTGTGCTGATTCGCTCTCCTTGGGACTACTACCTGACGCCGGATTTTTTTCTCGATCGGATCGCAGAGATCTCCAAGCGGTGCGGCAGGTTGCTTCACCCGGAATCGATCATTCAAGCGAACATCCACAAGCGTTACTTGACCCAACTCGGGCGTTTTCAAGATTGGGTGATTCCAACCGAGATCCTTGCCGCCGAGAATTTGTCGGGTGTGGATTGGAATGGACTCGTTCGCCGATTCCGTGCCGATCGTTTGATCCTCAAGCCGGTGGTGAGCGCGGGAAGCTTCCGAACATTGGCAATCCATCACAAGGAGCTTGAGCAGCAACTCCCAGCCATCGAAGCCACGTTCACGAAAGAAGACGTGATCGTTCAACCTTTTTTGCCCACGATCTGCGACGATGGGGAGCACTCCCTCGTATTCCTGGGAGGGGAATATTACCACTCGATCCTCAAGCGTCCGAAGTCCGGGGATTTTCGAGTTCAAGTCCAGCATGGTGGCATCTACAAGCGCTGGGAGCCAGACCCATGGCTCGTCGCTTCGTCTCGCGTGTTGCTGGAGCAATTCCAGCCCCATACGCTTTACGCGCGATTGGATTGGGTCCGCAATCCCGATCCCGATAGCCCAATCCCGTACTTGCTCATGGAGATCGAAATGATTGAGCCCGATCTTTACCTTCGATTCACCGAGCGAGGCATCGAGCATTACGCCGATTTGATTGTGAAACGAATGGATCCTTGATTCCCGTCCCTCGCGGCTCGCTACTCGCTGCTCATTTTCTCCGTTCTCGGCCCCCCTCGCCCCGCTTCGGGGAGAGGGGCGGGGGGGTGAGGGGTTGAGTGCTGAGAGAGTATGAGAAAGTTTCCAACGTGATTCAAGGTCTTGAAGTGCTATCGGATTCAATGGAATCGAAGAGAGACTCAGTCCCATGAAACGCAGCCGGTCGAGGTCCAATGAAGCAATCGAATTTGCACAAAGCTAGCGTCGAACATCCAACGAATTTACGACAAATGTTTGGCAATGGATTCGCAATCGCCAGATTCAGGGATTGAAGTTCCGTCGTGAATATCCCATTCCACCTTACACCGTGGATTTCGGTTGCGTGGAGCAGAAGCTCATTATTGAGATCGATGGCGCAAGTCATTTCACCGAGGATGGGTTAGCTCATGATCAGCATCGCGATCGATTCCTGCATGCGCGAGGGGTTAGAGTCCTTCGTATACCTGGTTATGCGGTGATTGGGGAAGGTCGCGAAGTGATTCGAGCGGTTGAAGAGTTTGTGAAGGTACCCAACCCCTCACCCCCAGCCCCTCTCCCCGAAACGGGGCGAGGGGAGCAGAGGACCGGGGGGAATAGCGAGTAGCGAGTAGCGAGTAGCGAGTAGCGAGTGGCGAGAAAGAAGAGAGGCGGGAGCGAGAGCAAATGTAGAGCCGTCGTCTCGACGGCTTCCCCCGCTCGCACCCTACCGGCCCATCGACCAGGCCTAGACGGCGTAGCGAGAAAGAAGAGAGGCGCGAGGCAGGAAGGGAAGGCAGTGTCGAACAGTCGTCCTCGACTGTTTTTGCGAGAAGGAAGTAGCTGCCGGGGCTAGGCAGCATTTCCCGGTCGGCCTGTGTAGTAGCCGTTTTCCAAACGGCGTTCTATGTTCGAACTGTTCTCCGAACGGTATTCAAAGGGGAGTGCTCCAGCGAGTCAACGTTAAACGGGCCGGTCGATTCGCCGGTAGTGTGGAGACGGGGGAAACAGTCGAGGACGACTGCTCGACACTAGGGCTGCCACCCCTCCCGCCCCTCGCCTCCCGCCCCTCGCTACTCGCTACTTCATTTGTGGTTACCAATCCCTGGCGCGGAAACTACAATCGTTGCGATAGTACGCTTCAAACCCTCCAGCCCTCTCTGAACGCAATGACCGCATCTAACTTGAACAAATATTCGTCCCGCATCACGCAGCCCAAGAGCCAAGGGGCGTCGCAAGCCATGTTGTATGGCACCGGGATGACACCGGAGGATATGAACAAAGGGCAAGTTGGGATCGGGAGCGTTTGGTACGAGGGGAATACCTGCAACATGCACCTCCTGGACTTGGGCCTCAAAGCCAAGAACGCGGTGGTGGCGGAAGGGTTGGTCGGAATGCGATTCAACACCGTCGGGGTGAGCGATGGAATCAGCATGGGGACCGAGGGAATGTCTTACTCCCTGCAGTCTCGCGATCTGATCGCCGACTCGATCGAGACCATCATGGGTGCTCAGTGGTACGATGCCTTGATCGCCATTCCTGGTTGCGACAAGAACATGCCGGGCTGTCTGATGGCCATGGGCCGATTGAATCGCCCGTCGCTCATGATCTATGGGGGGACGATTCGTGCTGGCAAGTGGAATGGGACCTCGCTCGATATCGTTTCGGCATTCCAGTGCTACGGTCAATATTTGGCAGGTCAAATCGATGAAGAGACGCGTGCCAGCATCGTTCGCAACTCGTGCCCCGGTGCGGGAGCTTGCGGTGGGATGTATACCGCCAATACCATGGCATCGGCCATCGAAGCGCTCGGTATGGCGCTCCCCTATTCGGCTTCCATTCCTGCCGAAGATCCCGCCAAGATCGACGAGTGTGCGCGAGCGGCCAAGGCTATCAAGCTTCTCATGGAAATCGACTTGAAACCTCGCGACATCATGACTCGCGCCGCCTTTGAAAACGCCATGGTTGTCGTGATGGCGTTGGGGGGCAGCACCAATGCAGTCCTTCACTTGATCGCGATGGCTCGCAGTGTGGATATCGATTTGACATTGAAGGATTTTCAGAACGTCAGCGATCGCGTTCCTTTGTTGGCCGACCTCAAGCCTTCTGGCAAATTCGTCCAAGAAGACTTGCACTCCATCGGCGGCACCCCTGCGGTGATGAAGTTCCTTCTCAAGGAGGGTTTTCTCGACGGCAATTGCATGACCGTCACGGGAAAGACGCTGGCCGAGAACATCGCCCCCCTTCCCGAGCTCAAACCGGGACAGAAAATTGTCCAACCATTGACCAACCCGATCAAAGCGACCGGGCATATCCAGATTCTATTCGGCAATCTCGCGCCCGAAGGCGCCGTTGCGAAGATCACTGGTAAAGAAGGACTTTTGTTCGAAGGCCCCGCTCGATGCTTCGACAGCGAAGAGCTGATGCTCGAAGCCCTGGAACAAAAGAAGATTCAAAAGGGTGATGTCATCCTCATTCGCTACGAAGGTCCCAAGGGAGGCCCCGGGATGCCGGAAATGCTCACCCCCACCTCGGCCATCATGGGAGCTGGATTGGGGTCCGATGTCGCGCTCCTGACCGACGGGCGATTCTCGGGTGGATCGCACGGGTTCATCGTTGGACACGTCACGCCGGAAGCACAAGTCGGCGGACCTTTTGCACTGGTTCGCGACGGCGATATCGTCACCATCGACGCCGAGAAGAATTTGCTCCAAGTTGCCGTATCCGATGAAGAAATGGCGAAGCGAAAGGCCGAGTGGAAGGCGCCACCTTTGAAGGCAACTCGTGGTACACTGTACAAGTACATTAAGAACGTGAAGAGCGCCAGCGAAGGCTGCGTCACGGACGAATAGCCCTTGTCTCAACGGAGATCCGTTACAATTGTCTACGGGGAATCCATCACCACTGAGTTTCCTTTGCCCGCAATGCCAAAAAAAGCTTCGAGCCCCTTCGAAGCTCGCTGGTCAGCGACTGGCTTGCCCGCAATGTAAGAACACGATCGTCGTTCCCGGCGCCCCACCCAAGGCTTCCGACGAGGATGACTGGCTCAATCTCCAATCCTCTCCACCCAGCAACCATCGCGAGCCTCCCGCATCGCCATCTGAATCTTCCGAGAAAGAGGGAGCTCCCCAATCGGCGACGCGAGCGCAGGGTTCCGTCGCGGACACTGCAAGCCGCCCCAGTCTTTTCGACGACGACTTACCGGAGCTGGCACCGTTGGTCGAGTCTGCACTCCAAGACAACCCGAATGGTGTCCCGACCCCTCCCGGTCGCAGCGTCCCCAAGACCTCTGCGAACGCGGCTTCCACGCCCGCTGCCAGTAAGACGAAACCGACCCTAGACGAATTCGATGACGACTTCCAGTTGTCCCCGATCGAGCCGACCCAACCGAAAGGTTTGCCGATTGGCCTGGACCTTCCTAACAGCGCCCCAGCTTTGGCAGGAGTGCTCGACGATATCGTTCTCTCTAGCAGCGCCCTGGACATCGGGTCCGAATCGGCTCGCGAAGAAGAGTTCAGCTTTGGGTGCAAGGTATGCGGTACCCGCATGATGGCACCGAAGTCTCGGATCGGCAAATCCGTTCGATGTCCCGATTGCTTTTCAGAGTTCATCGTCCCCGAGCCCAAGATCCCCAAGAAACAGCGCACGGTTGTCTTGGACCATGAAATCGCCGACGTGAAGTTCGTGCGATCCGAGGGGAATTCCGTTCGAGAAGCGAGCTCTTCCAAAGCCAGGACCGACGAGATGTTGGAAAAGGCGCGCGCGGAAGTCGACGCAGAACAGAAAGAATTGGAGGGACTCACCGCATCCTTCGATTCCCAACGCTGGATCTCGCTCCTGTTCTGGTTTTGCCGAGATCCCCTGCTCGTCTTTATCATGATCTTCTTCGGACTGTTTTGCGCCATCTGGTTCCCCATGGTGACGGCAGCACCTGAGCTCTTCCAAGCGACGGAGCGGCTCGGCGTTATCCTGCAGGCAGTGATCTTCCTCGTACCTTGTGTGCCCGTCTTTGGTTCCTTGTTGGCGCTCGGCATGTGCGTCCTCTCGACGGTGGCGAACCAATACCACCGCATTCAAGATTGGCCATTCACTCGAACGGGTGAAATGGCGGGAGAGGTGATCATGGTGCTAGCCTCCCTGGCGATCGCCTCCATCCCAGGTGGAATGGTCGGGAGTGGGTTGGCCTCGATTGCCGGGAGTCATATCACGACGGCACTCTTTGGATTGATTTCGACCTGGCTCTTATTCCCGTTCTTTCTACTGAGCATGGCGGATAACAATGCGATCACCGAGCCATTTTCTAAGAATGTGTTCGAGTCGTTCAAAGCCAAGCCAGATGCTTGGGGGGCCATGTATCTGCAAACGATGCTCGCATACGGGTTCTTGTTTGTTCTGAACGCTTGGGCTCTACGGGATGGAATCGTCGGCGAGATCGCCATTGGACTGTTCATGCCCTTCACCGTGTTGTTCGTGTTCAACCAGTACGGTTTACTAGCCGGCCGTATCAGCGATATCACCGGACTCGGATTCACCGGCGATTTCAGCTCAGAAGAAGCGGACTAATCGCTACTAGGATTTAACAACTTGATGCACCAATCGTTCACCCGCTGCGCGGTTTTTGTCTTGATCACTCTGTGTTGGGGGGCTGGTTCCAGCCCGGTTCTTGGGCAGGCAAGTCCAGTTGCGGAACCGGACGACGCATCTCCCAACTTGGTCTACCCCTCGTCCCACGCGGTCGATCAGGTCGACGATTATCATGGCCAAAAAATAGAAGACCCCTTCCGATGGCTTGAAGATGTCGATAGCTCTGACACCAAGGACTGGGTGAAAAAACAGAATGAGCTTACGTTCGGGTATTTAAAAGGAATTCCGGAACGTGAGTCGCTGGTCCAGCGGTTGGGCGAGCTCTGGAATTACGAGCGATATGGCTTTCCCTCCGTGCACGGAACGACTTGGGTCTATTCGCACAACAACGGATTGCAGAATCAAAACATTCTCTACAAAGCCGCCGAGCTTGATGCCCGGAGAGAGGTGTTGCTCGATCCCAATACACTCAGCTCCGACGGCACGACTTCACTCGCCGGTTATGAAGTGAGCAGCGATGGAAAATGGCTGGCATATGGGCTTGCGAAAGCCGGAAGCGATTGGAATACGTGGAAGGTCCGTAATATAGAAACGGGAAGTGACCTGACCGATTCGATGGAATGGATCAAGTTCAGCACGGTCGCTTGGACGAAGGACAACACCGGTTTTTTCTACAGCCGTTACGACCAGCCCAAGTCCGAATCGGAATTCACGGGAGCCAACTACTTTCAGAAACTCTGTTACCACAAAGTCGGAACGCCGCAATCGGACGATCTCCTCGTCTACGAACGCCGTGATGAAAAGGAATGGGGCTTCCGACCGAAGGTGTCGGACGACGGCGCTTTTCTCATTGTCTCGGTTTGGCGCGGTACGGAGCGCAAAAATCAAATCTTCTATGCGCCGATCAAGGCTGACGCCGTCCCCTCCCAAAGGGACTTTAGCGAGCTTCTGAGCGGATTCGTTGCGGAATACGAATTCCTCGGCAACGACGGCGACCTGTTCTATTTCGAAACCGATCGCGATGCTCCCAAACGTCGGATTATCGCGATAGACCGGAAGCAAAGTGAGGAATCGAATTGGAAGACCATCGTTCCCGAATCCGCCGAGTCGATCGAAGGGGCGAGTCTTCTCCAAGATCAATTTTTTGTCATTCTCCTCCAAGACGCCACCAGCGTAGTGCGGCGGTATCGAGTCGATGGGACACGCCTTGAGGATTTGCCCATCCCCGGACTTGGGACCGTCACCGGATTCGAAGGGAAACGGACATCGAAACAAACCTTCTTCTCGTTCACCAACACCATCACCCCGCCAGCAACCTATCAAGTCGATTTGTCCGACGGCACGGTTAAACCATGGCGTGCACCGAAGATTGCATTCGATCCCAATGACTTCGTAACCGAGAGAACCTTCTATACCAGCAAAGATGGGACGCGCATTCCACTCATTCTGTCGTACAAGAAAGGGTTCGTTCAAAACGGGAAGGGACGTGCCTTCCTCTATGCGTACGGGGGCTTCAATATTTCGATCACGCCCACGTTTTCTCCGGCCAATGTTGCTTGGATGGAGCAAGGGGGCCTATATGCCGTGGCGAACATTCGCGGGGGTGGAGAGTATGGTCGGGAGTGGCATGAATCGGCGATGCTCGACAAGAAGCAGAATTGCTTCGACGATTTTATCGCTGCGGCAGAGTATCTCATCGAGAATCGCTACACGAACAAGGAGCGACTCGCTGTGCACGGACGGAGCAATGGGGGCTTGCTAATTGGCGCGGTCATGACGCAGCGTCCCGATCTTTTCGCCGTCGCTCTTCCTGCGGTTGGGGTTATGGATATGCTCCGGTTTCAGAAGTTCACCATTGGATGGGCTTGGGTCAATGAGTTTGGGAGCAGTGAGGATCCCAAACAGTTTTCGACGCTGCGATCCTATTCTCCCCTTCACAACTTGAGGCCTGGCACTCGTTATCCTGCGACAATGGTTACCACGGCGGATCACGACGATCGAGTCGTACCGGGACATAGCTTTAAATTTGCGGCACGTCTGCAAGCCTGTCAAAGCGGAACGAAGCCGGCCCTGATCCGAATCGAGACCAGTGCTGGGCATGGCGCTGGAACTCCGGTCAGCAAATTAATCGAAGCAGCTGCCGACATGTGGGCTTTCGTTCTGCATAACACGCGTGAGCCTTCGAAGTCATGAAGGCGAAGCGACCCAAGTCGCGCACCCTAGCGGACTTTCTCAAACGAGGGACCGATCCATCGGCCCCCGATGACTTTCACGACGATCCGAATGCGATCGAAAGCATCGAACTAACGCTCGAGAAACACGCATCGTCCGAGGCATCGTCCAACAAGCCATCGAATTCTGGTGATGGTAAAGGTGTCAGGAAGAAAGCTCCCAGCAGGTCGTCTGCGAGTTCACGCCCTTCTGCCGGTTCGGTAGACTCCTTCGATGCCGAAAGGAAGCGAGCGGAACGGGCCGCTCAAATCAAACAGTCCGAAAAATTGGACCACGATGCCAAAGCCATTCAGCTCCGCGCCAAAGCGACGGAATTGCTCGATGGCATTCTCGACCTCAAGGGATTCGAGAACAGCATACGTCGGTGGAGTCGAAACGATCCCATTTGCTGGGAAGGGGCATGGCTCGGGGCGGTCGCACCGATCACCGCGGCGACGTGGCGAAAGTTCCAGCGTCCCATCTTGGTCGTCCTATCCCAACATCAAGACGTCGAGATCGTCGCTCGCGATCTCGATTTCTTTCTCGAGCACAACTGCGAAGTCTTTCCTCCCGCCTCGGATGAGATCGCCGAAGACGCGCTGCAACAAGCAGAAGTCATCCAGCGACTCCATGTCCTGTCGCATCTCCAGTCGTATACGAAGAATTCGAAGCAACTCGATGCACCCGTGATCGTCACGACGATCCAAGCGATGATGCACGATGTTCCCAGCCCATCGCAATTGGAGAATGACCGACGAAGGCTTCGCGTCGGCCAACGGGTCGACTTGGCCAAACTGAAGGACTGGCTCGCCGACAACGGTTATCGAACGACCACCAGCGTGCAAATGGCGGGCGAGTTCACGGCCCGAGGGGGAATTCTCGACGTCTTTCCGCCCGATTGCAGCGAACCTCGGCGCATCGAGTGGTTCGATGATGAGATCGAGTCGATCCGCTCCTTCGATCCGATGACCCAACGATCGTCGACTCGGCTCGATCAAGTCGATTTGATTGCGGCGGACGAGGCGATCAAGGATGAGGCCTCGTTTCTGGAGTTCCTTCCCAAGGAAACGATGGTCCTCGTGCACGAGCCGATCGCCGCCCTGCACCATTCCGAAGCGTACTTGGCTCGCATCCCGTTCCCAGAGCGGTTTCGAAAGCCGACCGAGATCCTGAAAACGCTGCAGCAGCATGCCGTCGCGCAAATCACCCAGTTGGCCATCGAGGGGTATACGGGAGAACTGCTGCAGATACCCATTGGTGACGTGCAACGCATCGGCGGCGAGATGGAAGGCCTCGCCAAGCAAGTCGATCAGGCCTTGGGTAAGAATCGCACCGCATTGGTGGTCTGCATCAATGAAGGGGAGCTCTCGCGCATGCATGATCTCATGCAGGAATGTCGAGCTTATCAGGAGGGACGTGTACTTCTCGAGTTGGGACTCTTGAGCGCAGGGTTTGAACTTCCACCGCAAGGGGCGTTCGTACTGACCCTCAATCAGATGCTGCGTCGTTCCACCTTGCGACGGTCCTCGAAACGCCATGCTTCGCGCGCGATCGATAGCTTCCTCGATCTGAAGCCGGGTGACTTGGTAGTTCATTTGTCCCACGGCATCGGTATCTATCTCGGCATGGAGATGATTGAAAAGCACGGACAGAAGTTCGAGCACTTGACCATCGAGTTCGACGGCGGGACGAAACTCTATGTTCCAACCACGAAAATCGATCTGATCCAACGCTACGTTGGGGGAACGAAAACGCGTCCCAAGCTAGCGAAGATCGGCGGTCAAGCCTGGGTGCGCCAAAAGAAAGCGGCCGAAGAGTCCGTGGTCGACATGGCCGCAGAATTGCTGGAGTTGCAAGCCCAGCGGCGCAGCATCAGCGGAATCGCCTTCAAGCCTGATTCAGTTTGGCAAACGCAATTCGATACGTCGTTTCCCTACGAAGAGACCGCAGATCAGCTCACCGCCATCGCAGCGACAAAGGCCGATATGATGTCGACCCGTCCCATGGAGCGCTTGCTGTGCGGCGATGTTGGCTTTGGAAAAACAGAAGTGGCGATGCGAGCCGCCTTCAAGGCTGTGGAGAGCGGCTACCAAGTCGCCGTTTTGGTTCCCACCACGGTCTTGGCAGAACAGCATTACAAGACGTTCAAGGCTAGGATGGCAGAGTTTCCCTTCGAAATTGCCAAGCTCAATCGATTTATTTCGGCGAGCCAGCAACGGGAAACGTTGAAACGTCTCGCGCGTGGACAAGTCGATATCGTCGTGGGAACCCATCGCGTCGCCTCCATGGATGTTCAGTTCTATAACCTGGGGCTGCTCATCATCGATGAAGAGCAGAAGTTTGGCGTCGAATTAAAAGAGCGGCTCAAACGGTCCAATCAAAACGTCGACGTGCTCAGTATGTCTGCGACCCCGATCCCCCGGACACTGCACATGTCGTTGGTCGGAGTGCGAGACATTTCGAATTTGGAAACGGCCCCCGAGGAGCGAATGGCGGTCGAGACGCGAGTGGCCCGCTTCGATGAACATTTGATTCGCAATGCGATCCTGCGGGAACTTAATCGGGACGGACAAGTCTACTTCGTTCACAATCGCATCGAAGATATGCCCGTACTCTTGTCGCGATTGCAGAGGATCGTTCCGGAAGCTCGGATCTTGGTCGGGCACGGTCAAATGGAGGAAGGGGCACTCGAGCAGGTCATGGTGGACTTCATCGAACATCGCGCTGACATTCTTTTGGCCACGACCATCATCGAAAGCGGGTTGGACATCCCGAATGCCAATACCATGTTCATCGACGAAGCAGACCGTTACGGCCTTTCCGAGCTCCATCAATTACGAGGGCGGGTGGGACGCTACAAGCATCAGGCCTACTGCTACCTCCTGGTGGACAAACGCAAACATCTTAGCCCCGACTCTGCACGACGACTCCATGCGATCGAAGAGTTCTCTCAACTCGGTGCCGGATTTGGGATCGCGATGCGCGATTTGGAAATTCGCGGTGCCGGCAACTTGCTCGGCACCCAGCAAAGCGGACACATCGCCGCCGTCGGATACGAGCTGTATTGCCAGTTGTTGGAGAACGCCGTTCGTGAACTGACCAAACAGCCGCAGAAGCTGGAGATCACCGTCGAATTGAACATCCCCATTGAAGCCTATTTGCCATCGGAATATGTTCCGGAGATGCGGCACAAGATCGACATTTACCGTCGGTTGAGCCGGATCCAGAGCATTCAATCGATCGAGGAGATCAAGCAGGAATTGGAGGATCGTTTTGGAAAACTTCCACCTCCCGTGGAACGGTTGCTCGCCGTTTCCCAGCTCCGCATGGATGCAACGATTTGGTCTATCCAGTACGTCGGAATCGAAGACGAGTTCCTAGTCTTCCACTACACCGACCGCAATCGTGCCGAACAGCTGGCAAAAAAACACAACGGTCGGCTGCGAATCGTGGACCAGACCAGCTGCTATTGGCCGTTGCGCCCTGATAAACCCCAGCCTCAACGGGGGACGGCCGCGGAGCCTATTTGGAGACGTACACCGGTCGAGCCCACGCAGCCAGCGAAAATCGAACCTCCCGAACCGATCGAAAAGCTCATTCAAAGGACCGATTTGCTCGCATTGCTCCAATCCATCTTGCAGCTCTAACCCAGTATCCATTAAAAGGCACACTGGAAGAAGTCATCAGCCGTAGGGCAATCGCCCCGGTCCCCAGTCGGCCGTCAGCACATCAGCCGCAGGGCAACAGTCCTCGGTTCCTACACCATCGCCAAGCCACGGATAGGCAAGACATGCGAAACCAGCAACAACGTTTCCAGCTTCGCTCCTTCGCATCGTTCCTTGGTTGGCTCCCTCTAGCTCTCCTGATGACCATCGCGATGCGACAACCACTCGCGATGGCTCAAGCTCCTTCGACGGGGCAACCACCCGCGGCGAACCTCCCCGTTGCTGGCCTCCCTACAGAAGGCCGCACCCTCGAGCAGCCCGTTTTCATTGCATCGCGCAATGTGGAGCTGACGAATAGTTCTCCCACCAACATGGACTTCTCAGAGTACATCGACGATTCGGTCGGCCAAGCTCGTACCGAGCCACGACTCGACTTGAAGGAGTTCGCAGCCGGTGATCTTGTCGCTTGGGTTGGCCGAGAACCTGTTTTGATTGGGCATATTATCGACCCAAAGAAAGCCAGCCCGGAAATTCTCGAGAACCCTGCTTTCGAGCCACAGTTGCGAAAGATGTTAGCACAGATCGTCATTCGCAAGGCGCTCGCGCAGCGTTTCATCGATGAGCAAGTGACGGGCAAATCGCTCAAGGAACGCGAAGCCGCTTCGACACAAGTGAATCGAAAAATCGCCGAGATGTTTTACAAGGAAGCGTTGCCCGACATGATGAAGCGTCAGAAGTGCGAGACGGAAGAGGAGTTTCATCTACTCCTGGAAAAATCCAATCGCACTGTTCAGTCCTTGCAGCACGAATGGACGGAGAACATGCTCGCATCGCAGTGCGTGCGAAGCAATGTCGCGAGCAAACCGGTCATCGAGTTGAGCGAAATGCAAGACTACTACGATGAGCACATCGATGAGTTCAAGCGAAAGGCGCGGGCTCGTTTCGAGATTCTGACTGCGACCTTTTCCAAGTATCCCACCAAGCAAGCCGCCTTCGACGCAATCTCCGAAATGGGAAACCAAGTCTTCTTTGGCAATCCTTTTGAGAGCGTGGCCAAGTCCATGTCGACCGGCTGGACGGCGAGCCAAGGTGGTAAGATGGATTGGACGAACAAAGGGTCTCTCAAGAGCAAGCCAATCGATGAAGCGATCTTTTCCATCCCGCTCGATAAGCTGAGCCAAGTCATTGAAGATTCGGATGGCTACCACATTGTTCGCGTGATCGAGCGGACCGATGCCATGACCGTTCCGTTCTCCGACGTCCAGTCAGAAATCCGCAAGAAGCTAGCGGAAGAGAAAACCAAGAAGCTTGAGAAGGAGTTCTTGGAAAAGGTTCGATCCGAGACGGCCATCTGGACCCGATGGCCCGAAGACTTCCCCGGTTCCCTGCCACTAAGCCAACTGTACCAGTGACCCGCATGATCGCTTCTCCATTGGCCGTTCCCGATGGGAACGTTCGACCGTCTACCTTCCGATGCCCCCTCACACTCGAGAGAGTCTCTCTCATTGGGTGCCGGTTTATCCTGCTGGCGATTGCTCTCCTTCTCACTCCCGTCTCTCTGTACGCACAGCCTGTCAATCGCCCTACAGGTATCGCTGACGGTACTTTGCGCGACTGCCAGATGCTTTCGATCGATCGAGCGGTGGCCGTCGGGGATCGGGGCTTGATTCTCTTGACGACGACGGGTGGTCGCACTTGGACCATCCAGACTCCCCGAACGTCTGCAACGTTGCTTGCCGTCGACTTCTTCAACGAAAAGCTCGGTGTTGCGGTGGGTGGTTCGGTGGAGCCTACCACCCATCGAAGCGTCGGAACTCTGTTGACGACCGAAGATGGCGGCCGAACTTGGAAGAAGATCGACACCGATCTCCCAAGATTGACAGGAGTCCGAATGACCGGGCCGGGTCGGATACTGGCTTGGGGCGACTGGTCCTCGCTTTATCAAACCGCAGCGTTTGAGTCCAGCGATGGGGGGCGATCGTGGCTTTCGATACCCGTGCCGAGCGGACATTTGCACAGCATCGCAGCCCACAAGGGTTCTTCCAGCAGCACCTTCGAATCCGTACCCCCTCAACTCATGGCTGTGGATCGGTTGGGTCGGTGCTTCCTTTCGTTCGATCGCATGACGTTTCAGCCATCGGGCCTTAACCTTTCACCCTATCAATCGATCCACTTCTGCGAGTGCGTCGATGGTGTTTGGTGGGTAGGAGGTTCGTCGGGGCAGTTGTACCGGAGCGCTGATGGGCAGAGATGGGAGCAAGTCTTCGTGCCCGGCAATCCTCGCGATTATGAGTTGATCGACTTCCAAGCGATGGCAGCCAGCGGTGATACGATTTGGTTGGTGGGAAATCCAGGCAGCGTGGTTTGGCGCTCGACGGATCGAGGTGCGAATTGGAGCGTTCTTCCCACGGGGCAACGCTCTTCGCTGCGCGGTCTCTCGGCTTGGGATTCCTCGGTGCTCCTCGCGTGCGGCGATGGTGGATCGCTCCACCTTTCGCGAAATGGCGGTGAGGCGTGGATGGGGGTACACAGTGCGACGACGCGATCCTCTGTTTTGAACATCGCCGCTACGGCTGACTCTGTTGCTTGGGATCTACTCGCCCATGTGCACCAGGAATCGCGTCAAACTGCGTCGACCGTCGTGGTCCATGATCAACGAATCGAAGAGCGATCGAGCCACTTACCCGAGCCAGCCCAACGGGTGGTAGAGGCAGGGAATCACCTAGGGCTGCGCACGATCGATGTGTGGCGTCCCTTTCCAGTTAGCAGCCAAGAGGCGATGCCTCGCCAGTCGGATCTCACCTACTACCAGTCCCTGGGAAGTGTTACGACGCCACCTGAGTCGGCATTGATGAGACGACTCATTCAGACCATCCGTTGCGATCAGCCCGATGTCGTGGTGACCGAGTGTCCTTACACAGGAAACTCCCTCCAAAGTCGACTCTCGGAAGCGGTCGAACTCGCTATTGTGTGGTCCGCGAGACGGGAATGGACACTCTTCTCGGAGGCCAGCAGTATCCCCAATGAAGTTTGGTCCGTCGATCGAACCATCCAACGCGGGACACGCAGTGGCGGGATGCAGTTTCCTCGTTCCATGTTTTTGAAAAACTCAGGTAGCGTGCTTGGGGAAATTGTCACTCCGGTGCAGAACATCGTTCATCGCAATCCGACTCGTTTAGGTCGTGCTGGGGAAGAACGGATCTATTACCGAACGTTGGACGGACGAAAGGCTGTGCCACGCGACCCCCTAGAGGGATTGCAGCGTCGATTGGGTTCTCAGTTAGTAGAGTCTCCCACGTCGATCAGCAGTTCTAGCATGGTTCGCAAGACCGCGATGTGGTTTGAGTATCAAGACTTCGTACCGGCCTCGAATCCCAATCCATTGGTCCGCGATCGCATCTGGGAAGAACGCTTGATCGAAGCGATGAAAGGGATCGAGACAATCAATCAAGCCCCTATTCTTCTAGAGATTGCGATCAAGAATCGTCAGTTGGGGCATTGGAACTATTGGTCCTCCGCTTTGGAGTTACTGCTGGCGGTAGACAAGCGATCTTCTTATGCCGAAGCGGCCATGAGCGAATTGATGCGTTTTCATGGAAGCATGGAGGTGCAGCAAGTTGTTTTGAAGCGAATTCAAGACATGGATCGACGGGAGGAGATAGATGGCATTTCCACCGCATCCGCATCGACTATTTCTTCTCCGTTTGCGCGCGGCAATGATAGTTCGACCGTGCAACAGGCCAGTTATTCGCATGCTCCACGACGCATTCCCATTGCGGTCGGATCGGGATATCCCGAGTTTTACCGATTGCTGAGCGATTTCCCGAGCGACTGGAGTCTTCTGCGAAGGACTCCCGAGTGGGGATGGCTCATCGCCTCCCGCTACCGGGCCTTGAGGGAAAGGGACATGATCACGACTCCAGCGAAAGGGAGCACCAACTACGATTCCTTTTGGCCGCCCCCCAACCCGATGCTATTGGGCTGGCGCAGCGTACGCACCCAGGAGGAGGCATTGTTGCGTGCATTGCAGACGCAACAGGATGTATCGAGTCCAGATGGGTTACTGAAGATGCCGACGACCGCCGCAAGACCCTTTTTGGATGGTGATCGAGGCAGTGACAATTGGAGCGGGGCTCCGCAGGTATCGCTGCGAGATCCATGGGGTGAGCATGGTGGGGTAACCGACTTGTACTTCATGCAAGACGACGAATTCGTTTACGTTTATTGCAATGTCTCAGCAAGTCCCAGCGCCGAATCGGCAACTCCATCGGGCGAACGCAGGTATGACAGTGTGAAGGAGGAGCAGGAGCAGGTACGACTGAGGTTCGATTTGGATCGGGACTACGCAACTTGGTTTGAGTTTGTCTGGAATCGCAAGGGTGAGACCAGTGATCGGTGCAATGACTTGTTCGGATGGAATCCGAATTGGTATGTCGCCGTGAAAGAGAATGGTGGTGGCTGGTCGACAGAGATTGCGATCCCCAAGTCGGAGTTGATTGCCGACAGCAGCAATCCCAATGCGGGCGTCGCATTGGATTCGTCTTCTCGGGTATGGGCCTTGAGTGCGCTACATATTCAGCCCGGCAAATCAACCCGCACCATTTCACCCGCCGTCTCCGATCAATTCCAAAACGACCACTGGACCCTCATCGATTCCAATCCTTAAAGCAAAGAGCGAGTAGCGAGTAGCGAGGAGCATGGAGCATGGAGCGAGGAGCATGGAGCATGGAGCATGGAGCATGGAGCATGGAGCTCTACCCATGTCCTGAACCTAAACCAGGTAGCTATTTTCTTCACTCTTGTTACTCGCCACTCGTTCCTCCGTCTAGGCCTGGTCGATTCGCCGGTAGGGTGCGAGCAGGGGAAGCCGTCGAGACGACGGCTCTACATTTGCTCCGGCCTCAAGCCTCAAGCCTCGGTGCTACCCCCTCGTCCTCTGCTCCCCTCGCCCCGTTTCGGGGAGAGGGGCTGGGGGTGAGGGGTTGGGTACCTTCACAAACTCTTGAATCGCTCGAATCACTTCGCGACCTTCCCCAATCACCGCATAACCAGGTATACGAAGGACTCTAACCCCTCGCGCATGCAGGAATCGATCGCGATGCCGATCATGCGCTAACCCATCCTCGGTGAAGTGACTTGCGCCATCGATCTCAATAATGAGTTTCTGCTCCACGCAACAGAAATCCACGGTGTAAGGTGGAATGGGATATTCGCGACGAAACTTCAATCCTTGGATCTGTCGATTGCGAATCCATTGCCAAACATTTGTCGAAAATTCGTTGGATGTTCGACGCTTGCTTTGTACAAATTCGATTGCTTCTTTGGACCTGGACCGGCTGCGTTTCATGGGAATGAGTCTCTCTTCGATTCCATGGAATCCAATAGCAATTCAAGACCTTGAATCTCGTTGGAAACTTTCTCTTACTCTCTCAGCGCTCAACCCCTCACCCCCCCGCCCCTCTCCCCGAAGCGGGGCGAGGGGGGCCGAGAACAGAGAATATGAGTAGCGAGTAGCAAAGAGCGAGTAGCGAGTAGCGAGTAGCGAGGAACAAGGAGCAAGGAGCAAGGAGCAAGGAGCAAGGAGCATGGAGCATGGAGCATGGAGCGCTACCCATGTCCTGAACCTAAGCCAGGTAGCTATATTCTTCACTCTTGCTACTCGCCACTCGTTCCTCCGTCTAGGGTCGGTCGATTCGCCGATAGAGTGCATGCGGGGGAAGCCGTCGAGACGACGGCTCTACATTTGCTGTCGCCACTCCTCCGGCCTCCGGCCTCAAGCCTCAAGCCTCAAGCCTCAAGCCTCGGTGCTACCCCCCCCGGATCTCTGCTCCCCTCGCCCCGCTTCGGGGAGAGGGGCTGGGGGTGAGGGGTTGGGCACCTTCACAAACTCTTGAATCGCTCGAATCACTTCGCGACCTTCCCCAATCACCGCATAACCAGGTATACGAAGGACTCTAACCCCTCGCGCATGCAGGAATCGATCGCGATGCCGATCATGCGCTAACCCATCCTCGGTGAAGTGACTTGCGCCATCGATCTCAATAATGAGTTTCTGCTCCACGCAACAGAAATCCACGGTGTAAGGTGGAATGGGATATTCGCGACGAAACTTCAATCCTTGGATCTGTCGATTGCGAATCCATTGCCAAACATTTGTCGAAAATTCGTTGGATGTTCGACGCTTGCTTTGTGCAAATTCGATTGCTTCTTTGGACCTGGACCGGCTGCGTTTCATGGGAATGAGTCTCTCTTCGATTCCATGGAATCCAATAGCACTTCAAGACCTTGAATCACGTTGGAAACTTTCTCTTACTCTCTCAGCGCTCAACCCCTCACCCCCCCGCCCCTCTCCCCGAAGCGGGGCGAGGGGGGCCGAGAACGGAGAAAATGAGTAGCAAAGAGCAAGGAGCTTGGAGCAAGTAGCATGGAGCGAGTAGCATGGAGCATGGAGCTCTACCCATGTCCTGAACCTAAACCAGGTAGCTATTTTCTTCACTCTTGTTACTCGCCACTCGTTCCTCCGTCTAGGCCTGGTCGATTCGCCGGTAGGGTGCGAGCAGGGGAAGCCGTCGAGACGACGGCTCTACATTTGCTGTCGCCACTCCTCCGGCCTCCGGCCTCAAGCCTCAAGCCTCAAGCCTCAAGCCTCAAGCCTCAAGCCTCAAGCCTCAAGCCTCGGTGCTACCCCCCCCGGATCTCTGCTCCCCTCGCCCCGTTTCGGGGAGAGGGGCTGGGGGTGAGGGGTTGGGCACCTTCACAAACTCTTGAATCGCTCGAATCACTTCGCGACCTTCCCCAATCACCGCATAACCAGGTATACGAAGGACTCTAACCCCTCGCGCATGCAGGAATCGATCGCGATGCAGATCATGCGCTAACCCATCCTCGGTGAAGTGACTTGCGCCATCGATCTCAATAATGAGTTTCTGCTCCACGCAACAGAAATCCACGGTGTAAGGTGGAATGGGATATTCGCGACGAAACTTCAATCCTTGGATCTGTCGATTGCGAATCCATTGCCAAACATTTGTCGAAAATTCGTTGGATGTTCGACGCTTGCTTTGTGCAAATTCGATTGCTTCTTTGGACCTGGACCGGCTGCGTTTCATGGGAATGAGTCTCTCTTCGATTCCATGGAATCCAATAGCACTTCAAGACCTTGAATCACGTTGGAAACTTTCTCTTACTCTCTCAGCGCTCAACCCCTCACCCCCCCGCCCCTCTCCCCGAAGCGGGGCGAGGGGGGCCGAGAACAGAGAATATGAGTAGCAAAGAGCAAAGAGCAAAGAGCAAAGAGCAAAGAGCAAGGAGCAAGGAGCAAGGAGCAAGGAGCAAGGAGCAAGGAGCAAGGAGCAAGGAGCAAGGAGCAAGGAGCAAGGAGCAAGGAGCATGGAGCATGGAGCATGGAGCATGGAGCGCTACCCATGTCCTGAACCTAAACCAGGTAGCTATTTTCTTCACTCTTGTTACTCGCCACTCGTTCCTCCGTCTAGGCCTGGTCGATTCGCCGGTAGGGTGCGAGCAGGGGAAGCCGTCGAGACGACGGCTCTACATTTGCTGTCGCCACTCCTCCGGCCTCTCTTCTTTGTCGCAACTTACTACTTACTACTTACTACTCGCTACTCGCTACTCGCTACTCGCTACTTTTTTCTTCGCGTTGTTTGTATCGAAGTGGGGATGGGGAATGGAGCGGGGGACGGTGATTCGGGGGAGGCCATCGATTTCTTGCGGTCTTTCCGAAGGGATGCACAAAACGTTCCAGGATGCAAGATCCGAGAAGAGGTTCGTTGGAACCCCTCGGTGATTCGAAGGATTGAATAAATACGGCGTGTGCCAATACATCGTGTATCCCTTCGCGTCGATCCATTCGAACAATTCCCCTCGTCGTTCCTCACGGTCTGATTCGACGTACAGGAATGGACGGCAACGCATTATCGTGTCCGATGCACCCTTTAACACTTCTAGTTCCATTCCTTCCACATCCGCCTTGAGAAGATGGCACTTGGGAAGCTTCAGACTATCGATCGTGATCATGGCGACTTCATGGCCAGGAAGATCCGAACGGAGACTCACGCCGCCGAAGTTATTGATTTGATGCACCGGCATCTCCGGTACTTGTACGACCCCCGACACCTCACCAACGGCAACCCAATGACAGTCGACATTGGTGATACTGTTGAGAGCCATATTTCCGCAAAGGGTTTGGAAGACAAATCGCTGTGGCTCCATCGCGATGACACGACCGGTCGGCCCGACGATTTTCGCAAGAGGTAGCGTGTGGGCTCCAATGTTCGCGCCCGCTTCCACCACGACTTTCCCAGGCCCCAGTATCTGAGATAGGACCTCCAGCTCCCCAACGGAAAACTCGCCATACTCCAAAATCGAGCGACCGATATAGGCATCGTTCCGATTGACAATCATCGGACCAAAGCGAGATTCGACCAACACATTGCATGACTCGGGAGTCGAACAATCGGCTGCGGACATCCTTGAATCCTAAGGGAAGAAGGGGGCGGGGGCGCGGGCAGGGGGCGTTCTTAGTTCTTGGTTTTTGGTTCTTGGTTCTTGGTGCTGAAGACTGAAGACTGAAGACTGACTTCTTGGAGCATGGAGTGTCGAGCAGTCGTCCTCGACTGCTCCCCCCGTCTCCACCCTACCGGCGAATCGACCGACGCGTTTACCGTTGAATCAGCAGAGCTCTCCCTTCAAAACACCGTTCGGAGAACGGTTCGAACGCAGAACGCCGTTTTGAAAACGGCTACTGCACAGGCCCACTGGAAAATGTTGCCTAGCCCCGCCACCTACTTCCTTCGCGCAAAAACAGTCGAGGACGACTGTTCGACACTCCTCGCCGCTCGCCTCTCGCTTCTATCTTCTTCAAAGATGAAAATGCATGGCTTCTCCAAGTCCCAGCTTTTGGCGGATCTCTTCGATGGCCGTGACCGTGGTGAGATAATCGAACTGCTGATCGATGCGGTGGATCAATCCATCCCGGAAGAAGAAATGTAGGTTCATCCAAATCGGTGGAAGCTGATGCGCATAGAAACAGAGTATGTCTTCAAACTGCGCCGCCACGCGTCCTTCCCCAATTAAATAAGTCGTGGCCAAGGAGGAAGGGCGGCGCGTGAAGAAGGAAAAGAATCGATTCAAGAACGATTGGAACTCTTCTTTGCCGTTGTACATACCCGCCAGCTTCAATACCGACTTTTGGGCAGGAACATTGAACACGAAATCAGGAGCCAAAAAGTCGCCACAATGAGCGAGCATGTCGACCCCATAGGCGTCATAACTCTCGACGAAAGTTCTCGCGAGAAGCTCTTCGCTATATATCAACTCCTTGGTTGAAATCGGAATGGCAGCGTTCGAGAAAGTCTGAGCAAGGTTTTCAATGGTCTCCATGCTCAGTTTTCCGCCAGCTTCCGCTTTGCGGATCACCCGTTCGCAATACCCCGCGCGTTTTCCCAACTCGGCTTGGGACCATCCGACACGACGGCGAAGGTTGCGAAGCAGTTTCGAATTCACGGCGTGAAAACGGGATTTAGTCATCACAGGAAAGGCGTTCCTCGCTAGGGGGCTAGCTATGCGATTGGAGGGCTCCGAATGCAATGTCTTGCGATTTGCAATCGGAAAATAGGGCGAGCGGGCTTACGCATCCGGACGGTCCTCATTCCTGCACAGCTCTACAAATACCGTGCAGTCCCAGCCTGTCTCGAATGCGGGAGTTCAAGTCGAAATCGGTGAGCATGGAAGTGGCCGAAGAATTGATAACACGCCGGGCGAACGGCGTATCAGATTCCCCAACCACACCTTAAGCTGACTATACCCACCATTTCAATCTCGTCCAACTATGGGTGAAATCGTGAAACTGAAACAACGCGAGTTATCGACAAAAAGAAATCAATCCACGCTCGACTTGCTCCGCGGTCCATCAACGCGACGATGACAATTCCCTTGCTTTTCCCAGGTCTGGCGCATTTCTCTGACGAATAAGTTCCGTTCCGAACAAAATTGATCGTCAAATCCCCACGGATTTCAGAAAAAATCGCGTGAGCATCGTGCCGGTGTCGTGCCGGTCTCTCTGAAGAGTCAAGCGTTCGAGGATGCGGGGGAGTCGGAAACGCCTCAATCCGAACAAAGAATTTGACGCGTTTTTGGAAGGATGGAATGGAATGGCCGGTGCGGGCGCCACAGGAATCGACCCGTGGGCCCGACGAGGAACCGACCAAGATGCGCGGCTATTAACCAACCAGCAGAGAGTGCTGTCGCAGCTGTGCAAGAACTTTGTCGATCGTCATGGTATGTATGGACTTCATGTCTACGTTCTGCCCTCCTTTGATATTAATATTTACCTTACCTTGCTCGGCAAGTGACGCCAAATGATCGGCGAGCTGTCCGTGGGTTTTGGTACCATCGACTTCTTGCGTGATCAATCGTGTCAGTGGATCGAGATTGACCATCGAATGCCGCTGCGTCGTGACCGGTCCGCCTTGCGAGGCTTGAAGTCGTACCAATGCCGATACTTTCGGGGTCGAGGACAATTCCGTAACAAATCGGTCTGGAACGCAACGGAACTCTACGTCCCCTCGCACGACCAACTGTAACATATTGGTGGTAACGAGTTGCGAAATAGAAATCGATTCCCTTTCACCGACGACGACTAACTCCGAAAGCTTTTTCTCCACTATCTTGCACAACTCAGGGACATCCATGGATTTTGGCCAGGCTTCCACCAACGCGAACATCAATGCCTTCAAGGCCGAGTGCTTCGTTTGAAGCTTTCGACCGTTCGGGCACTTGAAAGCCACTTCCACCTCGGGACTGAGATTGTTCATCAAGCTGGGATCTTCCAGCTTGATATTGCCCGCATATCGGACTCCTTCCATACGCGATGGACTGAGATGGCGATCCAGTTTCACATCCGCACGACAAAGGAGCGACTGCCGAAACATCCGATTGGTGACGAAGTCGGTGTACTGGCTACGGTGGTAGACGTCGGTCGTAAGTTTCGAAAGTGCATCGGCCGCTTTAGGAGGGAGATTGCTCGTGATCATCGACGCTAGGCTGGTCTCGCCGAGGAACTGGAGACCGAGCCCCTTGGCCATCTCCATGAACTGATAAAAGAACATCGGTCGATTGTTCTCTTCCAAATGCTCATGGAAGAGATAGGAATCCGGATGCTTCCCGAGCAACTCCAATTCGGATTTCAATACCTGCGCATAAGGAGTCGTTTGCCCCTCGGTGCTGGCCACGATAAACGAAAGGAGCGCTCGGGCTTGTTGGATTTTGCTCGCAGGATCCGGCAGATTGGACACATGATACAACATCATCTGCCGAATCATCCCTCGCATGAACCACCCGGGGTAGGCGTTGTAGCTGATGTAAGCGACTCCATGGGGCGTTAAACGCTCCTGGCATATTTCCAATATCCGTTGCTGAGCGACCGGGGGGACCCATGAAAAGACACCGTGGCAAAGGATGTAATCAAAATCGCCATACGCCTCGTTAATCGCTTGAAAATCATCGGCGATTAACCGGATGTTTTTCAATCCCAACGCTTGGACAATCTTTTGGCCATCGGCGATTTGCTTCGACGATAGGTCAACTCCAACGACCGTCGCGTTGGGGAATTGATCCGCGAGAGGGATAATGTTCCCTCCGCTCGCACATCCTAATTCGAGAATTCTCGCATTCTCCGGAAGCGTTGGTTGAAGCTGAAACAGCTTCGCTAAGGAATAGATATGGTCGGGGTGTGTCGCCTCGAATGGATGGCTTGGATAAGGAATCTCGTCATACGAATAGGTCGATTCCTTGGCAATTCCGGAAAGTTCAGTCACAGGGGTTCCTCGGGTCTTAAAAATGAGTACGTATTACGCAGTGAATGGAGGTTGGGAGAATGGAGGTTGGGCGTGTTCGCGTCGTCGCGGTCGTCTGATGAAAAGCATCAGTCCCGTGCAAGCCAGTAGCAGCGCGCCAGGTTCGGGAACGGCCGTGATCGTCGGGTACAAGAACTGACGCATCCCATATTCGTCGTTGGTTAGGGGGATCCCGTTGCTCAACGGATTGTTGGGGCCGATCCCAAGCCCATTGGATTCCATCAACAGATCGATGCCGTTCAAAGCGAATGTCGAGCTAGGAATGTTATAGAACGAAAGTCCGGCGGACTGCATCGGATCCGTCGGATTCACCAGATGAGCCCAGGAGTTGTTCAATGTCGCTAACGGGTTCGCATCAGAAAAATTATCATCGAGAAAAGGCCCAGTCAGATCGACATCCCCAAGTCCGATCGCATGCCCAATTTCGTGCGTCAAAAGCCGTTGAAAGGTGTCGAGATTATAAACAGCGTTCTGATTGCTGTTGATGGTGATGTCGACCCCGGCGATAGCAGCTGTGTTGGCATAGTTTTGGACGCCGCTAGTCAACGTTACTTCGGTAGGCGAGACCAACATCCCGGTGAAGCCTCGCAACCCGGCATCCCCCGCATCCCAACCTAACAAATCGATCTCTGCTCCTAAATAGTTCACGCTGCCAAACGCATTCGCACTCACGACTTGAGTAGAGAGGTCCGAAACGAACGAAAGATTGGTACCGAGACCTGAGTCAGGATCTACCGATTGCCAAGCACCAAAGGACTGGTGAACAACCGATTGAAATTCGCTCACCGTCGGGACAATCGACCATTGAAACCGATCGCGAAAGGCTTCATACGATCCCCCTTGCAGAGAATAGCGGATACCGCCGGACAAGGATCGTTCGACGCCCCCGATCACACTCGGCGCCGCATCCCAACGAACCCCCGCCGTCGCAAACCCCGCCGTTTCGATAACACCGGCTCTTACGCTCATCGGAATCCCAAAAGCATACAGAATCGCTATCGCAATCAATCGTATGGTCGCAACAATAGTCACTCGTCTCATAGCGTAGAGTCACTTTGGAATAGATTGAAACTCGACAAGGAATGCAGCGAAAGGAACATGGGCGGATTCGACCCGTGAGATCCAACGAATGTGGAATGAAATTCGACGGGTGGTATCCCAAATCGGTAATACGGGTAGATTCGATCTACCTTTCTGGCACAAAAAAAGCTCCAGGAATCCTGGAGCTTTCTATAGCAAAATAGGTTAGTGAATTCGCTCTATGATCGCACAGCCTTGAATCGGCGTCTGGCTACAATACCGACCAATGATCCGCTAACCGCTAACAGCAACATGCTCCCTGGCTCTGGGACAGCGGAGATCGTCACCGTCCCACCTGTCAGCCCAGGGTTCACCGATCCTGTAGCACCAAACATCAAAGATTCAAAGGAAGGAGGTCCTGCGGAGTTGATCGGATTGATCGAAAACGATCCAGTGGCTCCGGCAGCGACGGAGAAATTAACTTTGAATAGACCTGCGTTGTTGACAACACTTGGGTTCAGAGCAAGATCCCCAAAATTCGTCGTCACCGTCATTCGTTCCAGCCCCCCAACTTCGTTAGCCGTCACTGTCGGCGCACTTGGGAATAAAGGAGCAAATGGAGCAGAAGAAAAGGTAGCCGAGGTCAATTGAACCTGTGCTGCACTCAACCCAGAGAAACTAGTTGGCTGGAGGCTTACACCATACCCTGTAATCGTTGGAAAACTAGCGATATCAATCGCTGGATTGTCGGTAAATAAATACACATTCGCAGATCCAACAGTCGGGTTTACCCCGTCCGAAACCAAGTTGACATTCTCTACTTGGAAAAAGAAGCCTGCATGGCAAACGCTTTGCGAAAAGAGGCATGCCACTAAAACAAGGACGCGATACATGAGAGTACTCCATTAGGTGGTGTTGACCGACTCATCCTAATTATTAATGAATTTTGGTCAACAAAATTGTCGTATCAATTTAGTGCATACTCCCCAACGCGTTGCGTTGGGGAGATTATTTTACCTTAAACGTCTCGGTTCTCTTCCTTAGAGAGATTCTCCCGAGTTGCCGCTCAAGAATTCCCCATCGCCTAACACCAGGTCAAGCTCATCGAACGACTCCATGGCCTCGTCGATTCCCGTGACATCAGGTTCGTAAGGAGCCATTTCGATCGGTGATGGCGCCCAATCGCCTAATTGACTCTTGAGGGAACGGAGAACGGCTTCCTTTTCGTAGTCACCAGCTCCAGTGTTACCCGTCCCAAAGCTTCCGGGTGAGCCCACGGGGAGTGAATTGAGTGGGAGTGAAAGTCGCCCGAAGGTGATCGCTGCATCCGCGATATTGACGGTCCCGCTTCCATCCACATCCTTAAATATCGTATACGGACTGGTGTTTGGTGCAGGGAAGGCGTTGGTGCCGTCTGTCGATGCACCAATCGCTCCGAATGCCAAACTTGCGTCTGCAATGTTCACGGTTGAGAAACGATCCACATCACCTGGCAGCACATTGAATGTAAAGTTGAATGCGCCACCCGGTGTTCCATTGCCGGAGTCGAAGGAGTCAGCATTGTTGGCCCACTCGCCATCCAGCGGAGTTCCCAGGTAGGTTACACTGTCCGAAACCAACAATCGCAGCCGATCGTTCGTAATGTTTCCACTCAGGGTGAGTGTCGCAATATTGGTCGAGGTGTCATAGGCTACGGAAGTAACCGATGGCGTGGCTGCACCTTGCAATCCAAACAGAACGAAGTTCGCGGGAGTCAGAGTCGCTGGATCTGGATCCTGGCTGAAATTGACGAACAATCGATTAATGTTTGCCCACGGCAGCGTTGTTGCTTGCGCTGCGCCCGCTGGTATCGAGAATCCTCTCTGCCCCACTGGTGCGCCAGTATTGTCAACAAAGTCGTTAAACGTTGCTGACCAAGCCGACGATCCTGCTTTTACTCCCTGAACATTGAAGACTTGGAAGTCGTTATCCAGGATTCCCACGACGGCTACGTCTGTGGTGTCCACGACATGCAATCCAGGTCCGTTGACATAGGTCGTGCTGAGAGAGACTCCGAATCCTTCAAGCCCTTCTACCAGCAAATCGTCGACAATCGTGAACGTCACCGATTGAGGTGCCAGACTTCCAGGACCGAACACGACTGTTTGCGAACCGCTAGGTGCAAAGTCGGAAGGTGAACCGGCCGTCAGCGGTGTGTAGTTGACCGTGACTGGGACCGAAATTCCTTCCAGCTTACTGCTGATCGAAACCTTGATCGTCGCCGACCCATCTCCCTCGTTCACCACGAGATCTTCCACCGTGAAGACCGCTTTGTCATTGTCGATGATGTCGACAGCGGCATTGCCTACACCGATCGACGCCGGCTCCATACCCGGAAATCCACTATGAACTAGTCCAACCAACCCGACCTTAACTGTCTCGGTTGCTTCGACCAACAAATCATCGTTGACGGAAACGTCGATCAAACCAGTTGTTTGTCCAGGTGGGATGAAAATCGAACCTGAAAGAGCCACATAGTCACCAGATGGTCCCGCAGTCGCTGTTCCTCCCGCCGAACTGTAATTTACCGTCAATCCCAACGGAGGAGCAGGAACTGGGGTCACCCCATCGTCCTTCGTGATCTTGATGATAAACGATCCGTTGGAAACACCTTCGGTTCCATTGCCGTTGTTGAACACGCTGACCAAGATACCGTCGGAATCGTCGGCGATGGTGACGGTGTCATTGTTCGCACCCCCGATCTTGATATCTGCGTTCGTGGGCGAAAGCAGACCGGTCAGAGTCAGCGTCACAGTCTCAGCCGACTCCACGGCGACGTCCTGCAGAACACTCACGTCGATCTTGGTTTCGGTTTGACCCGCTGGGATCGTGACTGTTCCACTCAACGCTTTGTAGTCCGCGCCGTTGGTCGCTTGGCCCACACCGGCGGCGATCGAGTACGTTACGACGGTGTTGGTGTCGCTGACTTCCGACAAACTCACCGTGAACTGTCCGTCATCGAGAGGATCTTCCGATGCGTTCGGATCGTTCGCCTTGAGCGTCACGAGTGCTTGATCGTCGTCGTAAATCGTAACCGTTCCAGCTAACGTTCCCGTGAGGGTGACATCGGGGTCTCCGCTCGTGATCTTGGTCAAGGTGACCACGACCGTCTCGTCGTCTTCCAACTCTGCACTGTCCACAACCGTTACGTCGATGAACGCCGAGGTCGCACCTGCTGGAATGGTGACGACACCAGTCAGAGCCTTGTAGTCAGAACCCGGCGACGCCGAGCCACCTACCGTGTAACTGATGATGGTTGGCGAACTGGATACCGCGGTTTGTACCACGGTGAACTGTCCGTTTCCTTCATTGACTGTGTCGAAGGGTTCCGATGCCAAAGGATCGTTGGTGACCAAGCTTACGGTCGCGACATCGTCATCGGTGATCGTTCCGATCGCCTTATCGTTGACGTCGGTGTTGCGAGTTCCGGTCTTGTCGACCATCGTAACCTCGAATTGCTCATTGCCAAAGGAGTTGAGCAACCCACCTTCTACGATGGAATCGTTATTGACCCGCACGCGGAACTTCTGACTGGTGGTCGAGTTTGCACTGAAGGTCACCTTCGAATTGTAAGCTCCTACGCCACCATTGGCGGCATCGTTGTCGTAATCGATTCCACCCACCAACTGCGGCACCGGTACCGGCTTGGCGATGTTGAGGAAGCTGTCAAAGTCACCACCTACCGCAGTGAGGTCGGTGAAGTTGATGTCGATGTCGGTCGCGACGTCGATCGGATTGCTTACCTTGACCTCAAATTCCATCTCGACGAAGGCAGGCGATCCGTCGCCGGATGGCGAGGTTTTGTCCGTGTCCTCCACCACCGTTACATCCGCAATGGTGAAGACGGCCTTGTCGTCGTTCGTAATCGTTCCCGTTCCGACCGCACCTGCAATCACCAGCGGCGATCCAGGAGTAGCCGAAGTCAACGTTACCTTGAGGGTTTCAGTCGCTTCTACCAACGTGTCGCCGTTGACATCGATCACGATGAATTGCGTTTCACCCGCGATTCCCGTGAAGGCAAGTGGACTGCTCGTCGCTACGCTGTAATCGGATGGACCCGACTTGTTAGTCGTCACATCCGCTACCGCAAAGGAAACACTGAAACCACCTGCAACAGCCGTTGGGCTGGTGACCAAGAACTTCATCGCCACCGTACCGCTGTCCGTTTCCACAACGGTCGGACTCGAAATCGTGAGAACGCTGGCGTCATCATCGAGGATGCTCACCGTCGCAGGAGTGGAGTCGGCAGAAATCGCCGCGACATGCACTCCCTTGATCGATGTGAGTTTGATATCCACCGTCTCGGTGAACTCAGCCAAGTTGTCTTCAAGGACTGGAACCGTCAAGATGGCGGTCGTATCCCCGGCCGAGATCGTTACCGTTCCCGTGACGGCGAGATTGAAATCGCTGCCGTTGGTCGCCGTGCTGGATCCTTGAACCACATACTCGACAACGGTGTTCTCGTCAGAATAGAACTTGCCATTGAGCGGGTTGTAGTTCGGGTTGGTCGGTACCAATGTCAGCAAGAACTTGCCATCGATCGGCAAACCAGCCTTGTTCTCATCCCCATCCACGAGCTTGCTCACCACCACCTTCGCGGTGTCTTGATCGACCGAGAAACCGGTCAAATCTTGAATGGTGACGGTCTTCAAGGTTGTATCCGCAGTGATCTTTGCGTTGCTAGTCGACGAAAGTTTGATCTTCACTGTCTCATCGTTTTCGATGATGTTGTCATCGAGAACATCCACAATGATCGTGGTCGACGTCTGTCCTGCAGGGACGGTTACGCTACCAACTGGGATCGCTAGCGTTGTTCCTGCCAACTTATCCAACAACTGGTAATCGTTGCCCAATCCTGGGGTCGCATCTCCGCTCGGATCGAGCGAGAAGGTGACGACGGTATTTGTCGATGATGGGTTGGTGAGGAAGACGGTGAACACACCGTCGTTCGTCCCTGGCTCGAATCCGATAGGGCTGGTAGGGATCAAGAACGCTGTCGATGTGTCGTCGTCCGTGATGTTGACCGTACCAAGAGTGGTTCCAAGCTTAGCACTTGGATCGGTTGGGCCCTCCAAACTCAGCAATTGAATGTTCACGGTTTCGGTCGGTTCGAGCAAATTGTCTTGCTGGACATCAACGGTTACCCATGTCGACAATTGACCTGCTGGAATTGTCGCTAGCGTCGTCGAAATGGTCGAATAGTCCGAGCCACTCGTTGCCGTACTGGAAGCCAGGATCTTGTACTTCACGACGGTGTCGGTCGCGGAAACATTTCCTTGAGAGATGACAAACTTGCCATCGCTCAATGCCAAAGGTTGTCCAGACTCGGTTCCATCGACACCGCTTACAGAAACGGTGGTCGTGTCATTGTCCACGACCACTTGCGTCGCAGGTGTCGAGTCAATGGTTGGAACAGGTGCTGGGCCCCACTTGTAACTGGGGCCAGCTGTCGATGCACCCGTGATTTGCAACGTGAGGGTTTCGTCCCCTTCCAACTTCAAGTCGTCGATAACATCGACGCTCAAGGTGAATTGGGTGGTGTTCGCCGGAATCGTCAAAGTACCCGAGAGAGGTCCGACGTCAGGAAGATTGGTATCGGGATCGAATGCAGGGGAAATGAACAGTCCAGCGCCCGGGACCACACTGTACGTGACCACGGTCGGCTCAGGGAGCGGATTGGTCAAGGTAAAGGTGAACTGGGCATTGGAGCCCGCTGCTGGTCCGGGCTCAGCACCCGGGCTATCAGTCTTGGTCACCGCTACCTTGTATTCCAGATCGTTGATGGTCACGAAAGCATTCGGTGTAGCGTTCAACACACCGTTGCCATTCGAAACCGACGTGATCTGCAGCTGGACCGTCTCGGGCCCTTCTGTCACGTAATCCAGGAACGGCACCACTGGGAGCGAAACCGAAGTCGAATTCGCAGGGATCGTTACCGTTCCCGTGACATAGGTTGGGCCTACCGAACCGGTTAGCGCGGATCCGTTGTAGTCAGGAGCCTTGCCGTCCACTGCGAGGGCGGCTAGCCCCGCACCACCAGCTGGATTGATAACCTGATAGGTGATGACAGTTGGCTTGTCACTCGGGAAATTCAATTGGAATTGGAATTCGCCGTTGGTCGTTCCTTCCACAGCGTTCTTAATGGTCGCGACGTTGTTGACCTCCAACACTTGCTCGTCATCCAGAATCAAGACGGTCTTGCTGGTGGGAGTTCCAAAGATGCTGGGGTTACCCGAGACGATGGAGTCCAATTTCAAAATAACCGACTCACCAGCCGCTTCATTGATTCCATCATCGATCACCTCGATGGTGATTGTGGTGGATAAGAAGTTCGCCGGTATGGTGACCAACGCTGGCAGGGCGTTGTAATCGCTCCCCGCGGTGGCAGTTCCTGTTACCGATAGAGCCAGCACGGTGTCGGTGTCGCTCGGTACGGTCAAATTGATAACTGCCGTCCCATTAATCGGAGAAAGCTTCGTGTTCCCCATTGTGTTTTCATCGCCATTGACCACAGCACCGAACGAGATGACGCCGAAATCATTGTCATTGATAGTGACCGTGCCCGTCACAGGAGAACCGAGAGTGATCTCAGGGTCTGCCGTTACGATCTTGGTGATCTTGAGGTTCACTGTCTCAGGGAACTCGATCAAACTGTCGTTGTTGGGGGTAATGAATACGGTCGCATTGGTCGCGTTCGCTGGAATCACGATCGAGCCGGATGGAACCGGGACATAATCGCTACCCGATACGGCAGTTCCTGTAAGCAGATCCTCGTAGTAAACCGTTACAGCTGAACTGGACGGGTTGGTCATCACAATCATGAACTTGCCCTGTATGCCTGGCTCGACTGCATCGGACGTCCCGAAGACCTGAACCGTTGCAGTATCGGTGTCCACGATTTCAACGGTCGCAGAGAGATCCAGATCCACCGTCAAGTAGGGTCTGGCTCCGAACAGACCTTCCGAGCTGACAATCTTTGTTCCAATCAAGGGGTTGTTCGGGAGGATGGCCCATCCGAAGTTTGGATTTCCACTGGACCAGGATTGCACGTTCGACGTGACATTGACTGGAGTGGTGGAGAAGCTCGGTAAGATCGCCAAAGGACCGGATGCCGAGGATTCCAAACCATCCGGCTGGATCCCGTTACCACCAAATACCGTGTTCCAAGTTGCCGTTCCCTCGGACCAGCCACCGAACAGTTCGTGCAGGGATACCGGACCGCCGATCGTCGTGGTTAACGAGAGAACGGCGTTCTGAATCGGTGCCCCTAACGGAATAGCCGATGGGCCGATAATTCCTCCAAACTTCAGCAATCCGTGTTCCGCTGCACTCGATGGAACGGGCAGTGAATCGGTATCGACCTGAATCGCTCCTCCATCGAAGTTCACGGTCGGGAACGCAAGAGAAATGAAGGTGTCTTCACTGCTGTTGTAGGTCCCCAACCCTTGTTGGAATTTCAGCGATGGGCCACCCAACGAACCAAGCTTGATCTGCGGATCACCCGAGGTGATCGCAGTCATGGTGACTTTGACCGTCTCGGTTCCTTCGACGATGTTGTCGTTGAATACATCAACCAGCACGGTTGCCGACGTGCTATTGGCCGGAATGGTTACCGTCCCTGAGAGGGTCGCATAATCATTGCCTGCTCCCGAGGTCGCTGTGCCCGCGATCGAGTAGGTCACGACAGTGTTCGTCGCGCTGGGCTGGCTTAGGAAGAATGTGAACTCTCCGTCGACGTCGCTAGCGGGATTGTCCTGTGCGGGCGACTTGGTCGCTTTCACCGAGACGTATCCTGCGTCATTGTCGTTGATCGATACAAATCCTTGATCCAACGACTTGGAAATCGTGATGTCTCCAGCACCACTGGATACGCTCAACAGCTTGATCCGGACCTTCTCGGTCTCTTCGATCAAATTGTCGTCGGTAGCTGCAACCGTGATAACGGCAGACGTTTGGTTCGCTGCAATGGTCACTGTTCCGGTTAGGGCAGGATAGTCCGAACCAGCCGTCGCATCATCTGCGTTACCTGTGAGGACTTGGTAGGTCACGACCGTGGGAGTTTCACTTGAAGTGTAAATCCCAGCGCTCGGGCTGTAGAGCTTCACTGCAAACGATGCGGAGTCGTTGTTCAGTGGCGTCTCGGTGGCTACCGAATCGACAACGCTCAACTCGACTTCTTGATCGGAGAAGATGTTCACGGTCGCAGGTCCACCGGCTGGGGTATAGCCGATACCGCTGAGGACCTTGGTAACCTGCACGCGGACGGTTTCGGTTCCTTCGCTGATCCCATCATCCATTACATCGACCAGCAACGTGGTACTGGTCTGGAACGGAGCAAACGTTACCTTGCCGGTTGGACCCAGTGCGACGTAATCACTCCCGGGGGTCGCATCGTTGATGTTCCCGGTCAGAACCGAGTATTCGACCACAGTCGGCAATGGGCTTTGACCACCTAACGTGATTTGGAATTTGCCGTTCGTGTTTCCTTCTGCAGCGTCATCCACCTTGGTAATCGTTACAGTGCCCGATTCGTCGTCGATAATATTCCCTACCGCGTTACCAGAGCCTGTTACGCCGGGACCACCACTGACCGAAACGATCTCGATAAAAACGGTCTCGTTTCCTTCGAATAGCCCGTCATCGAAAGCACCCGTCGCATCGATCTCTACCGTCGCAGATTGAGGTGCTGCCCCTGCTGGAATCGTGACAGTCCCAGTGAGGAATCCAAAATCAACTCCCTCCACCGCAGAGCTCAACGCATTCACTTTGTACGTGACGACTGTAGGAACAACGGTTATCCCTGTACCGACGGTTTCAAAGGTGAAAACACCCTTTGCCCCACCTTCGAATGCGTCCAGAGTCTTGCTGACCGAAACGGTCAAGGAATCGTTGTCGACGATCACCAACTGATCGGTCGGAGAGCCGACTCCAACCGAAATGTTGGAGTCGGTCGGTGTAAGGAGCTTGGTAATCGAGATGATGACCGTCTCGTTTGCCTCGAGCTCCAGGTCATTGAATGCACCCATGACGTCGATGATGACATCGGTCGATGAAGCAAACGCAGGAATCGTCGCGGTACCTGTTAGAGGAGCAAAGTCCACTCCTGGTGTCGCCGATCCGCTGATGGTGTACTCGATCACCGTATCGCGATCGCTCGTGGTCAGCTTGCCAATGGGATATCCAGGTGGTTCTGCCAAGAAGAAGGTGAACTTCCCGTTGCTGACTCCTTCGACGGCTGGCGAGAATGTCGCGTCGACGTCCACCACTCCTAGATCTTCGTCTTGGAAGAGCATCGAGGCGGTCGGAGCAGCCAGGGTAATTTGTGGGTCGGTGGTGGTTTTGGTCGCAAGCTTGACCACCAACGTTTCGTCTTCTTCGATCAAGGCCGAATCGATGACCGGAACGGTCAATGTCGTCTGCGTGGTGTTCGCAGCGATGGTGACAGTCAACGTTTGTGCCAGGGTATGATCAGCAGGATCCGAAACGGAACCATTGAACAAGCTCTTTGTGGTCGAATTGATGTTGTCGACGACAACTTCTACGACCGTGTTCGAAGAGCTCTTCAAACTTTGTGTGAAGGTGAAGACACCGTTGGTGCCGGGTTCGACGGCTTTGGTGGAGGTAACGGTAATCTTGGCATTGTCGTCGTCCAAAATCGTTACCGCTGCGTTGCGAGAAGCGTCTGTGGCGGTCCCGCTTTGGAAGCTGATGTCGCTGTCCGCGAGAGGAATGGAGTCGAGCCGAACTTTGATGTCTTCATCGGGTTCAACCAAACTGTCGCCGATCGCGCTCATGATCAGGGGAACATTCGTGCTACCCGCTCCGATCACCCCATAGTTTTGGGCACCCGGTACCGACAAATGCAATCGATAGCTTTGAGCTCCTGTCGCTCCCGTATTCGCCCCAGCACTCGCTCCAGCGCTATTGGCGCTCGAGCCAGCGGTCCCTGCGGTAACGCGTACATAGTAAATCCCCGCACTGGGCAGATTGACGGAGACCTGGGAGTCGGTCGTGTTCGGTCCTCCACCACTACCACTACCGCTACCTTCAAAGAGGTTATCGTTGGAGCCGAGCAGCGTACCATTGCCGTCGAAGACTTCGAGGAAGGAATTGAAACCGCCGGTCGTGGTGTCGATATCAAACACCGATGCACCTCCCGTGGAGGTATAGAAGGCATAGACGTCGGCCGTTCCGTTATTAGTTCCCGTGGTGCTATTGACCGTCAAATGCGGAACCGTTGTGGAATTCGCAATTTCCGAATCGTTGTTCAGCGAGAACCCGGCCAGGCCCTGCGCTCCGGAAGCAAACTGCTGTGGACCAAACACCGAATCGTTGGCCTCGATTTCCGATACCAGCCCAAACGTGAAATCGGTTCCTTCGGTGGCCGTCGTTCCCGTGATCAACGAGTACTTGACAACCGTTGGAGAACTAGAGGCCTGGGTTTGCGAAATCTTTGCAGTCGCAACACCCCCGGTTTCACTCACGGTCGCAGCAACAAAGGGACCGATCGAAACTTTGGCCGTGTCAGGTGTATCGGCAATGGTGATGACATCGGTGTCGGAACTACCAACGACGATCAATGGATTCGCCGAGGCCAAAGTGATCTTCGCTTTGATGGTCTCAGTGGCTTCGACCAAGTTATCGTCGTTGATGGTTACCGCTACAACCGTGCTCTGGCTCCCAGCAGGAATCGTCGCTGATCCAGCGGAATTGTAATCGGCTGAGGACGCAGTGGTTACCGTGTTCCCGGGCACAGTGTAAGTCATGTTCACGACGGCGGCCTTGTCGCTCGGGGAACCGACATACTCCACGGTGAATTCACCTGGATCGGTTCCTCCCGCATTTTCAGTAGCCGATGCATCGGAGGCCACGATTCGAATCGTCGGAGCGGTCTCGTTATCGATGATCCCGATTTGGGCATTGGTCTTCAATCCGATCGCTTCACTCGAAGAAGTAATCAACGCTACCTTCACCGTTTCTGTCCCGCCGTCGTACAAATTGTCATCGATCGCGTCGATGTCGATCACAAGACTCGTTGACCCTGCGGGAATGGTGACGTTCAACAAGGAAGGTTTCCCGAACTCATAAATCTTGACACTCGCAGCGGTTGCCACAAAGTCGGCGTTTTCGGTGTTCGCAAATCCGGATGTGGTGTCGAACGCCAACGTGACGACTTCGTTACCCACATTGCCGCTTCGTGTGAGGAAGAACTGGCCGTTTTGAACCGGGCCACCTTCCTGCAAGTTCGAATCGTTGGTGAAGATATCCACCGCGAGAAGCTTTCGCTCTTCCAACCCTTCGCACAACGCTGTTCGGAAGTAACTTTGCCGAACGGCGGGCGCTCGCCGCGATGATCCCTTACCCCACCCCTTTGGCGACAAACCCAAGATCGCCATGAAGGCCGCCCACAATGTCTTCGCTTGCCCGGTTGCCCAATGCAGGAGACCCAACGACGGCGTTCGGAAGGTTCGCGACCACCAAGCCATTCTAGCCTGGTAGCGCATAACGAAACTCTCCGCAGACTTGCGGACTTGGTTCCTCATCAAGTAAGCCTTCTCGCGAATCCGAGCAGTACGTGCAGCAGATTTGGCGGAATCACGGTGGGAGCGACGAATCATAATAAATCTCTCGAACTAACAGTTGCAGCAACAAGATGAATACGAAAGTCAGCGACGAAGCCGATCCGAAGACCCTTAACAACAATTGAGTTCAGCGGGCTAATTGAGTTAAGCAGACTCGAAGGAAGCTGGGCAACTTTCAACGATGTAATCACAAAGAAGGCGGGGTTGGATTTGGGCGGCGGCACAGTTGTCACGGAAGGAACAATCCTTCCATCCGACACAAGCCTCGTAATTTAGATGGGCAATACATGCCGTCAAGCAACGGGAACCGGCACGCTCGTCAGTCAAGCTCCATGAACCAAGAAAATAGCGCGCTAAAATAGGAAAATAACTTGTTCGCTTTCTGCCGACTTTGTTTTGAGAACGCAAAGCAAGCTTCCTTTGCATGAGCGCATGACAAAAAGATGCACCGATTACGTGGCGGTTCTATCAATCAATTCGTTGGTGAGAATGAGAACTTGTCTGGAAGTATGCGTTGAAGTAGCCACTTTCACTTTCCGTGCCCGTTTGTTCTTCGCGACTCCATCGCGTGTTGAAAATGGAGTGCCGGTTGCGTGCCGGAACGCGACCGGCATCCATTCAAAAAAACGGCTGTTTTGCGGTTGCCACGCTTGCGTTGATTCTCAATTCGTGAATCGAACCATCGCCGAACAGACTTGCGCGACATCGCAGTAACGATTGATTCATTCATCTAGCGTCATCGCGCATGCGCGCGCCCGATTCGTAAACGCGTGCAGTCGAAGAGTCGGCCCCAGTCGTCGTGCATGAATGCGCTTCATCAATCCCTACAAACCAACAAAAGATGAGGATGCGATCGTAATAGGAACGGTTAGCGTGCCGGTTTAATAGACCTCGATACGATCTCCCATTCATGCTTGGTTCGTCAACGGCTTGCTATAGTAAGAAGCCGGTTTGGAAACGCATCGTCTCGCTGTCGTTTCTCCCGTGAACCTATGAGAACCACCGAACGAGGTGACTCCTCGGACTGGATCGACTGCACCTTCACACGCCTCGGATCTCCCTATCCTCGCCTACGTCCCTATGAATGCTATTGTCGAACAGATTCAAACCGCGTTGGACCTTCATCGAAACGGCTCGATGGGGCAAGCGGAATCGCTTTACCGCGAAATCCTGGGCAAACAATCCGATTGCGTCGATGCGATCTACCTCTTGGGAGCGTTGCTCGTTCAATCGGATCGAGCCAACGAAGCGATCGCGATTCTTCAACATGGAGTGAAACAATTCCCACGCCATGCTCCCATTCTCGTGAACCTTGGGACGGCCTACTCGCGGATCTCGGATCTGAGCATGGCCGAGCATTACTACCGACTGGCTTTGTCGGTCGATCCCGATGCATTCGATGCGTTGCGAAATCTCGCGACCAATCAAATCAAACAAGGGAAACTGGAGAACGCTCTTCCTTTGCTCGAACGCGCCCTCCAATTGGACCCGACCGCAGTCGACGCTCGTTTGTCGTTGGCATTTACCCTTACCAAAACCGGAAAGCACGATGCCGCAATCCCGCACTTCCGCACCCTCTTGGCCACCGATCCCGATCACCGCGCGGCCCTGATCGGATATGGGCAATGCCTTCTTAAAGAAACGGTCCCCAGCGAAGAAGGTGTGACGGTTTGGAAGCGGATCGTCGAGCTCCATCCGGGGCACGCAGGCATGCTGAACAACTATGCGACCGTTCTTAAAAACACGAAACGCTATCCGGATGCCGAAGCCGCTTGCCGCGAAGCGCTCGCACTCCTTCCCGATTTCTTTTCTGTCTGGTGCAACCTCGCCATTATCCTGGCCGCCCAAAATCGATTCGAAGAAGCTTGCCACGCATTCGATCAAACCCTGCTTTTGGGTAGCCGCCGCTCGGAACTCAACCCTCAACTCCCGCCGTTCGCAACAATCTCCGAAGAGACTTGGCGTGAGTTTGGTGCCATCGCAGGTTGCCAACTCGCCGCGTGCCGAAACTTTCTCGGCCATACCTCGCAAGCTTCAGACGCGGTCGAAACCGCATTGCGAATCAGCCCCCATGACATCGACTCTCTGATGATGAAGGGCTTCCTCCACCTGCAGTCCGGTCGATTTGAACAAGGCTGGCCTCTCTACGAAAAGCGCAAGCTCAGCAAACACAAACCACGTACGTTCCCCAAACCCGAATGGGATGGTTCCGCCCTCGATGGCCGCCGGCTCCTGATCCATTGCGAGCAAGGCCTCGGGGACTCGCTTCAATTCATCCGCTATGCCAACATCGCCCACGCGCTGGGTGGAAAGATTACCTTTCTCTCCCACCGTTGCCTCGTTCCACTCCTGAGCGCCTGCCCCTACCTGGAACGCGTGATCGCCGACGGGGATCCACTCCCCGATTACGATCTCCATATCCCGTTGATGAGTTTGCCCCATGCCCTTCGGACGACGTGGGACTCGGTCCCCAAAAGCGTCCCTTACCTTTATCCCTCCCCATCGCTCACGGAGCAGTGGAAAGCGAAACTCTCGCCCTACACCGGTTTCCGAATCGGGATCGCTTGGCAAGGAAACCCGAATTTCGCCAACGATGAAGTCCGCAGAGTTCCGCTGAAGATGTTTCAATCGATCGCTTCCGTACCCGGGGTCCGTCTGATTTGTTTGCAACAGCGGGAAGGGATGGAACAGCTCGGGGACATCGACTTTGAACTGATTCGCTTCGAAAACCTCGATGCCAATGCGGGCGCCTTCATGGACACCGCGGCGATCATTCAAAACCTGGACTTGGTCATCTCACCATGCACCGCGATTCCGCACCTCACCGGAGCGCTGGGACGCCCCATTTGGCTGGCGAAATCCTTTGCCGCCGAATGGCGATGGATGAGCGACGACCGGGAAGAGAACCCTTGGTATCCGACGATGACGATGTTCCGCCAGCCGAAGCTTTGGGATTGGGACTCGGTCTTCTCTCGCATGCGGGATCGACTCGTCACCCTTCTTGAATCAGACTGATGGAATGAACTCCTTCTCTCCCTCCGATTATGTCGTCGCCCTGCTCAACAAAGGGGTCGCGCTGCAACAACAGGGGAAACTGGCCGATGCACAGTCTCTCTATCGGCAAGTGCTCGAGGTATGCCCCGAACAACCCGATGCACTGCACTTGCTAGGTCTCATCGAGATGGCCAACGGGAATCACGTTGCCGCGATCGATTGCATCCAACAGGCCCTGCGATGGAGCCCCGATAGCAGCGTCTTTCTCGGGAACCTTGGCGTTGCACTCCGGAATATCGGACGGATCGACGAAGCCATCGCAACCTATCAGCGAGCCCTCCAATCCAACCCCGAAGCCCACGATACTTGGTTCAATCTTGGCAAGGCCTACCGATTGCAAGAGAACAACCTGCGCGCCGAAGAAGCCTTCCGAAAAGCGATCGACGCTTCACCCTCCACGGCTTCTCCCTATCTCAGCCTATTGCGTCTCCTCTCGGAAGAACGGCGAGTGGAGGAAGCCTTGGAGTGGGCGAACCGGGCGATCGAGCGCTGTCGGCCGAATGTCGAATTGCATCTCTCCAAAGGGGCGGTTCTCAAGCGGCTGGGCCGGATCGACGAAGCGATCGTGCAATACACGAAAGCGACCGAGCTGAGTCCGACTAGCGTTGATGCGTTGACGCGGCTGGCTTCGACGCACTTCTCTCGGCACGAAATCGACGAAGGGAAACGCTGGCTCGATCGTGCGCATCAACGAGCACCGAACCATCATCTGGTTCTCAATGCAATTGGGCTTCTGCAAACCACGCTTGGCAATGCGACCGCGGCCGTTTCGTTCTTGGAACGTTCTCTGTCCGAGAATCCCTCCTACGCGACGACCTTTTGCAATTACAGCAATGCCCTGCGCAAACTGGGACGGCTATCCGATGCCCTCGAGGCCATTCAAAAGGGACGAGAGCTCGATCCGAAGAACCACGAGGCGTTGTTGCTGGAGGCCGGCTGCTGCTTGAGCGTCGGGGACATCGATACGGCGATCGAGCGGTTTCGATCTGCCATCGCGTTGCGAGGCAAGGTCCGGGACGCGCACGACGGATTGCTCATGGCCATGCAATACCACCCCGATATTACCCCCGAGAAACTGCGCGACGAGCATGACCTCTGGTGGCAAAGCGTTGCTCCCGAAACAGAACAAGTGGCTGCACCGGACCATTGCGCCGTTGCGAGCGTTGCGCGCAATTCAAATCTTCCTCAACGCGACCGTCCGCTGCGGATTGGTTTCACCTCGGCGGATCTCGGCGCCCACCCCGTGGGTTATTTCACGTATCGACTGTTCAAGCATCTGGATCGCGACCGATTCCAGACATTTGTTTACTCGGATCGAATTGGTCGCGATTGGCTTGCCGCGAAGATCGAAGCGGAGACGTTTCGTTGGTTGGACGCGGCTGCTTGGAGCGATGAAGCGCTGCGCGATCGGATTCGGTCCGATGAAGTGGATATTTTGTTCGATCTGTCGGGACACACTGCGAACAACCGGCTGGGAGTTTTTGCGTCGCGGGCGGCTCCCGTTCAGATCAGTTGGGCGGGATATGTGGGAACAACGGGTCTTCAAACGATGGACTATCTTCTCGCGGATCGTTTCCATGTCCCGTCGGAGTTCGAGTGCTATTACACCGAAAAGATATTGCGCATGCCCCATGGGTACGTGACTTATACGCCACCTGAAGATGCGCCACCCATTGGGGAGTTGCCGGCGGAGCGAAAGGGGTATGTCACGTTTGGTGCGATGTGCAATCCGGCCAAGATCAATCGCAGGGTTATGCTGCATTGGGGCGAGATCATGCGACGCGTACCGAATTCCCGATTGTTGCTTTGTTATACGGGGATGCCAGATCGAATGAATCGGGAGCGGATCGAATCGGCGATGGAGGGAATGGGTTGTGGGGGGCGGATCGAGTTCGATCAAACGACTGGGGCTGCATCGTTGATGGAGCGATACCATCGCGTCGACCTCGCGCTCGACACGTTTCCTTATTCGGGTGGACTTACCACGATAGAAGCCATGTGGATGGGCATACCCACGGTAACTTGGCCGCATCGCACGTTTGCCGGTCGGCATTCCTTGAGTCATCTATCTAATGTCGGCCTCACCGAGTTCATTGCATCGTCGTCGGAGGAGTACATTGCAAAAGCATGCGCGTGGGCGAGCGAGATCGAGCGATTATCTCCCTTGCGTCGCACCCTCCGTCAACGCGTCCTCGACTCCCCCCTATGCGACGGCCCCCAATTCGCAAAAGACTTCGAAGAAAAGATGAGAGAAATAAGTAGCGAGTAGCGAGTGGCGAGTGGCGAGTAGTAAGTAGTAAGTAGTAAGTAGTAAGTAGTAAGTAGTAAGTAGTAAGTAGTAAGTAGTAAGTAGTAAGTAGTAAGTAGTAAGCAGTAAGCAGTTAGCAGTTAGAAGCGAGTAGCGAGAAGCGAGAAGCGAGAAAGAAGAGAGGCGGAAGCAATGTCGAACAGTCGTCCTCGACTGTTTTTGCGTGAAGGAAGTAGTTGGCGTGGCTAGGCAAAGTGGGAAGGGACGAAAAGCGAGTAGCGAGTAGCGAGTAGCGAGTAGCGAGTAGCGAGAGGCGAGAGGCGAGAGGCGAGAGGCGAGAGCAATGTCGAACAGTCGTCCTCGACTGTTTTTGCGTGAAGGAAGTAGTTGGCGTGGCTAGGCAAAGTGGGAAGTAGCGAGTAGCGAGTGGCGAGAGGCGAGAGCAATGTCGAACAGTCGTCCTCGACTGTTTTTGCGTGAAGGAAGTAGTTGGCGTGGCTAGGCAAAGTGGGAAGTAGCGAGTGGCGAGAGGCGAGTAACGAGTGGCGAGAGCAATGTCGAACAGTCGTCCTCGACGGCTTCCCCCGCATGCACCCTATCGGCGAATCGACCGCCCCTAAACGGAGAAAAGAGTGGCGAGCAGCGAGCGGCGAGAATGAAGAAAATAGCTCCCTGGTTCAGGTTCAGGACATGGGTAGCGCTCCATGCCCCTCGCTCCTCGCTCCTCATATTTTTGATTCTCGGCCCCCCTCGCCCCGCTTCGGGGAGAGGGGCGGGGGGGGGAGGGGTTGAGTGCTGAGAGAATAAGAGAACGTTTCCAACGTGATTCCAGGTCTTAAAGTGCTATTGGATTCCGCGGCATCGAAGAGAGACTCATTCCCATGAAACGCAGCCGGTCCAGGTCCAAAGAAGCAATCGAATTTGCACAAAGCCAGCGTCGAACCTCCAACGAATTTTCGACAAATGTTTGGCAATGGATTCGCAATCGCCAGATCCAAGGATTGAAGTTCCGTCGTGAATATCCCATTCCACCTTACACCGTGGATTTCTGTTGCGTGGAGCAGAAGCTTATTATTGAGATCGACGGCGAAAGCCACTTCACCGAGGATGGGTTAGCTCATGATCGGCATCGCGATCGATTCCTGCATGGGCGAGGGTATAGAGTCCTTCGTATACCCGGCTTTGCGGTGATTCGGGATGGTCGCGAAGTGATTCGAACGATCGAAGAGTTTGTGAAGGTGCCCAACCCCTCACCCCCAGCCCCTCTCCCCGAAGCGGGGCGAGGGGAGCAGAGATCCGGGGGGGGTAGCACCGAGGCTTGAGGCTTGAGGCTTGAGGCTTGAGGCCGGAGGCCGGAGGAGTGGCGACAGCAAATGTAGAGCCGTCGTCTCGACGGCTTCCCCCGCATGCACCCTATCGGCGAAACGACCGCCCCTAAACGGAGAAAAGAGTGGCGAGCAGCGAGCGGCGAGAATGAAGAAAATAGCTCCCTGGTTCAGGTTCAGGACATGGGTAGCGCTCCATGCCCCTCGCTACTCATATTCTCTGTTCTCGGCCCCCCTCGCCCCGCTTCGGGGAGAGGGGCGGGGGGGTGAGGGGTTGAGCGCTGAGAGAGTAAGAGAAAGTTTCCAACGTGATTCAAGGTCTTGAAGTGCTATTGGATTCCATGGAATCGAAGAGAGACTCATTCCCATGAAACGCAGCCGGTCCAGGTCCAAAGAAGCAATCGAATTTGCACAAAGCAAGCGTCGAACATCCAACGAATTTTCGACAGATGTTTGGCAATGGATTCGCAATCGACAGATCCAAGGATTGAAGTTTCGTCGCGAATATCCCATTCCACCTTACACCGTGGATTTCGGTTGCGTGTAGCAGAAACTCATTATTGAGATCGATGGAGCAAGTCACTTCACCGAGGATGGGTTAGCGCATGATCGGCATCGCGATCGATTCCTGCAAGGGCGAGGGGTTAGAGTCCTTCGTATACCAGGCTTTGCGGTGATTCGGGATGGTCGCGAAGTGATTCGAACGATCGAAGAGTTTGTGAAGGCGCCCAACCCCTCACCCCCAGCCCCTCTCCCCGAAGCGGGGCGAGGGGAGCAGAAAAGGGGGGGGAAGCACGGAGGCTTGAGGCCGGAGCGAGAGCAAATGTAGAGCCGTCGTCCTCGACGGCTTCCCCCGCATGCACCCTATCGGCGAAACGACCGCCCCTAAACGGAGAAAAGAGTGGCGAGCAGCAATAGTGAAGAAAATAGCTACCTGGTTTAGGTTCAGGACATGGGTAGCGCTCCATGCTCTTTGCTACTCGCTACTCATATTCTCTGTTCTCGGCCCCCCTCGCCCCGCTTCGGGGAGAGGGGCGGGGGGGTGAGGGGTTGAGTGCTGAGAGAATAAGAGAACGTTTCTAACGTGATTCCAGGTCTTGAATTGCTATTGGATTCCATGGAATCGAAGAGAGACTCATTTCCATGAAACGCAGTAGGTCCAGGTCCAAAGAAGCAATCGAATTTGCACAAAGCCAGCGTCGAACGTCCAACGAATTTTCGACAAATGTTTGGCACTGGATTCGCAATCGACAGATCCAAGGATTGAAGTTTCGTCGCGAATATCCCATTCCACCTTACACCGTGGATTTCGGTTGCGTGGAGCAGAAGTTCATTATTGAGATCGATGGCGTAAGTCACTTCACCGAGGATGGGTTAGCTCATGATCAGCATCGCGATCGATTCCTGCATGCGCGAGGGGTTAGAGTCCTTCGTATACCAGGCTTTGCGGTGATTCGGGATGGTCGCGAAGTGATTCGAACGATCGAAGAGTTTGTGAAGGCGCCCAACCCCTCACCCCCAGCCCCTCTCCCCGAAGCGGGGCGAGGGGAGCAGAAAAGGGGGGGGAAGCGCGGAGGCTTGAGGCGGGAGGCGGGAGCAAATGTAGAGCCGTCGTCTCGACGGCTTCCCCTGCTCGCACCCTATCGGCGAATCGACCGCCCCTAAACGGAGAAAAGAGTGGCGAGCAGCGAGCGGCGAGAATGAAGAAAATAGCTCCCTGGTTCAGGTTCAGGACATGGGTAGCGCTCCATGCCCCTCGCTCCTCGCTCCTCATATTTTTGATTCTCGGCCCCCCTCGCCCCGCTTCGGGGAGAGGGGCGGGGGGGTGAGGGGTTGAGTGCTGAGAGAATAAGAGAACGTTTCTAACGTGATTCCAGGTCTTAAAGTGCTATTGGATTCCGCGGCATCGAAGAGAGACTCATTCCCATGAAACGCAGCCGGTCCAGGTCCAAAGAAGCAATCGAATTTGCACAAAGCCAGCGTCGAACGTCCAACGAATTTTCGACAAATGTTTGGCACTGGATTCGCAATCGACAGATCCAAGGTTTGAAGTTCCGTCGTGAATATCCGATTCCACCTTACACGGTGGATTTCTGTTGCGTGGAGGAGAAACTCATTATTGAGATCGATGGCGAAAGCCATTTCACCGAGGATGGGTTAGCTCATGATCGGCATCGCGATCGATTCCTGCAAGGGCGAGGGTATAGAGTCCTTCGTATACCTGGCTATGCGGTGATTCGGGATGGTCGCGAAGTGATTCGAGCGATTGAAGAGTTTGTGAAGGTGCCCAACCCCTCACCCCCAGCCCCTCTCCCCGAAGCGGGGCGAGGGGAGCAGAAAACGGGGGGATAGCACGGAGACGGGGGAAGCCGTCGAGGACGACGGCTCACCATTTGTCCTCGCCCTTTGCTCCATGCTCTTTGCTCCATGCCCTTTGCTCCATGCTCTTTGCTCCATGCTCTTTGCTCCATGCTCTTTGCTCCATGCCCTTCGCTCCATGCCCTTCGCTCCATGCCCTTCGCTCCATGCTCTTTGCTCCATGCTCTTTGCTCTTTGCTCTTTGCTCTTTGCTCTTTGCCCTTTGCCCTTTGCCCTCGCTACTCGCCGCTATTTTGCATTAGGTGGATTTCGTTGGCGCGGAGGATTTGGATGATCCAGCGGTAGTCTGGGGAGGATTCCGATAAGCGTTCCAGCCAATGGCTTGCGTTGCGGTGGATTTGGACTCCGGTCGCGGTCGAGGCCGCGTCGGCGCTGGTGGCGTCCGGTGCCAAAATCGTGATGCTTTGCGGGGCATCCAGCCCCAGCCCCAGACGCGGATCGAGAATGTGACTCGACGTTTCACTTCGCGATTGACTTCGCGCATCCGGTAACCGCTGCCAACGATCTCCCGATGTGGATATGCCGCATTGCGACAAAGATAGTCGCACCAACTCCACCGGCTCCTCCGTCGCGCCCCCACGCGAACAAGCATCAATACTGACGGGCCATCCGGTCGCATTCGACGGGGGGTTTCCAATTCGCATGTTACCAGCGAAATTGATCAAACATCGATCGAGATCCTTCCCCGTCAACAAATCAAAAATCCGATCGGCTACCCATCCCTTGCCTATCGCTCCAAAATCGAAACGAATCCCAGGACGCTTGAACCGCAATCGTCCGCGGTCTCCGTCCCAGTCCACCCACTCCCATCCGATCGATTCCTTGGCTCGCTCCCAGTCGGTCGAAGCGGGTAGCTTTCGCTTTCTTCTCAATCGGGTCATGGCGCCGAGTGATGCATCGAATGCGCCTTCACTGAGCCGATACCATCGGTCTGCTTCACGCAGCACGCGTCCCAAGTCTTCGCTCACCGGGTGCCATTGCAGATCGTCCGCCGCTGCGGATAGTCGCGACGCTTCGCTCTCGTCGTCGTAATCGCTGAGTAACCCGTTCCAGTACTCGGCCAACGCGCGCCCTTCTCGATCCACCCCTTTGGCCCGTTCGGCCGCCTCGGCACGGGTCGGTCCGGAATCTTCCCACAAGATCCGGAGCAGACTCCCCATGGCCGGGAATTGGGTTTGAAAGGATGCGGGCTCCGATTCCGAACTCGGGGCTTGCGCGCCCCACAAGACCGAACCACCCACGCCTCCCATGGTTTCCGTCATCCAAACGGCGCCGGCGACTCCCCATACGCTTTGAGCTAAAAACCGACGCCTCGGTAGCATGGCACAGGACAGCAGGTGCATGGACTTGTTCTGGACAACGGCAGCACGGTTGTCCCGATGCGAACCCTTGATATTGATCCGAAAGCAGTCTCCCTCGTTAGGATCGCCATCAGAGCTATGGCAAAGCATGGACGAATTCCGATCGGTTGGTGGAACGTGTTCCTGTGATTCGCAAGGATCGTCGTCGAATCGTTTCATGTTCGTTCTCCGGCGTTGTCGACGCGCGATTCGCTATCGAATGATACGGAACCGAGATGAGCCGCTGCCCAGGCCGATCGAATGGGCTCGCGTCCCTAGTTCATCCAATGCCTTTTGCCCTACATCACCGAGCGAAACGGTCCAATCGTTGACGTAGAGTTCGACATGTTTCAACAGAACGGTATCGTCGAACTCTTGCGCGTACCGACGCATGGTCGGGAAAGTCGATTCTGGGTTTTGCTTCGCGTAGAGGATCGATTCGCGAAGAATGGATTGCACTTGGTGCAGAACCTCTTCCCCCAAATCCAACGCTCCGATTATCCCGCCGAGGGGTAACGGACACTGTGTCTCGGTCTCCCAACGGGTACCAAGATCCTCGACCAAGTGAAGTCCTTCTTGTTGCCACGTAAATCGCCCTTCGTGAATGCAAACTCCGAAGTCCGCTTCCTTGCGTTTCAGCCGAGGCATGATCTCCGAAAAAACAACATGTTGCACTTGAGCAGAGCCTGGATAGAAGAGCTGGTAGAGCAGCGCGGCGGTCGTGTCTTTACCGGGACAAAGGGTCGTTTGTTCAGGTGTGGACGGTACTGAATTCGGCGCGGCGGCGAGTAGGAGTGGGCCGACTCCGAAACCAAGGGCCGATCCGCTATCAAAGACGCCATAGCGATCGGCGAGATAGATCGCTGCATGAAAACTGGTTTTAGCGACATCCAACGTTCCTTCCAGCAATCGATCGTTCAAGGTCTGAATGTCCAAGAGTTCGATTTCGAAGTCCAATCCTCGCCAATCCACCAATCGATTCAGGAATGCGTGGAAGGCAAAGGTGTCGTTGGGGCAAGTCGAGATGGCAAAACGTATGGGGGGGCTCATCGGTCTATTGCCTTACGTGGTCGTCTCTAGAATTTGAGTCATCGCCGCATCGAGACTTCGATCGATCTCCCAATGACGGTGATCCCGATCCCCGACGCGATTGGAAATCCCTCGAATGATTCGCAGAGGCTTGTTGGCCAATCGGCATGCTGCGGCCACGGAAAAGCCCTCCATGTCTTCGGCGATTGCACTCGGATGCTTGGTCATGCGTCGTTTGACCTCCTCGTTGTCGCAGGCAGTAGAAGCTACGGTTAGTAACTCCGAGTCGCACCGGAGGTCGTTTCCGAAGTCGATACGGTCGGCAATTTCCGGGGGGCCGATCCAATGGAGCCAATTCAAATCGCCCGCCGATAAAAACGACTCCCCGGTCCCCACTCCAACGCCATAGCACGTCACGCGCGCGAATTCGATACTGCTGCCGATGGGAATATCCTCGGCATAGGCTCCCGCGATCCCCATGAGGACGACTTGGGAGGGATTCCATTGCTGCAATGCCATGGCGGTGGTGATGCCCGCGATAGCCATTCCGAATCCACAAAGTTCGATCGCGTTGCCTTGCTCGGTCCACGCGCGACGCAGCTCCAGGGAGAGTCGTTCCCGTTCAAACGCAGTGGGGATGAGGAGCAGATTCAATGCAGGGCTCTTAGGCAAACGGTCTCAATTCGTTCAGAACTTGGTCGTGCACCAAGCCATTGCTCCCGAGGCAATGCGGGACGCGGATGTCGTACTCCCCGCTCCAAGTCGAAAAGGTTCCCCCGGCTTCTTGAATGACCGGAGCGACGGCTGCGACGTCCCAGGGATTGACGATGGGATCCACCATCACTTCGGCGCGTCCTGTTGCTACGAGGAGATACCCGTAACCATCGCCCCAAGTTCTCGTGACATACGCGAGCTTTTCAAGATTTTTGTAGGCCGACTCCGCTTGACGCACGCCGAAGTTGTCGATTTGGGAAGTGACCATCAATCCGTCCTCCAGTTGTGCCTGAGAGGATACGCGGCATCGCTGCAAAACAATGGGCCCCGGGTCGGTACCGTACTTGGGATCCCCCTGCAGTGGCGCGCTGCCGTACCAAGCTCCCAGCCCCTTGGCGGCGATAACGAGTTCACCCAGGACCGGGATATAGATGACTCCGATCATGGGTTCGGTACGATAGGTCATCCCGATCAAGGTGGAGTAGAGAGGAACTCCGGAGATAAAGCTCTTTGTTCCGTCGATTGGGTCGATGATCCATTCGAACTCGCTTTGCCCTTCGATGACTCCGAACTCTTCGCCTAGGATGGCATCGTCACGGTATCGATCCGCGATCATTCCTCGTGCGAGTTGCTCGGCTGCTTTGTCGGCAGCGGTGACCGGAGATTTGTCTCTCTTCCTTTCGACTTGTACTCCTGTGCTGCGATAAAAGGGCAATGTGGCGTTTCCGGCGGCGATCGCCAAATCCAACGCGAACTGAAGCCGTCCGCTCATTTCCGAAGCGAGCGTACCGGGCAACCGAAAGTCGAGCACCATCTCATCTATCCCTGTGGGAGTAACTCAATCTAGAAGCGGCCGACAGTATAGGGGGCAAGTGCCATTCGCTCAACGCAAGGCGCATTCGAGCCATGCATGTGTTATGGGCTCGCCACTGGGTGCGTCTCATTGCGGCTGGGAGCCAATCGATGCACAGCTGGGCCAGTTGATGCATTATTGCGCCAGTCGATGCTTCGTGGGGGAGAATGATCAGCCTTCGAGGGATTCGAGATCCAGTTCGGTGGCAGGTCGATCGAGCCCGGTGCCATGGGACATGGTCGTGGATGGGGGCAGCTCTTTGGATTCTCGGACGACCAATCGTCCAAGATCCAATCGAATCACCTTGACCGGCTTGCCGCTGTCGATCGGTCCTGTTTCGCTGATGGCTTCGAAGCTCTCGTCGTGGATCTTCACATAGCCACTTGGGAGTAGATCGCAGGTAGCTGTCCCGAGTTGCCCGATCAATTGGTCTGCGGCACCTGACTTCGCAGCATCGGACCAAACGAAGGTTCCCGCGGGGACAGGCTCGACGATCATTCGTTTACCCATGGGCGTTTTGGGCCAAACGACGACGAAGACCCAGAGCAAGATAGGGATGAGGGCGAAGGTGGCGACGAGCATCGCCAATCCGGCTTGGAAGCTGTAGCGAAACGCGAAGATGACTGCCCCCAAGGCGAGAAAACCTGTGACGGCTACAAGAACGCCTCCACTGGGGATCATCAGGTCGATGGCGAAGATCACAATGGCCAGAATGAACAGGCCTAACGCTATCCCTAAAAATGACACTCGCTATCCACTCCCTCTTTGGTATCCAAGAATTCGAACAACCGTTTGAACATGGCGACTACTCGATACGATTCGCCGCTTTGCGGAATCGTTCCAATCTCTCGCGGAGGGACTCGGGTGGTCTGACGCGAGAACCATCTTCGAGATATCCTCGCAGTTGATCGTCTTGATCGGTCGTTCCCTGAACTTTGCTTCCTGATTTCTTCAGTCCCAACGATCGAAGGGCCGCATCGAGATCCCGTTTCTTATCCGGATCCGTTCTGGCCTCTTCTTTTGCTTTGGACCAGCGGTCGATGAAGCGTTGCATGTCCTCTTTCGACCAATTGAGTTTCCGCAAGAGTTCGGGATCGGGCTGATCTCGTTGCTCTTTCAAGTATTGGAGGGCGAGGTCGGTTTGTTTGTCTGCGTAGGTCGTGTCCATGGGATTGCGAGGTGGGAGAACGTCGCGACCGTCGGATTTGACGACTCCCGCATTCGAGCTGGTGGCCGAACGCATGTTGCCGGAGATATTTCCGCGATCGGAGGGCTTGCCTCCTTCGGAGGCGGATTGGCTTTCGCCGGATGGGGTGGCGGAATCGCTACCGGGCTGACTGCTGGGTTGGGAGCCAGATGGTTGGGAGGATTCTGCTCCGGGTTGGCTGCTGGATGGGTTGTCGGGCGACCCTCCGGGTTGATTAGCGCCCGGGTCTCCGGCGGATTGTGGGGAGGGACTAGGTTGACGAGGTTGACCGGGTTGACCGGGTTGACCGCCGGATTGGGAGCCGGATTCTCCGCCGGTTTGGGGAGCGGCCTTCGGGCCGGGATTTTGTTGACTGGAAGAATCGGGGGAACCCGATTGGGAGCTAGATTCACCGCCGGGTTGATTGGCACCTGGTTCTCCGGCGGATTGTGGGGAGGGACTAGGTTGACTAGGTTGACGAGGTTGACTAGGTTGACCGGGTTGACCGCCGGATTCGGAGCCGGATTCTCCGCCGGTTTGGGGAGCGGCCTTCGGGCCGGGATTTTGTTGACTGGAGGAATCGGGGGAACCCGATTGGGAGCTAGATTCTCCGCCGGGTTGATTAGTGCCTGGTTCTCCGGCGGATTGTGGGGAAGGACGAGGTTGACCTGGTTGACTTTGTTGACCGGGTTGACCGCCGGATTGGGAGCCGGATTCTCCGCCCGGTTGGGGAGCGGCCTTCGGGCCGGGATTTTGTTGACTGGAAGAATCGGGGGAACCCGATTGGGAGCTAGATTCTCCGCCGGGTTGATTAGCGCCTGGTTCTCCGGCGGATTGTGGGGAGGGACTAGGTTGACCTGGTTGACTTTGTTGACCGGGTTGACCGCCGGATTTGGAGCCGGATTCTCCGCCGGGCTGATTGGCGCCGGGCTGATTGGCACCTGGTTGATTGGCACCTGGTTGATTGGCACCTGGTTGATTGGCACCGGGCTGATTGGCACCGGGCTGATTGGCACCGGGCTGATTGGCACCGGGCTGATTGGCACCGGGTTGGTTGGCACCGGGTTGGTTGGCACCGGGTTGGTTGGCACCGGGTTGGTTGGCACCGGGTTGGTTGGCACCGGGTTGGTTGGCACCGGGCTGATTGGCACCGGGCTGATTGGCACCGGGTTGGTTGGCACCGGGCTGGTTGGTGCCGGGCTGGTTGGTGCCGGGCTGGTTGGTGCCGGGCTGGTTGGTGCCGGGTTGGTTGGTGACGGGTTGGGGGGGACGAGGTTGACCAGGTTGACGTTGTTGACCGGATTCGCCGGGTTGGCCGCCGGTTTGGGGGGATGATTCTCCTCCAGATTCTCCGCCGGATTGATCGCCGGATTGGGTGGGGGATTGTTCGCGCTGCTGTCGATATTCGTTGATGGCGTCGAACGCTTCGCCGTCGTGTTCCGGCGACTTGCCAGACTCGTCTCCGCTAGGCGTCGACGGAGAAGTGGCATTCGAGCCATTTTGCGTTCCACTTTGAGATCCGCCTTGCGATCCGCTCTGGGAGCCGCTGGATCCACCGCTTTCGGAGCCGCTTTCCGATCCGTTGGGCTCGCTGCTTTCCGATCCGCTTGATGCGTCGTTTTGCGGATCGCCCGAGCCAGCTCCTTGAGAACCAGACGGTTGGGACGTTGCGCTCTGATTGCCTCCAGAGCTGGAGGAGCCTGTGCCGGACGCGTTCGAGCCTCCTTGTCCGGTCCCTTGGCCACCTTCGTTGGTAGAATCCGAATTGCCTGACTGCCCGGAACTACCTCCCTGCCCGGTTCCTTTTCCTTTCCCTTTGCCTTGGGTGGATTCTTCACCGGATGCTCCGCCACCCGCGCCGCTCTGCGACGAGTCCGTTTGGGCGCCGGACGATTCTTGACCACCCGATGCACCGGAGTTGTTGTTCTTGCCCTTTTGGTCGTTCTGTTTCGTCGGGTTTCCTTTGCCATTCCCCTTGGGGTCTTGTGGTTTGGTCAGGTCCGACGTCTTGGGGGGCTCTTTGGCTGCATCCTTTGGATCTTTGGTTTCGGTGCGTGCAGTGGCCGCGACCACTTTCACTTCGATGTGGCTCGATTCTCGTTCGTTCGGTTCCAAGGTATCGGTACCGGGTTTGCGGCGGTTGTCGGTGGCGACAGCAAAGACTTCGACGCGATCGCCGGTGCGGAGTCCCAGCTCTCGCGGCGAGAGTCGGTAGGATTTGAGGACCTGTTCGATCGTGCCCGTTTCCGTCTCGAACAACGTCGAGTTGGCGATCGGAGTGGCTTGTTCTCGTCTCGGCAAAGGATGCACGATGGCGCGCAAGCTCGCGAGTCCGTAGTCCGGATCTCGAGCGCGGAACTCCAAATCGAGAGGCTGGTCTTCCGGGACCTCGATGCTGGCGGGAACATCGCTGGCCAAGTTGACGGTGGGAGCGATATCGGCAAGGACCTTTAGTTGGTAGATCACGGGATCCGAGTTCTGTTCGCCGAGAGTGTTCGTTCCTTTGATGCGATAGCGGTGGAGGGTTGGGCTACTTTTCTCTTCGTTGAGGAGAGCCAGCCAATCCCCATGGAGCTCTGTCGTCTGGACTTTCAGATCCAATAGGCTGGAGGCCTGCAGGAGGATTCCCCGTTCCAGCACGGGGTTGAATTCGATGCGGGCCTTCGCCAACGGTTGGTTCGCGTGAGCAAATAGTTGCACCCGAGTGCCTTCAGGAACTTCGCACGATCCATCTTTGAGAATGGTTCGATCCTTCAGTTTCGTGTAGGGTGGGAACTGAAGTTGTAGCCGATCGATCGCGATAAGAGGGACCGTTTGGATTTTGACATCGAAGGGACCTTCGACCGCATCGCCCGCTTCGATCCAGTAGGTAAAGGGTTGGTGGAGGCCGCCGATCCCCTCGCCGAAGTGGACCGAGTAGCTGAGCCCTTCGATCTCGGGCTTGAGTTTGACCCGTTGACCGACCTTTTGGCCGTCGGAGAGGTCGTATCGAAGGTGCACTTCGTCTTGTTTGTACATTCCGCGGGTGCTGACGGAAACGATGAGATTGGTGCCTTGCGTGATGGTTGTCGAGCCTGGACTCACCTCGAGGATTTGGACACGCGACGCGGGATCGATGGCGGCAAAGGGCATGAGGATGCGCGCGAGCGAAACGACGCTGCTCTTGGGGGCTGCGAAGCTATAGATCAAAAATGCGAGGAGCGAGGTCACAAAGAAGGTCGTCCACTTGAGCAACGATCCGGTGTCGAGAACGCTGCCGGAGTCGGCGCCGTGGAGATTGCGAGCTGCGAATCGTCCCACGACTGCGAGCACTCCGCGGGGTGTCGGATCGTCCGCGGTCGATAGCTGCAACCAACTGATGAGGCTTTCTTTCATCCCGGGGTAAAGGGATTCGATTTTGCGGGCCGCGTGTTCGGGGTGAATGGGTTTGAGGAGCAGCGGAAAGACTCGCTTTGGAATCCACCACAAAGAAAAGAAGACGATCGCTGCACAAAAGAGGAGTCTAGCGAGTCTCGGAAGGGGAGCGACCCAGTGGTCCACGAACACAGCCAGGACGATCAGCATGAGGACGCCGGTCAACCAAAGCACCACGCCGATCCCCAGCTCCAATCGACGCATCGATTTGGCCGCGGTCTGCAAATAATCCAAAAGAGTTTCTCGGCTTACCGTACCCGTTTGGGACGCGCTGGCAGATTGAATTGCTTTGGCGGAAGTGGTTGGCATGCGAATGGCAATCGACCGAGACAAGGAGAACCGTTGACGTGCTGATGCCTGGATCCCGATCGCAGGGAGCATCGAATTCATTATATCCAATCGGACCAGGGAATCGGGGGTGAATTCTCTGTTGGACCCTTTCGAATCGAGTCGGTTCGTGGCGAATCTGTGGAATTTCCCGGCTGGGGCGTGACCCGGCCTGGCGCGATGGGCTTGCTCACCCTGGATACTAAGGCTCAAATCCCGGGTGAGTCGCAATCCCCTTGGGCTGGGGACGGCCTAATTCAAGGAGTCATGGCGTTGAGAGCTGAGATCATTTCGATTGGGGATGAGCTAACGAGTGGAAATCGCTTGGACACCAATAGTCAGTGGCTGAGTCAACAGCTGGGTGCGTTTGGTATTCAAACGGCTTTCCATACCACCGTAGGCGATTGCCATTCTGACAATATCGCGGTGTTTCGAAACGCGGCCGCTCGCGCGGACATTGTGATCTCGACAGGTGGTTTAGGACCTACTGCCGACGACTTGACACGGGAAGCCATCGCGGACGCGTTTCAACGTCCGCTCGCGCTGCGACAGGAAGCTCTCGATCACATCGAAAAGCTATTCGCGACGCGCAATAGGCCGATGCCGGAGCGCAACCGGGTGCAAGCGATGTTTCCGGAGGGGGCACGCATCATTCCGAATCCACACGGCACCGCACCGGGCATCGATATCGTCGTATCCGATGGGAACCATTCGAGTCGCATTTTCGCGTTGCCGGGTGTTCCGGCCGAAATGAAGCAAATGTTTCAGGAGACGATTGACCCGCTCTTGGTCCGCGAGCTCGGAGCTGGAAAAACGAGATGGTATTATCGGGAGCTCAAGTTATTCGGAATCGGGGAGAGCGATGTTGAAAAGATGATTCCCGACTTGATCGCGCGAGACCGCGATCCGGTGGTGGGGATCACGGTATCAAAGGCGACGATCACGCTGCGCATTGCGGCTTGCTGTGAGAGCGAAGAAGTGTTCCGGGAGCGGATCGCACCGACCGAGTCGATCATCCGTGAGAAGCTCGGTGCGCTCGTGTTCGGCAGTGGAAGCGGGGATTTGGATGAGGCGGTTGCGAAGATGTTGGATGACCATCGATTGAAGCTTGGGGTCATCGAGTACGGTGCAGGGGTTTGGATAGCACCTGCGTTGAGCAAACATCAGACAACCGATCCAGAGTTCGGATTGGTGGCTGCCCGATGGTATCCTCAGTTGCCACCTGAGTTGCCACCGCATGGGGAAACGGGATTGGAGCGAGAGGCTTCGCTCCAATCGATTGCCGAGGAGATGTTGCATTCCGAGCAGCTGGATCTATGTCTCCTCGCGGCAACGTATCCACCCTTGGCGGATGTCATCACATCGACCACGCTACCGTCGTCCGACTTCACCATGGTCTTGGCCCGGCGAGATCGAAAGACCCTCACGACGCAAATCACCCTCGGCGCCCATCCCGATGTCCTTTACCATCGTCTTGCCAAAACTGGATTGAACTTCCTTCGAACGGAGCTCCTTAAGCGTGACTAGTCCCCAGCGCTTCTTTGTTGCCAAGACGACCGAAATTCCTGAGAACGAAGGGCGCGCCTTTCCCATTGCGGAGCGGATGATCGCGGTCTTTCATTATGAAGGAGAGTTTTACGCGATGGACGATTTTTGCCCGCATATGGGGGCGTCGTTGGCGGGCGGATGCCTGCAGCGTGGCACCGTCGCGTGTCCCTGGCATGGCTGGCAGTTCTCCCTCAAGGATGGGGGCTGGATCGAAAATCCGAAGATCAAATCGCAGGTTTACCCGGTCCTGGTGGAGGGAGACGACGTTTTCGTGGAAGTCGTCCCGGATTAGGTCAATCCGTTCGCCTAGTGTCAGCGGAAAATGGGCCGGAGCAAAGACGGTTTTTCCTCACGGGTGGATCGGTCCGTGGTTAGGATAGATCCCGTCTTCTCAACGATTCGCTTTGCCCGGTTTTAGACATGCCAGACTCGCAACTTGCCCAAGGAACGTACGAGGTCCTCCGAAACCGCTTGCGCGAGGGGGCGGCGGACTTGCGAGGCCGGCTCGGAAAGCTTCACGAAGAGCGATCGGCCGTCTTCGGGAACTTGGAAACGAAGCTCCTGTCCACGATTCATGTGACGACGGAGCACAACTGCGTTCCTCGCGATCTCTTTGCCTTCCAAGACCTGATTTTGCTCGGGAGCAACGTGCAGTTCGGTTTGAAGACGGAGATTGCGGCATCGGACATCTTCTCCATCTACCGTTTCGACGGGCAGCATGCGACGTCGACTTCGCTGGGGCCGTTCGACGACAACCGCTTTCATCGCGACTTTGCCGAGCTGGTTCGCTATTACAAGAATGCGAGCTTTCTACGCTTTTGGTTGAACGGCCCCAACCTTTATATGGTGTTTCAGACAGGGAAGACGATCGCCAGCTTCAAAGCCTTTAAGTGGGCGATTGAAAAGGACGCCATCCATTACGTCGACAATCGGAGCGAAGGGGAGATCCGTCCGATCCCGCAAACCAGTTTCCCTTGGAAGCGGACGACGCGCGAGAATCATCGACCCGGTAAACATCCGCACATCTCCATCGAGGACAAGCTGTTCGTGGAGTGCATTCACGGCGATTTGACCATCAAGATTGAAGACAGCACGGAGGACGGGCTCGGCATCTATCGCGAGCCGGTGGATAGTCCTGACCAAACGCTGGACGACGCGGAAACGCTTTATGCCATCCTCGACGATTTGATCCTTCTCAAGATCCGGCCCTATCAGGAAAAGGATTACCGCCATTTCGTTTTCAGCGTCAAGCGATCGGAAGCGAAGCGGATGGATGGGATCGGTAACGCCTGCATCCTTCTCCCCGATGATCACGGGATCATCATGCCCAATGGCTTTGTGCTTCAGTCGGGGGACTACAAAGTCATTGAACACGGGCTTTCTTCCCTCGCGTACGATGGCCTGCGACGTTCTCCCAACGGGGAAGATTTCCTATACGTGTTCACCCATGCGGAATCGGGGACTTACCTGCAACTCCGCTACAACCTCATCCGACAAACGGTCGACACGCCGCTCGTATGCCATGGGCAAGCGTTCTTGGCGGACGGATTGATGCTGAGCATGCGGGCGGACGAACAAGCTCAAAAGCATCACGCCATTCAAGTCTGGCAAACTCCTTTCACCAGTCCCGACTATCGCCCGATGGTCCAAACGGACTCCTTGTTGTTCAAGATCGGCAATCAAGACTTAGTGCGAGGAATGTCCGAGTGCCAAGAGATACTCAATCTCATCGATCGGGATGACTCGTATTTGGGACTTTATTCCGATCTGGTAAAGCGCGCGACCGAAACGCTCGACACGTATTTTTGGCTCGACAATCCCGAGGCGGGAGAGTTGGCCAAGCCCATCCGCTTGATCCGCGAGGCAGCGGAGTCGGCGGTCAACGAATTCGACAAAGTCGTTCGAGTTCGGCAGCAATCGGAAAAGGCGCTGGCAGACGCTCAGCACGAAGCGTCGGAGCTGATCAAAAAAGTAGATCGACAGAAGTTCGATCAGATCGAGCAGTTCGTCGAAGGGCTAGCGAGCGTTCGCGCGCAGCGTGGGAATGTCGTTCAGTTGAAGGAGTTGCGATACATCGATCTGGCCGCGGTCGAGGCCTTGGAAAAGGAGTTGATCGAGTTTACCGAACGGTTGGGAAGTCGATGCGTCCAACATTTGCTTCATCCTGAATCTTTAAAGGTTTATCAGACTCGCATTGGGGAGTTCCGAGAACACGGCACGCAGGCCAGATCGGCGGCGGAAGGAAGGAAAGTCGAAGCGAGTTTTCAAACGGTAGGTGGGTCGCTCGAGTTGCTCATTGAAACCGTGTCCCAATTGAAGATCGAGGACACCACCCAACGGACGGAGATCGTTGATCGCATTGCGAATGTCTTAGCGGAACTCAATCGGGAACGGTCCCTGCTGCGAGCCCAATTACGTGAAGTGATCCATCGAGAGCTGGAATCCGATTACGCATCGCAATCGAAGCTTCTCGATCAATCCATGGCGGGTGCTTTGGAGAGCGCCGACGAGCCGGACAAGGTAGACACTGCATTGACGCGGCTCCTCGTTCAAGTCGAGGAACTGGAAGGTCGCTATGCCGAATCCGACGATTTGCTGTTGAGGCTCACGGAGAAGCGGCAGGTGATAGCCGATGCCTTCGAAGCAAGACGTGTACAGCTCGTCGAAGCGCGAACGCAGCGAGCCAATTCTCTGGTGCTCGCGGCCGATCGATTGCTGGCTGGTATTGCAGCCAAGGCGAATCGAATCGAAGAGCCCAATGCGTTGCGAGCCTACTTCGCCTCCGACATGATGGTCGAAAAGGTGAGAGGGATCACGGAGCAGTTACAGAAGCTTGGCGATTCGGTACGCCAAGACGACGTGTTGTCCCGTCTCAAATCGATTGGAGACGATGCGCTGCGGCAGCAGCGAGATCGGCGAGAGCTCCTCACCGATGGCAATCGTGTGATCAAGCTTGGTCAGCACGCATTCAGTGTCAATCATCAAGCGATCGAGCTTACGACCGTCGCGCGCGGTGGATGTCTGCAGTTGCATATCACCGGAACGCAATACTTCGAGCCACTCGATGCACCGGAGCTGGAGCAAGCCAAAGATTTGTGGGAGGTCGCTTTTCCGAGCGAAACACCCGAAGTGTACCGCGGTGAGACGCTCGCCTATTGGATGTCGACGCGTGTGGATGCGGAGCGTTTTCTCGCCAGTTCGCAAGAATTTCGGATCCAAACCATTCGCGATTTCATGCAGACCAGGTATCAGGACGGGTACGCGCGCGGCGTTCACGATCAGGATGCCGAAAGGATTCTTACCGAACTCCTGCGGACGCAACAGAATCTAGGATTGTTAACGACTTCTCCCAAGACTCGAGCCTTCGCCATGTTGGTGTGGAGTGTCCTGGTCCCGACCAAGGAGAGGGAGGCGACCCAGCAGTGGGTGATCGCCTCGGAGTCGATTGACAAGCTGGTTGGTGTGAATCAACCTTCGACCGCGGTGCGCGCGCATGTAAGGCAATTGATGGAATCGCATGGTCGCGAGATTGCGGAAAGCGATTCCACATTGGATGATCGCACCCTCGACAATGCGGCCAACTTTCTGGTCGATACCATGCGGCATCCTTCCGGCGCGTTTCCCGAATCCCCGGAGAGTGCTGCTTTTCACAAAGCGATGCTGAGCAATCTGGATGAAAAGCGACTTGTTCTGCTCCAGCAATCGCTGGAATCGGAGGCTTTGGGCTGGAGCGAACGATGGGGGCTCGCGAATCGACTGGCTGTTGGGTTTTGGGAGTCTCGGCAAGCAGAGTTGTCGGGGGCTGGTATCGACAAAGCGTATGCACCGGAAGTCGCATGGCGGCTCCTCGCTGCGGTGCAGCCAGTTGTTTCTACTGCGAAGGGTACAAGCAAGTCATCGGCGAGCCCTATGGCTAAGGGGGATTCGACCGGCGTGCAGGGGCAGTGGGCCAAGCCAGTCAAGATCGCTGGCTTGATTGGCGATCACCCCAAGTTGCAGGGAGGTGAGCTCGTTTTTCAATACCATGATTTTGCATCGAGATTAGAACGCCATATCACGGAGATCGTCCCACGATGGGAAGCGTTGCAACGGACGAAGCATGAGTTGGTTCTCCGCGCTGATAAGCGACTCAAGACGCATGACTTGAAGGCCCGGGTGCTGACGAGTTTCGTGCGCAATCAGTTGATCGACACGGTTTATTTGCCGCGCATCGGAGACAATCTCGCCAAGCAAATCGGAGCCGCAGGAGACACCAAGCGAACGGATCGCATGGGATTGTTGCTGTTGATCAGTCCACCTGGATATGGCAAGACGACTTTAATGGAGTACATCGCCAATCGGCTTGGGCTCGTCTTCGTCAAGGTCAATGGTCCCGCGATTGGACACGGCGTCACTTCCCTGGATCCAGCCGAAGCACCCAATGCGGCGTCGCGTGAGGAAGTGGAGCGGATCAATTTGGCGCTCGAGATGGGTGACAACACGATGCTCTATTTGGATGACATCCAGCATTGCAACGTAGAGTTACTACAGAAATTCATACCCCTTTGCGATGCGACCCGACGGATTGAAGGGGTCTGGAAAGGTAGCTCGAAGACTTACGATTTACGTGGTCGCAAGTTTGCGGTGGTGATGGCGGGCAATCCTTACAACGAGAGTGGCGAGCGGTTTCAGATCCCGGACATGCTCGCCAACCGAGCCGACGTTTATAACTTGGGAGAGATCATCGGAGATTCTCAAGAAGCGTTTGAGATGTCGTACTTGGAGAACTGTCTCACCAGCAACCCCGTATTGCAGCCACTTTCGAGAGCGTCCAACCAAGATCAGAGGACGCTCATTCAAGCGGCGTTGCGAGGGACCACCGATGGGATCGACCTCGAATCCAACTTGTCGGTCGACGATGTGCGAGAGATGACGAGTGTGTTGTCCAAATTGCACCGGATTCGCGATGTCGTCTTGACGATGAATCGCGAATACATTCGAAGTGCGGCACAAGCAGACGATTATCGCACGGAGCCACCCTTCAAGCTGCAGGGTAGTTATCGGAACATGAATCGCATTGCGGAGAAGGTCGTATCGGTCATGAACGACGATGAGCTGAATCGTTTGATCGTGTCGAGTTACGAGCAGGACGCACAAACTCTCTCGCGCGATGGGGAGTCGAATATGCTCAAATTCAAATCGTTGTTAGGGATACTCAACGAGACGGAGGGAGCGAGGTGGGCGGATATATGCAAGGCGTTCGCGCAGAAGACGAAGCTCAAGGGGTTGTCGGGCGACCAAGCGACGGCACAGGTGATCAGTAGTATTCTTGGAATTCAGAGCGGATTGGATCACATCGGTGCAGCGATCGGATCGGCGTCGAATCTTTGGATGGAGGCGGCTTCGCAACGCGAGCAAAAGGTTGCACCTGAAGAGGGGAAGCCACCGGAGTCGCGGGTGGTGGTACAGCACGCGGTGCCGCGGGTTATGACCGAGTTGATTCGAAGTCAGTTCCAGTTGCTCTATGATGGACTTCGGCCGGTGCTGGAGGAAGTCGCCCAGCAGCGGCAAAGTGGCGAGCGATTGCGGCAGTCGATTGCAGACTGTTTGCGGCGTTACGAGGAGTTGGAAGCCAAAGCCAAAGAGGGCCCCGATTCGATTGAGGGGGAAGAGTAGTAGCGAGAGACGAGTAGCGAGTAGCGAGTAGCGAGTGGCGAGAGCAATGTCGAACAGTCGTCCTCGACTGTTTTTGCGGGAAGGAATTAGTTGGCGGGGCAAGGCAAAGTGGGAAGGGGCGAAGAGCATGGAGCATGGAGGAAATGTAGAGCCGTCGTCTCGACGGCTTCCCCCGCATGTTCTCTATCGGCGAATCGACCAGCCCTAGACAGAGTAGCGAGTAATAAGTAGCGAGAAATAAGTAGCGAGTAGCGAGTAGCGAGTGGCGAGGAGCCAGGAGCATAGTTCTGAAGCCTGAAGCCTGAAGCCTGAAGTCTGAAGTCTGAAGTCTGAAGTCTGAAGTCTGAAGCCTGAAGTCTGAATTGCTATTGGATTCCATGGAATCGAAGAGAGACTCATTCCCATGAAACGCAGCAGGTCGAGGTCCAAAGAAGCAATCGAATTTGCACAATGCCAGCGTCGAACATCCAACGAATTTGCGACAAATGCTTGACAATAGACTTGCAATCGCCAAATCGAAGGATTGAAGTTCCGTCGTGAATAACCCATTCCACGCTTTACCGTGAATTTCTGGTGCTTGGAGAAGAAACTCATTATTGAGATCGATGGCGCCGGTTACTTCACCGAGGATGTGTTAGTGCATGATCAGCATCGCGATCGATTCCTGCATGGGCGGGGGTATAGAGTCCTTCGTATACCAGGTTATGCGGTGATTCGGGAAGGTACCCAACCCCTCACCCCCAGCCCCTCTCCCCGAAGCGGGGCGAGGGGAGCAGAAAAGGGGGGGGAAGCGAGTAGCGAGCGGCGAGAGCAATGTCGAACAGTCGTCCTCGACTGTTTTTGCGCGAAGGAAGTAGTTGGCGGGGCTAGGCAAATGTAGAGCCGTCGTCCTCGACGGCTTCCCCCGCGTGCACTCTATCGGCGAATTGACCAGCCCTAGACAGAGTAGCGAGAAGTAAGTAGCGAGTAGCGAGTAGCCTGGAGCCTGGAGCCTGGAGCCTGGAACGAGGGGCGAGCGCCAGTTATGTTCTGAACCTATACCCTCTGGTTTAGCGATGGAGTTTGCATTCGAATGCATCCACGAGGGCTTGCCAGCTCGCTTCGATGATGTTCTCGCTTACCCCGATGGTTCGCCATGTCTTCTGGTCGTCGGCGCTCTCGATGTTCACGCGGATGCGGGCAGCGGTGCCGGCCTCTCCGTTTACCACTCGCACTTTGAAATCGACCAATCGCATGGAGTCGAGTTGCGGGAAGGAGGGTAGCAATGCCTTGCGAAGGGCGGCATCCATTGCATTGACCGGACCATGCCCTTCGGCCGCTTCGACCCGCACCGTCCCTTGCACTTGCACTTTGAGAATCGCTTCGGCGTAGGCTTCTGCCGTTTGGGCTTGGATATCCCCCGCCAGAACTTGGTATTTGATCGTTTCGAAATGAGGCTGGTAGGAACCGGTGCACTTTTTGACCAGCAATTCAAAGGAGCCTTCGGCGGCTTCGAACTGATAGCCTTGGTTCTCTTTGGAAACGATCTCGGCCAAGATTCGGTCTTGGGTCGCACGATCCGCAGGAAGGCCGGAGTCCTGCATCAAGGCAGCTATGTTGGATCGACCGGAGAGTTCGCTGACGAGGATGCGGCGTTCGTTTCCAATCTTGGCCGGATCCATGTGTTCGTAGGTATGGGCGAATTTATTGACAGCGTGGACGTGCATTCCACCTTTGTGCGCGAATGCACTTCGCCCGACAAAGGGCTGTCCGCTCCGGAGTTGGAGGTTGGCCGTCTCGTACACGTATCGGGAAAGTTCCGTCAAGTGATCGAGGGGACGGCCGTCGAGAACGCTGTAACCCGTCTTCTTGTACTGCAGGTTTGCCATGATGGCCACAAGGTCGGCATTTCCGCAACGTTCGCCGATGCCATTGATGGTCCCTTGGACTTGATCGCACCCAGCATCGATGGCTGCCAAGGAATTCGCGGTCGCTAGGTCGCCATCGTTGTGACAATGGATCCCCATGCGAACGCCGAGAGGGGCGAGGATCGATTTCGCATCGGAGACGATTGCTGCGATTTCCTCGGGAAGGGTGCCACCATTGGTATCGCAGAAGACGATCCATTGGGCGCCCGCTTTGGCTGCCGCCGAGACCGCTTGGAGAGCGTATTCGCGGTTGGCTTTGTAGCCGTCGAAAAAATGTTCCGCATCGTAGACGACTTGCGCGTGGCGGCCGAGGAATTCGACGCTTTCGGCGATCATGTCCACGTTCTCTTGAAGGGAGACCCCCAGCACTTCGGTGGCGTGAAAGTCCCACGACTTGCCGACCACGGTGATGACGGGTGTTTCGGCGGCAACGAGCGCCTTCATACCGGGGTCGTCCGCCGCGGCCAATCCGCGACGGCGGGTCATGCCGAAGGCGGAGACCAGGCTATTTCCAAGTTTCAGCTGTTTGACCTTGCGAAAGAACATCGCGTCCTTCTCGTTGGAGAGGGGGTAGCCCCCTTCGATCATGTCGATCCCAAATTCCGCAAGCCGTTCGGCGATGTTGAGTTTGTCTTGGAGGGAAAGGCTCACTCCCTCCCCTTGGGTGCCATCGCGAAGGGTTGTGTCGTAGATGTGAACAGCGCGTTTGGTCATGGTGAACGAAAAGGAAAGGATTCGGAAACAAAAAACCCCTGATGCCGGGCGGCCTCAGGGGTTGGTAGATGTGCTGAAAGTTCCAATGGATCTCACACCCCGAAGCCTAAGTGGGCTCGGGAATCGTAATGCTGATCGTGGAAGCTATCGTTGGGAACATGGTTCAATGCGAGTAGGGGTTCGGACCGTTCGATCCGCTGTGGGTGCAGTATAATCCGAGGTCGACTTCTCCGAAATGCCCCACTCCCATCGAATCGATTCTATGAACCCTCGCTGTGTATCGTTGGCCAACTGCGAACCTTTTGTCACCAAGGACGGGTCTATCATCCGTGAGATCTTGGCGCATCGAAACTCCTCGATTCGGCAGCAGAGTTTGGCAGAGGCGACAATTCCACCCGGAACGGCCACCGATGCTCACTACCATCCCAAGACCGAAGAGATTTATTTTTTGGTTCAGGGTGAAGGTGTCATGCATTTGGGAGAGGATGTTTTCCGAGTTCGAACGGGGGACGCCGTCCCTATTCCGCCCGGTACGATACATTGGATTGAAAATGATCAGGAGCTGGAATTGAAGTTATTGTGTTGCTGTGCGCCCGGTTATGAACACGACGATACGGTGCTAGTTCCTAATCCTTCCGATACAGATTGATTGCACTCGTAAACCTTCGCGGGGAATTGGACAGCCAGGATGCAGAGCACAGCCCACCCAGAGTTGGATCGACCGAAACCCAATGACGACCGACTTCCTCAAGTCGTGATCATCGGAGGCGGGTTCGCTGGGATGATGTGTGCCAAGCAATTGAAGCGTGCGAAGCTTGGTATCCAGTTGATCGATCGGCGCAATTTCCATTTGTTTCAGCCACTCCTCTATCAGGTGGCGACCGGGGGACTGTCGCCGGCCAATATCGCGGCTCCCCTGCGAAGCATTTTTCGTCGGCAGAAGAATGTTCGCGTTTGGATGGGGACCGTCGTCGATTTCGATGCTGCGAAGCAACTTGTGCATCTCGAGGATGGCACGTCGCTCCCGTACGACTATTTGGTCTTGGGCACCGGCTCGACCCACCACTATTTCGGCCGGGATGCCGATTGGGAGTCCGTCGCTCCTGGATTGAAGACCATCGAAGACGCCACGGTGATCCGGCGAAAGGTATTGTCGGCATTTGAGAGGGCCGAGAAAAGCTCAGATTCCGAGGAGATCGCGCGACTGCTCACCTTCGTCATCGTCGGGGGAGGACCGACGGGCGTGGAGATGGCTGGCTCGATCGCGGAATTGTCCAAACAGACCATGCGATACGACTTCCGTTCCATCGACCCCACGAAGGCACGCGTGATTCTGGTGGAGAGCAGCAAACTTGTTCTGGATCGTTATCACGAGAAACTGGCCAAACGGGCAGGCAAGGATCTTCGAGAGTTAGGGGTGGAAGTATTGAACGAAACCCGGCTCGCCGAGATTTTGCCCGATCATGTTGTCGTACTCGAGCAAGGGGTATCGCGTCCGATCCCCACGGAGACCGTGATCTGGGCTGCGGGGGTGAAGGCGTCTCCGCTGGGACGAACGCTGGCCGAACGATGCGGAGTTCCCGATATGGTCGATCGAGGGGGGCGCGTCGCGGTTCAGCCCGACTGCTCGTTGGCCGGATCGCCCAACATTTTCGTGGTTGGAGATCTCGCCAACTTCACCACTGCCGATGGTAAATCGTTACCCGGAGTTGCACCGGTGGCGATCCAGCAAGGAGTCTATGTGGGGAAGCGGATCGCGGCCATGATCCAAGGTCGCCCGACGGGTCCCTTTCGATATTGGGACAAAGGGAACATGGCCACCATCGGTCGTTCCCATGCGATTGTCGAGTCGGGAAAGTTGCGGTTGACCGGAAAACTAGCGTGGCTGGCTTGGCTCTTTATCCACATCCTTTACTTGGCCCGTTTCGAGAATCGGGTACTCGTCCTGTTCCAGTGGTTTTGGAATTACGTCACCCGGAATCGAACCGCACGGTTGATCACCGGGGGGCAAGTAATCACAGGGGGGCAGGAAGCCCGATTGCCCGAGAAACCGGCTTCGAACCCGTAAAATCGCCCCGTCGAGCCTCTTCCCCCCGCTGCCTCGACTGGACGGAATGCCCCTTTCCGATAAAACTCTAGCCACTGCTCCTTTAGGTATGCGGCGTTCGATGTTCCGATCGCATTAGTTTAGCTTCATTTGCTCCCGTGAATGAGCTGAAAGTACCGGCAGCCTGTCTCGATGACGCGAAGAGTATCTCTCCCTACAACCATGCCACTCATTGTTCAGAAGTTTGGTGGAACCAGCGTAGCAACTCCCGAGAAAATCCTGGCGGCGGCTCGGAAAGCGATCCGTGCCCAGCAGGAGGGAAACCAAGTGGTCGTGGTTGTCAGCGCGATGGGGCACAACACCGATCATCTCATCGATCTGGCTAAGGAAGTCAACGAGGAGCCCTCGGCGCGCGAGATGGATATGCTTTTGAGCACGGGGGAGCAAGTCAGCGTGGCGCTGGTGGCGATGGCTGTGCAGCGATTTGGGCACAAAGCCGTCTCGCTCACGGGAGCGCAAATGGGGATCCGAACGGATAACTCCTTCACCAAAGCTCGCATCAAGACCATTTCGACCGATCGGATTCGGAAATTGCTCGACGATGGCAACATCGTCATTGCGGCCGGCTTTCAGGGGATCGACGACGACTACAACATCACGACACTTGGGCGGGGGGGGAGCGATACGACAGCCGTTTCGTTGGCAGCCGTCTTGAAAGCAGACGCTTGCGAGATTTACACCGACGTCGATGGCGTTTACACGACCGACCCGCGATTGCTTCCCGAAGCGAGGCAGATGGGGCAGATCAGCTACGACGAGATGCTTGAGCTCGCGAGTCTGGGGGCGGGGGTCATGCACAACCGTTCCATCGAGTTCGCCAAGAAGTTCAATGTCCCTATCCGGGTTCGAAGCAGTTTCTCCGATGCACCGGGTTCGATGATCGTCGCGGAGCCCGAGTCGAGCAGCGTTCCCGTGTGCGGTGCTGCGTTGACCAAGGACGAAGCGCGGATCACTATCCAAGGAGTTCCTGACCAGCCCGGCACCAGCTTCGAGATTTTCAAACGGTTAGCGGACCGCAAGATCACCGTCGATATGATTGTCCAGAACATCGGGCAAGAATCGCTGGCCGACATTTCCTTCACCGTCCCCAATGATGAACTAAAGGAAGCCCTCCGAGCTGTCAACGAAGCCGCCAAATTGGTGGGGGCCAGCGGCGTGACCCATGACGATTCGGTTGCGAAGATATCGGTTGTTGGAATTGGGATGTCGAAGCAGACCGGCGTGGCTCAAAGAATGTTCGAAGCGCTCGCGGAGGCGGGCATCAACATCCAGATGATCACCACCAGCGAGATCAAGATCAGTGTTCTCGTCAAGCGAGCCGAAGCGCAAGCCGCGTTGCGCGCCGTCCACTCCGCCTTTTCGTTGCACAGCAAGCCAGATGATGCCAAGGTTTGGGAGATGGGCCAGAAGCAGCAGAGCGAATTGAGCGCGAGCGAGATCGTGGAGCGGCTGCGCAATTCCAATATGGAGCAGCTTACCTTGCTCGACATCTCGTTGGTGGGGGATCAAGCTCGCGTTACTTTGTTAGGTGTTCCCGACACCCCAGGATTGGCGGAGACGGTCTTCAAGGAAGTCGCCAAGGCGGGAGTCTTCGTCGACATGATCGTTCAAAGTTGCGATGGATTCCAAGGGGAGACGAGCATTAGCTTCACCGTCCCCGAGGAGCAGATGGACCATTGTCTGCAAGTCCTCAAGGCGATGGATTACAAGTTCCGCAAGATCGGCGGGTCGAAGGATATCGCTAAGCTTTCCGTCAGCGGTATCGGACTGAGAAGCCACACCAGTGTCGCGATCGCCATGTTCAAAGCATTGGCCGATGCCAACATCAACGTGTTGATGATCAACACCAGCGAATTGCGAGTCAACGTCGTCATCGCGGGCAAGGATGGCGAAAAGGGGCTGGCATGCCTCCAAAAGACCTTCGAGAGTTCCTTGGTGTAACGACTTTGATTGTGCATTCGTTGGGGAGTGTTTTGGGAGTCCCAAACAGAATGCGAGCCACCGGGGGGTAGCGTTCCCTCGGCGAAATGTGGAAACGAGATTCTTACCTACTGATTGGAAATAAGATGCAGCTAGCGCACATGGTTTACTTCACGTTGAACGATCCAACCGATGCGAACGTTCAGCAATTGGTCGATGCCTGCAAGAAGTATTTGGATGACCATCCCGGTGTCGTTTACTTCTCCGTCGGGACACTCAATAATGACTTGGCACGCCCGGTCAACGACCACGGTTACCAAGTGGCGCTCAACGTTGTCTTTGCGTCGCGGGAAGCCCATGACCAGTACCAAGTCGCGGAGCGACACCTGCAGTTCATCGCAGAGCAGAAGCCGAACTGGAAGCAAGTTCGCGTATTCGATTCGGACATCGCCTAGCACGTAGCCGTAGCAGATCAAGGAACCGCACATGGCCACTGTCTTGGACCGGATCGTTGCGAAGAAGTTGGAAGAGATCGCGTATGCCAAAAAGCAGCGGGACCTGCCTTCGCTGCGGGATGCGGCACTGCATGCTCCCGCCCCTCGCGATTTCTTAGGTGCACTGCGTGGTCATGATCGAGTGCGATTGATTGCCGAGGTGAAGAAAGCGAGTCCATCGAAAGGGATGATTCGACCAGCCTTCGAGCCCGTTCAGATTGCGACGGATTACGAAGCAGGTGGGGCGGCAGCCATTAGCGTGCTCACCGATGAACCGTTCTTCCAAGGTCGATTGGACTATCTGACCATGATTCGGGAGGCGGTTTCCATCCCGGTCCTTCGCAAGGATTTTATCCTTGACGAATATCAGATTTATGAAGCGCGCGTCGCGGGAGCCGATGCGGTCCTGTTGATTGCCGAGTGTTTGGATGGTTCGCAGTTGCAGGAATTTTATGCGCTCATCAGGCAGTTGGGGATGACCCCGCTGATCGAGCTCTATGCACCGGAGCATTTGCAGCGTGTATTGGATACGGGGACCCTTTTGGTGGGGGTGAACAACCGGGACTTGCACACCTTTGCGGTCGACTTGGAGCATGTGATTCGCTTGAAGCGAGAGATGCCCAACCAGATCAGCGTCGTGGCCGAGAGCGGGATCTTTACGGCTGCGGATGTGAAGAAGCTCGCAGACGCATCGATCGACGCCATGTTGGTCGGCGAATCGCTGATGCGACAGCAAGATGTCCGGCAAGCGGTCGTGAATCTTCTCGACTACGACCGTTTCGAACCTTCGGAAACAGGCAGCGACGAGTAGCAACATCACGCTGTGAAGCGTTGAGCGTTTCCGCTGTCGTTTCTTTGTCGGGTGTTGGTGCGGAGGACGGAGCGCGTGCTTCGGGCAGGGGGATCAGCGGAGAACGGATGCGGGGATTCCGGATTGGGTTGGATCGCGGTAGTTGTTGACGGGAACCATCGACCAGCTGCTGTTGGGGGTTCCGAGTGGGTAGGCATCCGTTCGGGGAATGAATCGAACGCTGTTGTTCCCTGCGGAAGTAAAGGGGTATCCGGTGGCATTGGCAACGGGGAGCAAGGCGCCGCCTTCGATGGGACTGGGATTGGAAGCAACGTACGTCGCACCGGAGTTCGCGGTGCCGTATCCCCCCATTCCGAAACCACTTGCTCCGAATCCACTTGTTCCGAAACCTGGCGTCGATGCATTCGATTTGAACAATCCGCCTGGAAAGAGAGAACCGGTGCGTCCCATGAGTTGCGGCCATTGGAAATTCGGTCGCGCTGCGAGCATCGGCCCATAGTTCGCCGGCATATTTCCGGGGGTTCCGGTTGCAGGAGGATTTGTACCGGCAGTCAAAGTGCCATAGCTGCCTGGCGGCAAGCCACCGTTGGCGGTCGGATTGTTCACGTTCCGTGCGATGTTCGATGCCGACTGCTGGCGAGCAAGGAGCCAGGGGTTGGTCGCGTTCCAACCGCTGTACTGGGGGTTGTAGGCAGGATAAGCGGCGAGATTGCTAGCCGGGGAGCTATTGGGAGCTCCTCCCGTGTTGGGGTAGTAAACCGGGGGTGGCGTCATGACGATGGCTGAAGACGGATAAGTCGGGGTGTCCAACGGTCTGGTCGGAACAGGAGGTTGCACCGAACCACCCCCAGCGACTTGTGCTGCGCCGGCACCGGCGTTTTGCATCGGCATGTCGACGAACTTCGCGCGCGGTTGGGATTGGGAAACGAGGACTGGGATCGATTTCTTCACCTCCTTTTGTACGTACTTTTGGTACGTCACTGGCTGTTTGACTTGGGTGAAGTTCGGTTGGTATTGAACAACGGGGACGTATTGCCAGGATTGACGAGGGGGTGCAAACGGATTGAGGGTCGGTTCCGATCGCAGTTGGAGCTGGTAGGTGACGATGGGGATGTAGTTCGTTTGCCCGAGAAGTTTTTCTTCGGTGACCCATTCGGGAACCCATTGTTGTTCGGAGACCTCTTGTTGTTGGTAGGTGACAACAGGTACGGTTTCGTAGATGATGTACCGGCCATAAAGTTGACCTGTACGCGAATCGGTAAAGGTCGAGCTCAGCTGTGGTCTAGCAAATCCATCCGCTCCCGTGGCGCTTGGACCGACCGCGGCCCCGTTTGGGCCGTTTGTAGGTGGAGCGTTTTGGGCCAATAGCGGAGAAAACGCGAAGGCAGCCCAAGCCGCGCAGCAGATCGCGCCGATAGGGAACGAGCGACCGAGGGCCGCTCCGTTTTCGATACGAATCCTAGATAGGTTTTGCATGATTACCCCATGGCTCCTTCCACTGCTTCGATGCCCCATCACGAGCGAACCGCTCCTGGCCGCTGATCCATCCCTGGTTGCAGAGCTTCAGCTGCTGGCGGAATCGGGGCGCATCAAGACGAAAGTGGGTGGTACTCTTTCCGCCATTCCGCCGCAAGGTCTAGTCAATGCTAGCAAGGGGTGGTTCTACCCCATCCATGGCGAGGTCGGCGATTTGCTGGCCGAAGATGCGATCCAGATCCCGGAAAATATCCAATCCACTGAACCCTGCTAGCGACGGTTGCGAATACGAGCAGGTCACGACTGGGTGTGCAGGAGGTCGGCGAGGCTAGTGAGGCCGGGGCGGGCATTCTATCCCATTGCATTGGCCGGCGCGGCGCATCGCGATTTGCAGGCGCAGCATGGACCCATTTTGATATATTAGAGGCCTCGAGTGGCTCGGCGTGCCCGGCATGGAATTAAGAAACATCGAACTATCAGGATTGCAGGTATGAGATTTTTTGGATTGATGGCGTCGACGATCGCATTGGCTGGCGTGTTGTCCGGATTCGTGGGATGCGATGCCAAACCTGCTTCGAAAACGGGCGGCGAAAGTGCCGAGCATGATCACGGGCACGGCGAAGAGGGGCACGATCACGCGGGCGACAAAGTGAAAACAAACGAGCCACCTGCTGTGGCCCTTAAGAATGTTTTTGACAAGACCGTCGCAGCGGCCCAAAAGATTCGCGACGCGGCGGAAAAAGGGGAAATCGATTCGGCGCACGACGAGTTGCACGACATCGGACATTACTTGAACGATCTCCCGGGTCTTGCAAAGGCAGCCTCGATGGATGCTGCCAAAGTGGAGACCTTGGAGAAAGCTTCCAAGACCTTGTTTGAAGTCATGAGCAAGATTGACGAAACGTTGCATGACTCGAAGGAAGTGAAGTTCGACGATGTCAAGGAATCCCTGGAAGGGGGGCTTGCAGAGTTGAAGGGCTTGAGCGAATCGCTCCCCAAAATCAACCAGTAGGACTCATAGGACTCATGAGATCTATAGGACCTATGGGACCTATAGTCAGGTAGCTTCGTAGAGCGAACCAGATCGATAGGAAATGAGCATGGTCAGGAAACTGGTTTATCTTCCATTTTTGGGAGCTATTCTTTTCGCGGGATGCGGTCCTAAGGCGGATCCGCTCGTCGAGAAAGCCAAGACGATCCTGCTCCAAGAAGACTTGTCCGCCTCCGCCGTTAGCATTGAGCAGGCGATCGACCAATCGGTCCGATCGCCGTCTCAGGGGCAGCCTCTGGTTATGAAAGCGAAGGTCGGGTCGGGCAAAGGAGACACATTCGACCCGAATGTCTCGGAGTTCTTGGTATCGGAGATCCCGGATGGCGAGCATGCGGGTGACGAGAAGCACGATGCAGACAGCTGCCCTTTTTGTCGAGCGAGAGAGGCGAAAGCTCCTACTGTCGTGGTCCGATTGGTGTCGAAGGAAGGGAAGCCATTTGCGCGTCCCGCTGACCAATTGTTCGGACTGAAAAAAGGGCAGCACGTGATCGTTCAGGGGGTCGGTACATTCGACGCCGAGTTGAACTTTTTTACTGTCGAAGCGACCGGATTTAAGATTTCCGGGTAGCTGCTAAGATCACGACAAAGACGCAGATCACGACCGCTGCGAGGGCGAGAACAAGTCCGAGGCTGAAGCCCATAATTGGGGAATCTCCGGTCTGAAGGGAATGGAACAGGGACGTAGAGCAGGGGCGTAAGAAGGGTGAGTATATCGACCCAAAGGCGTCCTGGCTGGGTTTCGATCAATTTCCGTTCGCATACGGAACCCCCTTTTTCCAATGGGTGCCATTCCGAGTACACTGTTGTTGATGGATCCCACCCCTACCTCCTACCTCTCCGTTTCCAGCAGCACCGCCATGATCGCGGTCTCGTTTCTTGCCCTCGCAATGGCGTTTGGGCTTGGGTATTGGAACTGGAAGAGAAGTCAATTTCGGCAGGCTGTTTTAGTACTGGAAGGGGTTCGGCTGGCCGCGATTGGCGGATTGGTCTTCTTGCTACAGCAGCCCGAGTGGACGACAGAGTACCGTCCTACAGAAAGGCCGAACTTGGTTGTGTTGGTCGACCGTTCCCGAAGTATGGAAACCCAAGACGTCTTGAGCGCGGATGCGACGGGCGGAGAGCTTCAAAGTCGCTCCAAAGTGGCGAAGGGTTTGGAGAATCCGGAGTTTTGGTCTAGGGTTTCCAATCGTTTCCAGGTCGCCGCGGAGGGATTTCCGTCGATCGCTACAGGGGATGCGGCGGGGACGGAAGCGAGTTCGAGCGGTGGGACCAACATCCATAATGCGTTGGAAGGGGTGCTCGATCGCGATTCGAATGTGCAAGCGGTCGTGTTGGTTTCGGATGGAGATTGGAATCGGGGCAAACCGCCTGTGGAGTTAGCCTCTCGTTTTCGTTCGAGAGGCATTCCCATTTTTTCCGTGCCCCTCGGATCGGAAACACGTTTGCCAGATCTGGAGGCGATCAGTTTGGATGCACCGACGTTTGGTGTGGCAGGCAAAGCGTTGCGCATTCCATTTACGATCGAGTCCTCGTTGTCGCGCGATCACGTGGCGCAGGTGACGGTTGAGTTCAGCAATGGGGACAAGGAGACCAAAGAGGTTCGGGTCAGGCCCATGTCACGAACTACCGATTCGGTTTCTTGGACGCCGAAAGAGCCGGGAGATTACACAATCCGGGTCACCATCCCGCCGCATCCCGACGAGCGATTGAGGGAGAACAACAGCATCGAAGCCCCCATCTCCATTCGCCAGGAGAAGCTTCGCGTCTTGTTGATCGAGACATCCCCGCGTTGGGAGTATCGTTATCTGCGAAATGCGTTGTCCCGCGATCCTGGAGTCGAGGTCGCTTGTTTGTTATTGCACCCATTGCTTGAGAAGCCGGGGGGAGGGAATCGGGATTACATCAGTGAATTTCCGTCGGATCCCGAGGAGCTAGCGCAGTTCGACGTCGTTTTTTTGGGAGACATCGGGATCGCCGAAAAGCAATTGACGGAGGAGCAGTGTCAGCAGTTAAAGGGGTTGGTCGAGTACCAAGCCACGGGGCTTGTTTTTTTACCGGGTAGCATGGGGTATCAGTCGACATTCTTGTCATCGCCGCTGGATCCGTTGCTGCCTGTTGTCCTCGACGAAACGAATCCAACGGGTACGGGCTCGAAGCTAGCGATGCACTTGGAGTTGACCGAGTCGGGACGCAGAAGCTTGCTCACGAAGCTGGCGGACACCGAGGAGGACAATCTACAAGTCTGGTCTGGTTTGCCGGGGTTTCAGTGGTTCGCTCCGGTATTGCGAGCCAAGGCGGGGACAGAGACATTGGCGGTGCATCAAGAGTCCGCGAATGAGTTTGGGCGCATACCGTTGATCGTGACCAAGACCTTCGGTGCAGGGAAGGTCCTTTATATGGGGACCGATGGAGCGTGGCGATGGCGCCGTGGAGTCGAGGACCGTTACCACTATCGATTCTGGGGGCAAGTTGTCCGGTGGATGGCTTATCAGAGAAACATGGCCAAAGGGGAGACGATTCGTTTTTATTACAGTCCCGATTCACCGTCTTTGGGTCAGCGATTGATGTTGAAAGCAAACGTCATGAGCGATGCGGGGGAGCCCTTGTCCAAGGGGACGGTCACCACGAAGATCGATACACCGACAGGGAGATCGACCGCGCTGACGCTTCAGAGCGCGGGGACGGATAGTTGGGGGTTGTTCGAAGGAAGCTATGATGTGCGGGAAGCCGGAAAGCATCGCGTTTTGATCGCATCGTCCGAGTCGTCCAAGACGTTGGAGGCGGAGTTTTTTGTCCAAGGGAGCGCCGAGGAGCGAGTCGGTTTGGCGGCCAAGCCGAAAGTGCTCCAGGAGCTGTCGAAAGTCACGCAGGGAGAGTCCATCTCCATCGATCGAGTAGGGGAACTTGGCGAGCTACTGCTGCGTGTACCAGATCCCCCCTTGGTGACCAAACGTTGGCAGCTTTGGGCTCATCCAATCGTTATGACCCTTTTGATCGGGTTGCTCAGCGCGTTCTGGATCGGCAGAAAGTGGCTTGGAATGCTCTAGTTTTAGGTGAATGGCGTAGCTCCTTCGCGGGTTGGGGATATCAAAGCAAGGCTTTTGCACTAAAATTGTGGCACACTTTGATGGCCCATTTGATCCCTTGAAGATCCATTCCTTCCGATGCTTCGTTCTGAAAACCCAGCGCAGATTCTTCCCAGCCTTATTCGCCAGCGCATCCACATTCTCGACGGAGCGATGGGGACCATGATCCAGCAACTCAAGCTGGATGAGGCGGCGGTACGCGGTAAACGGTTTGCTGGTCATCACAAAGACCTTGCTCGGTTTTCGGACATCCTCAACCTCACCCGTCCCGACGACATCTCCAACATTCACTACGCGTACTTCGAGGCGGGTGCGGATATCGTCGAGACCAACTCGTTTGGTGCCAGCCCGATCGGAATGATCGAATTCGATCTCCCGCTTGAGCTGGTTCGCGATCTGAACTACGCGGCGGTCGATTGCGCGCGGAAGGCTGCAGACCGGATGATGAAGGTCGATCCATCCCGTCGACGATTTGTGGCAGGGAGTATTGGTCCGACCACGAAGCAGCTTGCGATCAGTACGAAGGTGGATGACGCGGCCAATCGAGATGTCACCTACCGCGAGATGGTGGACAGCTACAAGGAGCAAGTAAAGCATTTGGTCGAGGCGGGGGTGGATTTGCTGTTGCCCGAGACAGCGATCGACACGTTGAACTTGAAGACCTGTCTTTTCGCGATCAGCGAGTACTTTAACGAGACCGGGCGGTTGGTTCCGGTGATGGTGAGCGCGACCTTCAGCAACGGGGGAAGAACCTTCGTAAGCGGTCAGACCGTGGAAGGATTTTGGAACGCCATCAGTCACTTTCCGATGTTGTCGGTTGGGATGAACTGCGCGTTGGGGCCTGATGTCATGCGTCCGCATATCGAAGAGCTGGCCAAGGTTTCGAATATCCCTCTTTCCTGCCATCCCAATGCGGGGCTTCCCAATGCGTTTGGGGAGTACGATCTTACCCCTGCGAAGATGGCGGATTACATCGAGGACTTTGTCGATAACGGCTGGCTCAACATCGTCGGAGGTTGTTGTGGTTCCTCGCCTGCTCACATTCGGGAGATCGCCAAGCGCGTGGGCCACAAGACGCCACGTCAGGATCAGGAGCCGATCGTATGGACTCGTCTCTCCGGCCAACAAGCTTGCACGCTTCGTCCGGAAACCCAGTTCACCATGGTGGGGGAGCGAACGAACGTTACCGGTTCGAAAGCGTTTGCCAAGCTTATTCGGAACAACCAATTCGACGAAGCGGTCGAGGTCGCACGGCAGCAGGTCGAAAATGGCGCGGTGATTATCGATATCAATATGGACGACGCGTTGCTCGATGGCGTCGAGGCCATGACCCGGTACTTGCGATTGATCGCTGGGGATTCCGTAGCGGCGAGCGTCCCTGTAATGATCGATTCGTCCAAATGGGAAGTGCTCGAGGCGGGGCTTCAGAACGTTCAAGGGAAAGCGATCGTCAACAGTATCAGCTTGAAGGATGGCGAAGCGGAATTCCTGCGGCGAGCCCGGTTGATACGTCAATATGGAGCGGCCGCCGTCGTGATGGCCTTTGACGAGCAAGGGCAAGCGACCGAGACATCCGAGAAAGCTCGGATTTGCAAACGAGCCTACGATCTTCTGGTGAACGAGGCAGGTTTCCCGCCGCAAGACATCATCTTCGACCCGAACATCCTCACCGTCGCGACGGGTATTGAGGAGCACGACAACTATGCAGTGAACTTCATCGACGCCTGCCGTTTGATCAAGCGAGAATGTCCGGGTGTAAAGATCTCTGGAGGGGTCAGCAATATTTCGTTCTCGTTCCGAGGGAACGACGTCGTGCGGGAGGCGATGCATTCTGCATTTCTGTACCATGCCATCCAAGCGGGGATGGATATGGGGATCGTCAACGCGGGACAATTGGCTGTCTACGAAGACATTCCGAAGGATTTGCTCGAGCGCGTGGAAGATGTGCTGCTCAATCGCCGGTCCGATGCCACCGAACGCTTGTTGGGTTTTGCGGAATCGGTGAAGGGAACTGGCGGCAAGAAAGCGGCTGGCGAGAATTTGGAATGGCGGAACAAACCGGTCGTCGAGCGGCTGCAATACGCCCTCATTCAGGGGATCGATAAGTTCATCGAAGAAGATACCGAAGAGGCTCGTCAGCAATTCGATCGATGCCTGCAGGTGATCGAAGGCCCGTTGATGAGCGGCATGAGTATCGTTGGGGATCTGTTCGGTGCAGGAAAGATGTTCTTGCCTCAGGTCGTCAAGAGTGCTCGGGTGATGAAGAAGGCAGTCGGATATCTGCAGCCTTTCATGGAGAAGGAAAAGCGGGATGCCGGGCTTTCCGAGCAATCGTTCCGAGGCAAGGTACTCATGGCGACGGTGAAGGGGGATGTTCACGACATCGGAAAGAACATTGTCGGCGTCGTGCTCGGGTGCAACAACTATCAAGTCATCGATTTGGGGGTTATGTGTTCGGCTGAGAAGATCATCGAAGAGGCCGTCAAGAACTCCGTCGATGTGATTGGTTTGTCCGGCTTGATCACCCCGAGTCTCGACGAAATGACCCACGTCGCCAAAGAGATGAAGCGACAGGGGTTGTCGATTCCGCTTTTGATCGGAGGAGCGACGACTTCGGCAAAGCATACGGCCGTGAAGATTGCCCCCTATTACAACGAACCCGTGGTACACGTTCTCGACGCATCGCGAAGTGTGGGAGTGGTCGAGAGTCTTTGCGGCGGCTCGAAGAAGGATGTGTTCGTTACCGACAATCTCAAGCTGCAAGCGGAGTTGCGGGCGAGTTATGAGAATCGGCAGGTGAAGCTATTGCCATATGCCGATGCGAAGGCACGGAAGTTCCAAACCGATTGGTCGAGCGCTCGAATCGATCGCCCTTCGTTCCTCGGTGAAAAGGTGCTGCGAGATTACCCGCTTCAGGAAATAGCCAAATACATCGACTGGTCTCCCTTCTTTATGGCTTGGGAGTTGAAGGGTAAGTATCCGAAGATTTTCCAAGACGAATACGTCGGTGGGGAAGCAAAGAAGTTGTTTAACGATGCGCAGGAGATGTTGCACGACGTCATTGCAAAGAAATCGCTGCAGGCACATGCCGTGTATGGATTCTGGCCTGCTGCATCCGATGGGGACGATGTCATTCTTTACACCGACGAGACGCGCAAACACGAGAAGACACGTTTCCACTTTTTGCGTCAGCAGTGGGAGCGGAAGGGGCAGAACGATTTTCGATCGCTCGCCGATTACATTGCCCCCGTCGACTCTGGCAGGGAGGATTACCTCGGTGCGTTCGTGGTGACTGCGGGACACAATGCAGAGGAGTTGGCACAGGCCTACGTCGCTCAGCATGACGACTACAATTCGATCATGGTCAAAGCCATCGCGGATCGACTCGCGGAAGCTTTCGCAGAGTTACTCCACGCCAAAGCGCGTCAGGATTGGGGCTTCGGAAAAGAAGAAAATCTCACCAATGAGCAATTGATCGATGAAGAGTATCGTGGGATTCGCCCGGCCCCAGGCTATCCCGCTTGCCCGGACCACACAGAAAAGCGAATCCTATTCGAACTTCTCGATGCACTTAACCAAGTCGGCGTTCAATTAACGGAATCGTTTGCTATGTGGCCTGCAGCGAGTGTGAGCGGGTTTTATTTCGGTCATCCCGAATCGCGATACTTTGCAGTTGATCGTTTGACTCAGGATCAAGTGGTCGATTATGCCAGACGCAAGGGAGCTTCCTTGCGTGAAGTCGAACGATGGCTTGCACCGAACTTGGGATACGAGACCGCTTAGTTTCCGCCCCTCGATTCCAGCTCCATACGGAGTTGTTCCTCTCGGGCTTGAAGTTCCGGCGTGAATTCAGGCCCGAAGTCGGCGGCATCGAAGATCTTGCGGATTTCGAGTTCGGAGTCCGAGGGCATCGGATTGGGGCATTTCTTCGCCCATTCGATCGCGTGTTCGAGCGAATCCACTTCCCAGATCCAAAAGCCAGCCACAAGTTCTTTCGTTTCGGCGAACGGGCCGTCGATGACAGTGCGTTGATCGCCGGAGAATCGGATGCGAAATCCTCGCGAGGAGGGATGGAGTCCGTCTCCGCTTACCAGGATTCCAGCTTGATGGAGCGCTTCGTTGTAGGCCGTCATTGCAGCCAACAGTTTTTCGTCCGGCATGATTCCCGCTTCGGATTCGGGAGTGGCTTTGACCAAGACAGCGACGCGCATAGGTGTTTCCTTAGAAGGTATTGGGTTGGAGTGGATTCGTATCGGGGTTCGATTGTGATCGAACGGGGGCGATTGAATTCGACACATGCGGGAGAAAAATCCCGTTTTCAATGTGATTCTTGCGGTGGGTGAGTTTGAGCTTTTCGCCTGGAGAAAGAAAGAGAGGAAAGGAGTGGTGAGGGGTGGTTGCGTAGTGTGGACATTTGGTTTGCGACGACGGATAATGGGAGCTTGCCGCGGAAGGTTTTCAGCAAATCACGGGAGTTAACGCCATGCATCGTTCATGGGCTTGGATCGCAACGTTTGGGTTGGGGATGTTGTCGACGGGATGTGGGAGCAGTCCTACTCCCCCAGCTCCTGCCACTTCGACCGCGGCGAGTGGTTCGACGCCTACCGAATCGAGTTCGAGTGGGGGGGCTGCTTCCGGAGGCAGCGAAACGGCTTCCTTGGAAATTTCCTCGTCTGGGTCGGGATACGGCAGCGAGTCGGCGAGCAGCTCCGCGGGGTATCCGGGCGGCTCCTCGGCGGGCGCACAGTCAGGAGGTTCTCAGTCTGGCAGTTCCTCCTATGGGAGTGAAGAGACGGCCTACAACGGAGGTGGGAGCTACGGCGGCGAGTCCGAATACATTCCTCCCGGTAGCGATCAGCCTGGATATGGTGCTCCTGGTTTTGGCAGCGCGGGTGGTGCGGGATATGGAGCGCAAGGGAATCGCGCGGGTGGGGGGCTCTTACCCGGAATGGGAGGAGCTGAGGCAGCGATGTTATCCCGTTTGATGGGGGGAGGTTCTGCGAATGCGGCGAAGAAGCTGTCGTTCCAGGAAAGATCGAAGCTAACCTTTGAGGCAGGGAATTGGAATCGCGCGTACGATTTGCTCAGCGCTCAGTCTCTCTTATCCGATGACGCAGAGTCGATGAATATTGCGGACCTTTACCGTTGGTCCACGGCGAACAAACGTCCAGTGCTAGGGATGAAGATCGCAGTCGGGTTGGTGCTTGACAACCCGAGCAATGCGACCAGCCTGAAGCCGATCGGTACCGATTTGCAATCCATCATGAGCGGTGGTGGAGCAGGCGGTGCAGCAGGTGGTTCAGGGCCAGGATCCATCGGTAGCGAAGGAGGAAGCAGTGGAGGATATGGGGCGGAGGGGGGCATCGCGCCTCCTGGTGCCGCCAAACCTTCCTTGGCTGTGGGTGCCAAACCGCTTACCGATGCAGCAGGAGAGCTTGCGACCCGCGTGATCGAAGCGTTTGGGTCGCACCATTCGGAAGGAAAGTGGACCGTCGCGTTTCAAGAGAGTTCGTACAAAGGGAAACCTCGCATGCCGGGTAACAATATGCCAGGAAGCAATGGTTTCGGAGCTCCAGGCTCCTTTGGCAACTCAGGCAGTGATCTATATGGCGAGTCGGGTAGCGGACCAGGCATCGGCGAGAACAGTGCTTTCGGAGGAGGAGACTTGGGCGGCAGTCAAAGCGGCACCCCAACCCTTCAGCCATTCCGCTTTCAACAGGGGGGTGGGGGACCTGGCGTCGGGTCTATCGCGAGTGGCCTCAGCGGGTTCACAGGCTCAGCCGAGCAAGATTCTGGAGGCGGGAACTTTGGTCAAAGCGCACCGGGCCAGTTTGGCTCCGGCGAGGAGCTACCGGTGGGATCTGGATTTGGCCCCGGTGCACCGAATGGTTTCGGAGGTCCCGGGTTCAATGGCTCCATGCCGGGAGGGCAAGGCTCGAGGATGCCGTCCCCTCAGTGGGTTGCTGAAGATTTCGAGCTTCCAGGGGATGTGACGCCTCTTGGACCATGCTTGGAATACATCGGCTCGGATACGCAAGCGAACTTGATCGCCCGTTCGAAGGAAGGTGGATACGATGCTCTCATGGTCTTTGATGTCGAGATCGTATTGAATCGCAGAACGGGAATCGTCAACAACACGGCCCGAGTCAAAGTCCTTCACATGGCAGAGGATCCGAAAGAAATCAAAGTCATCGCGTCTTCCAAACCGCTGGTGAGTGTCTCAGTTGCGAGGGCGAGATTGAAGAAAGAGGAGGATGGGGTAGAAGACGCGGCGGATTCGGTTGCCAAGAAGTCGGCGGAAATCATCTCCCTCCAGCCTATGCCCGATCGCTTGACCCAGGATGCGGTGGTGAAGAACCGGATGCCGAAGTTGCTGGCCGACACAAAGATCTCGCAGCTTGGAAAACTAGGTGAAGTGAATTTCTATTATCAAAAGGGATTCATCGATGATGCTCAGAGACGGGAATTCTTTGAGGCTATCGCTGGGGCGGAGGCATCCAAGCTTCTTTCCAGCCGTCGAACTGAAAAAGTCGAAGCCATTGAATCTCTTCTCAAGTAGCGGCGAAGCATGAGTGTTCGAGTTCCAAGGGCGGCGTCCAGGTACGGCGCCGTCGCTTTGGCATCGATTGCCATTGTCCTTTTCCCTTGCGATCTCGCGTTGGCGCAGGTTGTAGATCCGCCTGCGTCCGAACCCGTGAAGGTTGATGCGAAGGAGGCTGAGGCCTTTTTCGAGTCGAAAGTAAGGCCGCTGCTGATCGAGAAGTGCCTCGACTGCCATTCTCATGAAACCGAGGTGAGCGGGGGATTGAGTTTGGATTCGAAATTGGATTGGGCGAAGGGAGGCGACTCCGGGCCCGCCATCGATGAGAAATCTCCCGAGAAGAGTTTGTTCCTCGAAGCGATTGCCTATCGAAATCCCAAGCTTCGGATGCCGCCCGATGGAAAGCTAAGCGAGTCCGAACTTGCGATTTTGCAACGTTGGATCAACTCGGGGGCAAGGGACCCTCGCGTTCCGAAAGCGGCGGGGCGCACGCCACAGGTGGGAATGTCGCTGGACGACGCACGATCGCATTGGTCGTACAGACCTATCGCATCGGAGGTGGTGGTTCCTCCAGGAGTCGCTACTTCCCCTATCGATGCTTTTTTGGAACGAACGCGACGAGAGAATGCCCTTAGTGCATCGCCGGTAGCGGGGTTGGAAACCCTTTCGAGACGCGTGCATCTCGATTTGACTGGATTGCGGCCGCTGTCGGATCTTCCCGCCGACGACGTGCGGCGCTGGACTGTTTCGAGAGATCGCGAAGACCGGACTCCATCCGCAGGGGAGATGTCAGGCTTGGGCTCGACGGGAACGGAGGAAGACAGGTACCGTCGTTTGGTCGATGAGTTGTTAGCGTCGCCTCGATTTGGTGAGCATTTTGCGAGGCATTGGATGGATGTGATTCGTTTTTCCGAATCGCTTACCTTGCGAGGATTGGTCTTCGAGGATGCGTGGCGTTATCGCCAGTATTTGATCGACTCCTTCAACGCGGACAAACCGTACGACCGTTTTGTTCGCGAGCAGATTGCGGGCGATCTCATGGACGCTCCATCGGTTCAAGACCGTCAGCAACAATGGATTGCCACCACGATGTTGGTTCTCGGTGATACCAACATGGAGGAGCAGGACAAAAAGCAATTGGAGATGGACTTCATCGATGAGCAAATCGAAGTGCTAGGCCGTGCCTTTTTGGGCCAGACGCTGGGCTGCGCCCGATGCCATGACCACAAATTCGACCCGATTCCCACCAGCGACTATTACGCGTTGGCAGGCATTTTAAAGTCCTCGAAAGGGATCGAGCACGACAACGTTTCGAAGTGGGTCCGCCGGCCGCTACCCTTGCCGGATCACGAAGAGGCTCAATTTCTCCAAGCGGATGCGGACGCCAAGAAGTGGAAGAAGCAACTCGAGACTCTCAAGTCGAAATTGAGTACTCCCGCCACGTCGTCCAGCATCGTGAAACCGAGCGAGTTGCCCGGTCTGGTGCTGGATGAACAGAATGCTCGCCGGATTGGGAAGTGGGTCGAATCCGATTTCGTGAAGCCTTACGTGGGTAGCGGTTATCTGCATGACGACAACGATCGAGGCGATGTGAAATCGATTGTGTTCGAACCTGCGGAAATGGCCCCTGGGGAATACGAACTGCGTATGGCTTACACCGCCAGTGCGAACCGATCCACCCGGACCAAGGTGCGGATCTGGAGCGCCAACGGGGAAGACGTCGTTCACGTGAATCAAAAAGTTGCACCCAAGGTCGATGGCCTTTGGCATTCCCTTGGCAAGTTCACGTTTGAGTTAGGTGGAAAAGCCACGGTAACGATCACCAATGAAAATGCGGATGGTCATGTCATCGTCGATGCCGTTCAATTTCTCAGTGATGGACCCAACAAAGCCAGTGCACCGGTCACACCTCCGGGTACCGCGATGACGGAATCGGAAATCGAAGCCATCAAGAAAGAGATCGCGGAACTGGAGCGAAAGGCGAAAGAGGCGGCAGCATTACTGGCTCAGCGTCCCATGTCGATGGGATTGATCCCTGTGCCTGAGCCAAAAGATATCCCCATCCATGTGCGTGGGTCAGTTCACTCGCTCGGGGCCGTCGTTCCGAGAGGATTTCTACGATGTGTCGAGGTTTCCGACGCGCCCACTTTAGCCGCCGAGAGCAATGGGAGGCTGGAATTGGCCGCATGGATCGCATCCCGACAGAATCCGCTCACGGCGCGCGTTTATGTCAATCGCGTTTGGTATTGGTTGATGGGGGAAGGGCTCATCCCCTCGGTCGATAACTTCGGAACGACAGGTGAATCCTCGGCACACATCGAACTACTCGACTGGCTCGCGACTCAATTTATGGAGCGTGGATGGTCGACCAAATGGTTGGTTCGTGAGATTTTGATGTCGGATGCGTACCGTCGCAGCGCTACCGAGATGCCTGAGCATCAGGCATTGGATCCGGACAACAAGTATTTTGGGCGTCGCCATTTGAAGCGAATGAGCGGGGAATCGATACGAGATACGTTGTTGGGACTGAGCGGATCTCTCGATTTGTCCGTGGTTCTTTCGATGAACAGTCTCAAAGCGGTGAAGGAGGATTATGGCTTCCAGCACCGAGAACGATTCCGAGCTGTTTACGGACCTTGGTTTCGCAATTCGTTACCCACGCTGTTCACCGAGTTCGATGGTCCCAATCCCAGCTATTCGTCGGGCGAGCGTTACGTCAGTACGGTTGCTCCTCAAGCGTTAGCGATTCTCAACAGTCCGTTTACGCGAGAATGTGCCGAGTCGATGGCGAAGCAGCTGGCTGCACCGAACGGATCTGCGGCTCCTGCCGATCGTTCCATCGAGGAGCGAATTGAAATACTGTTCCGCTGGCTTCTTTCCCGATCCGCAACCGCTGGTGAGGTCGCATTAGCTCGTGAATGGATATCGAGAGACACGCCGGACGAGTGGGAGCGGTTCGCATTGTTGCTCATCGCGAGCGTCGATTTTCGCTATCTGGATTGATCTACGCGACGCCGACTGTGCCGCAGTACCTTGAAGATGGATTGCGGCATGAGATCATTGACGGAGCGCGTTTCGTGATCGCGGCCCCGAACTATCCCTTCGACACATCTCGCGCCAGCGGTGTGATCAACTCATGTTCCGAATTGAGATCAGTGGAATGGGAGTGGTCCTTCATCCTTTGGTCGACCGGATGAAAGATTCGGCAGTCGCAAACGCTGGATCGTCGATCCGGGAGAATAATTCCTTGATTCCGCTCTGCATCGCGGTGCTGGTAAACGTAATCGATTACGCGTTCGGATACGGTTTCGGTCGGTTGGTTCCATCGCGAGCCGGATGTCGTCGAGTTGTTGATAGCAAAAGCCCGGTCCGTACGGCTGCGTTTTGTCCGATTACGAGCAGGAGCAGGAACAGGAGCAGGAGCACCGTTTCACGGAGCACGAAGCAAGGGTTTTTGCAATGGTCTGCCAGAAAGGCGTACTTCGTGAAGTCTTTTGTTATTGCAAGGTCGCGAAGACTGTTCCACCGAACCTTCGTGTCGAACTGGGGGCTCAAGGGGTAAGGTAGGTCGGGCCCAACGCTTCTTTTTTGCGCTGCCTTACACACGACTCCTCCACGATCTAGCGGGAGTTCAATGCCGACGCTGCACCGGTTCAATTGGGGTGCTACAATGAAGGAGATGTAGCGCGAGGCTGCTTTCTTTTCTCCTATGCTAGACAGGTTGATTTACCATGACTCGGCCACGTTTGCTCCAGTCACGGTCCGACGGACGGTTCTTTCGTTCGCAAGTGCGAGCCTTGCGAGGACTGCGAAAGCGCGTCGATTTGCTTCGGCAATCTTGGTCGAGCGATACCGAGATTTTGGAGGAAAACCGGAAGCGGTTGATCAACCGATATCTGGAGCAAGAGCAAGCGACCCGTATTCGTCAAGCGGAACAGTCGCACCACAACTTGGAGAGTTGGGATCTGGAGCTTGATCGGGCCTTGGAATATGCCGAACGCGAGTTTCTTGCTTCTGTTGAGAGTGAGAAGAGAACGATTGAGAGGCTCAAAGAGGCGTTCGTTGCTGACAAGCAGTTGCTGAAGAAGCAACGCGATGACGATATCGTGCAAGCGCACCGATCGCTGGAAAGTGCAAAGACCGCCGCCCTGCAATTGCGAGAAAGCATTCGGACCAAGCTGGAGAACGAACGTCGTTATTGGGCCAGTACCCTCGCGGAGCTCAACGAATGGATGCTCCTCAAGACAGGCAAGACGATGGGGGAAGTTCAGGGCTCCCTTCCACTGAACACGCAGGAAGAAATCCAGCAAACGCGTGATTTGCAGCGTTTGGCTAAGACGGTTGAGGAACGCAAACGCAATTTGAGCGATAGCATCGGACGGGTCAAAAGTTTTGCCAAGTCGAAGGGAACAGTCTACCTCGCGTTCCAGGCACTTGGCCCCATTCTCGGACTGGTTTCCGCTGCGATTTGTTGGTGGGTAGGGGTTCCGATTCTTTTTGTCATTCTACTCGCAACGATTGGTTCGCTCGTACTGACCGCCATCCTTCACTATATGGTCAGGCCGCTTCTCGGTCGTGCATTGCAACGATTTGCACCCGAGTTGCACGCACTTCATGCAGAGGTTTTGGAATGGCTCTCGCACGGTGCCAAGCTGGGAGATCAGAACTATCAACGGGATCTTGAGAAAGCCTCGCAAGATCACGTATTGGCGCTCGAGCGAGTCGAGACGCGTTATCGAGAAGGCCGCGCGGCATTGCAAAAGAAGCTTGAGACGGACACGGAGACCACGCGGGCAAATCAACAGCAACGCCGATGGGAGTTGGTCCATCATCGTCGCGAGCAGTTTGACGCGACGCACCGCGAGTGGGAACCGAAGGTCGCGTTGATGCAGCAGCGTTTTCAACAAGAGAACGCGGGGCTGGTGGCGGAACGCGAAGGGGAAGTGCAGAACTTGCAAAACCAGTTTCTCCGAGCACAGCTCCGGTATGCCGACCGTTGGCGGTTGGGAGCTGAGACGGTTTCGAGTTGGATGAGCCGCATCAATGAATTCTTTCGCGAGTCGCAGCCGGCTTGGAGTTCCGAAAGTTTTGTTCAAGGGAACTGGCCACGCGGCCCTCAGAATTTGATTTGGAAGATCGGTTCGAGTCCGCTTCAGCTCCCGTTATCGGAGGCGGCGGCAGAGTGCAGTTCGAAGCTGCGAGCAGAGGGTGAGGAGTGGCCCGTTGCGTTCGATTTGCTTTCGCATGGCGCGCTGGTGCTGCACGGGTCCCCCGAAACCGAGAGCGCGACCGACGGAGTCATCACCAATCTATTGCTACGAACGATTACTTCGTTGCCTGCCGGTGCGATGCGCATGACCGTCATCGATCCGCAGGGGCTCGGAAAGAAAGTTTCTTGGTTGATGTCCCTCGCGGATATCGATCCGAATTTGGTTGGGGATCGGGTGTGGACGCAGCCGCTCCACATCGCCGATCGATTGGCGAATATTGCGAGGTCGTGCGAAGACATCATCCAGCAGAGTCTTCGCGACAAGCATGCTAATCTTTATGAATACAATCTCACGGCAGGTCCCATGGCGATTCCTTATCGCTTGATTGTTTGGGACCAGTTCCCGTTTGGATTGGATGACAGTTCTTGGCAGTCCCTTTGTTCCATCTTGGCCGCTGGAGGAAGGTGCGGTGTGGGGGTCGTTTTGCGGCTCTCCAGCACGCACGTTTGGCCATCGTTTGCGGATCCCAGGAAACTAGAAGAATTCGGTCTGCATTTGGAATTCGAATCCGATAGCGGAGTCGCGCGCGGCCGGTGGCGGCACGACGATCTTCGGCAGGCCCCGATCCATTTCGATCCACCTCCCAATGCGGAGCAAATCAAAGAGATCATGGCCCATCAATTGGATCATGTTTCCGAGCTGGGCCGAATCGTCGTTCCCTTTGATTCCATTGCGTTGCAAAAGGAAGAGCGGCATGAAAGCTCGTCCGCCGAATCCCTTGCGATTCCCCTTGGTATCTCTGCTTCCGGTCGGACGCAGCAGTTGAAGCTAGGTTTTGGCACCGCGCAGCACGTGTTGATTGCCGGGAAGACTGGTTCGGGCAAGTCGTCGTTGCTCCACACGATGATCACTAGCGCTGCCTTGAAGTACTCACCGGAAGCATTGCGATTGGTGCTGCTCGACTTCAAGAAGGGGGTCGAATTTCAGGTCTACTCGGAGGCCCAGGTGCCGCATGCAGACATTATCGGCATCGAGAGCAAGCGGGAATTTGGGGTCAGCACCCTGGAGTACATCGATCGAATCATGCACGCGCGAGGAGAGGCGTTTCGAAGTTGGGGTGTTCAAGATTTACCGAGTTTGGAAAAGAAGCGTCCGGAAGTCCGCATGCCTCGAATTCTCATCGTCATCGATGAGTTTCAAGAGCTTTTCGTTGAGGACGACAAGATCTCGCAACAGGCATCGATGCTCATGGACCGGATCGTTCGGCAGGGGCGATCATTTGGTATCCATCTCGTGCTCGCATCGCAAACGTTGGGTGGGGCCTATTCGCTCCCGCGAACGACCTTAGCGCAGATGGCGGTCCGCATTGCGTTGCAGTGCGATAGTTCAGACGCGATGCTCATTCTCGGAGAAGACAACACGGCGGCGGAGAGACTTCGGTTCTCCGGGCAAGCGATCTATAACGAATCGGGAGGGCGTATCGAAAGCAATCAAGGTTTCCAAGTTGCGTACATCGACAAAGAGACACAGCTGCGCTACCTGCACGAGATTCCCTCGTCGCCGGTTCCGCACGAAGCGACGATCAATCCCATGGGGCGTTGCGTTGTCTTTGAAGGGCATCGGCCTGCGATTTGGGATGGTCCGAGCGTCGAGCGGTTGCTGCGAGACACGACCAAGTCAAGCGATGGAGCCTTCCCTATGATTTTGGGCGATAGCGTCTCGATCGATCCTCCGGTGGTCCATTGGATCCAGCGCAATGCGGGAAGAAACATCGCCGTGGTCGGACCGGACGAACGAGTCGCAGCGAGCATCCTCGCAGGGACGATTCAGGGAGTGGAGTCCCTTCGCCGATCCGCGGCATCGGACGTTGCAGGGGAGACCCTGTCGGACTCCACGTCGAGCGAGTTCATCGAAATGGGTCCTAAGGTTTTCTTATTGAATGGGGCTCGGACGGAAGACGCCTCGCTTCAGGCTGTTCTGCAGCGGTGCACGAACCTCGCGGGCTGCCAACTCGTCCCTACGCGGGAGTTGGAATCGTTCTTTCTGGAGTGCAAAACCGAGTTGGAACGCCGATTGGAGAGGGCGGACGAGCGGCACCCCTTGCAATTGGTGTGCATCGCCAACCTGTCCCGATTTCGAGAATTGCGCAAAGGGGATGAATTCGCGTTTGGGGATGGGGGGGCGAATCCGACTCCCGACGCCATCTTGACCGATTTGTTGAAGGACGGTCCGGCGGTGGGAATGCACATTTGGTTATGGGCAGATTCCGCTGGTACCTTGGCGCGCTGGCTATCGCGACAATCGATGCGGGATCTGGAATTGAGAGTTCTCATGCAAATGAGTTCGAACGATTCCAATCAGTTGATCGACTCCAACGCGGCCAACAAGCTTGAGCCCCACGTCGCTTTGATCCAAGATGAGATGGATGGCAAACCCATCAAGTTCCGGCCGTTCGCCTGGGATACATTGCCAGCATTTGGAAACGAAAAAGCCCCACCCAACTGAGATCGGTCACGCCCGAAATCCGATCTTTCGCTGAGTGGGGCAATTCTTGTGTCTAAAAGGCTCGGTTGGCGGCTATGGCACCATTCCGAAATGTTCGCTACGACATATTGTCGGCTCGCGATATGTTTAGCATTACCTTTTCTCCGATTTTGGCAAGCGGATAGCGGAAGAAATTCTTGAATTCTTTTCTCGCTAGTTGTTCGGTTGCGTCTGGGTTGGTTTGGGAAAGATATGGGGGGTTGCAAGACCCCATCGGTCGGGGATGATTAACTGGAACCGGGAGTTGATATTGTTGTTCCCGGCATTCTCGGCCTACTGATTCGTCGAACGACTTCGACGACGGGGTTGAGCGGATCAGCGAAGGCTCTCGGCGCGGCTTGTTTCGAGAGGTCGAATGGATCTCGTTCACCGCTTCGGTACGCCGTTCCTTTTTGGACCTATCGACGTGGACATTCCAGAAGAAGACAGTTCCGGCTCATCTGTTTCCCCTGCCTCTCCCACCTCTTCGACTTCGTCCACACCGGTAGCTTCTACTGCTTCCGCGAGTCCGGACAACGGGCATGCGTCGTTCAACGCGCATTCTTCTTCGTTGTGGACCAAGATTCGCGAAGCGGCTGGAACAGTCTATGGCGATATTGGTACGAGTGTTCTCTATTGCGTGATGGAGCTGACGCGAGAGACGATCAAGCTCAAAAACCATCATCTTCCCCATGAGGAGGTCGCGGTCATGATCGCGTCGGGGGGAACTGGATTGATCACACCTTCCGAAGCGCTCGGCAGTTTGAGTCTTGTCTTCTGGGCCTTGATCTTCCTCACTGTCAAATACGACTTGCTCATCATGCGAGCCGACAATCGAGGGGAAGGCGGAACCTTTGCGTTGTGGGGATTATTAAGGGGCTATACCGGTAGGATTTTTGGTCTGGGTGCGATTGGATTTTTGGTCGTCACGGCGGCGGGGATGCTCGCTGCGGACGGAGTGATCACCCCTGCCATCAGTCTGTTGGGCGCGTACGAACCTTTGGGTGAGCAGTGGGCGGTTGTCGCGACTCTCATCAGTTTGTTTGTTCTCTTCAAGCCACAATGGCGTGGTACGAGCAAAGTGGGGGGATTCTTTGGTTGGTTCATGCTCTCCATTTGGTTTCCGTGGATTGCGCTCAAGGGACTACCGTGGATTTTTCGTAATCCCGAGGTCTTTCAAGCCGTCAATCCGATGTACGCCTTTGACTTTGTAACGAGTTTCCCGACTCTGGGTGTGTTTGCCATTTTTGGCGTTGTCGTCTTGGCCATCACTGGGGGGGAAGCCAAGTACGCCGACATCGGTCACTTCATGCGAAGGACGGATCAAGTATGCTGCGAAGGGATGAGCGTGGCTCCCGAGATTTCGGGGAGGCGTCCGGTGATGCTCGCGTGGTATTCGATCGTGCTCCCCTGTTTGTTGGTGAACTACGCCGGTCAAGTCGGATACTTACTGGAGCAGGGCGTTCCATCGCGCTGCAACACCTACTTCGCGCTCACGCCGCACTTTCCAGGGATGGACGGAGTAAACCAATTTTTCTACATCTTCGACTTGATCGTCGCCGCATGTGCCGCATTCATCGCCTCCCAAGCGCTCATTACCGGCATGTTCTCTATTGTGAAACAAGCCATTGCACTGGGTTTCGCACCGCGCCAGTTGGTCCGGTATACCAGCCACGAGGCTGAAGGACAGGTTTACATACCCTCGGTCAACTGGGCTTTGTTTACCGGTTGCGTCGTCGCGACGATGATGTTTCGCACGGCTGGGAATCTCGCATCCGCGTACGGGATTGCGGTGACCGCGACGATGGGTATCACGACGATTACGTTTGGCTACGTTGCGTACTATCGTTGGAACTGGAAACTGTGGTTGGTTTACTTGGTGTGCGGTCCCATTCTCGCCATCGATCTTTTGTTCTTCTGCAGCAATTTGATGAAGATCGCCAGCGGCGGTTACTTTCCGATCGCGATCGCGGCCGTTCTGGTTGTCATCATGCTGACGTGGCAGTGGGGGCGAAAGCAGATGGCTCGGGCCTTTTATGATTTCGGGTTTCGCGAAGGGAAGAAGATCGATTGGTTGGTGATGCTTCGCGAAAAGGTTGACGAGATCCAAATCGCGATTAACGAGAATCTCCCTTTGGCTAGGATGCTCATTCAAGGTCGACGACGGCTGGTCGAGAGCGATCGCGCCGTCGTATTTCTTTGTTCGCAACCGATCCGGACGCTCGATGATTACACACCCGTGACCTTGCGAGTTTTCTTGAAGAAGTTCGGGGTGCTGCCTTCCAACATCACGTTGTTTCACATCCATCAAATCTCCACGGCGACCTTCGACGATGCACGTCGCTACGAAGTCATCAAGCTTGGAAACGACATTTATGCAGTAAACGTCACCTATGGTTATATGGAGCAGACCGACATCCGCGGGGCCCTGCAAGATCTCCGTCGTCGCGGGTTGATCGACATCTCGGCGGAACGATGGATCGTTGAAGTCGGAGAGGAAGAAATCATCAGTCAACCCGACTTGCCTTGGTGGCAGGCCCTTCGTGTGCATTTGCTCCGACTGGTTCTCCGGCTTTCTGCCCCTGCGCACAAGTATTACGGACTCACGTATGACGCAGGTATTTCCAAAGAGCTCATTCCCATCGTATTCGGAAAAGGTGGGGTTCGAATTCGATTGCCCGAATTGGAAGTGAGCGAAGAGACCCAGGCTACTTGCTCGTCGAAATAGCTGCAGTCACAATACATCCGACATTTCCGCTGCTATTCCGACTCCGAGGAGTTGCAGTTCGGGTGCCCTTTGAACTGCAAATAGGATCGTTCCTGTTAGATAACCTGCTTGGCCCGAGCAGAACTCCAAACCGCATACGAGGTTTTTCATGTTCGGATATCGGCGAATGTTTTTGTGGACGCTGTTGACTCCCTGCGTCGTGGCGTTGCTACCCGCGGTGTCTAAGGCGGAGAGACCGAATATTCTTTTCATCTTCTCCGATGACCATGCGAGGGCGGCAATCAGTGCTTACGGCTCGCAGGTCAATCAAACGCCTCACTTGGACCAGCTGGCGACCAAGGGAGCGAAGTTCTTGCAGTCGTTTGTGACGAATTCCATTTGCACACCAAGCCGCGCCACCCTTCTCACCGGTCAGTATTCGCACCTCAATGGTGTTCCGGTTTTCAATCGGTTTGACGGTTCGCGCGATCACGTTGCGAAGCATTTGCAAAAGAATGGCTACCACACCGGGATGATCGGCAAATGGCATTTGGGATCCGACCCCACTGGATTTGACCGATGGATCGTTTTACCAGGCCAAGGTTCCTACGTGGATCCCGCCTTCGTCACGCCCCAGGGGCGTGTGACGATTGCAGGCCACTGCACCGAAGTAACGACAAAGCTGGGTTTGGAGTTTTTGGAGAATCGTCCCAAGGACAAGCCTTTCTTCTTGATGCTGCATCACAAAGCACCGCACCGTGCTTGGGATCCCGATGAAAAGAACAAGGCGTTGTTTGCTGGCAAGGAATTCGTCGAGCCCAAAACCCTGTTCGATGATTACAAGACGCGTCCAGCCGCATTGCCCGAAAACCAGCAAACGGTCGCGAAGGATCTAACCCGCCGCGACTTGAAACTCGTACCACCGGAAGGATTGACTCCGCAACAGCGCAATGCTTGGCTGAATGAAACGCCCATGCGTTTGGAAGTGAACGGCAAGATGCTAGAGGGTGAGGATTTGGTTCACTGGAAGTATCAGCGATACATGCAGGATTACCTGGCATGCGTCCAGGGGGTTGATGATTCGGTTGGACAAGTCATGGAGTATTTGAAGAAGAACGATTTGGAAAAGAACACCATTGTCATCTACACGTCGGACAACGGTTGGTATTTGGGAGAGCTCGGAATGTATGACAAGCGTTTCATGTACGAGCCCGGTCTTCGAACTCCCTTATTGGCAGCAGGTCCTGGAATTCGATCTGGCATTGAACCCACAGCTATGGTGGCGAATATCGATATCGCTCCGACCTTGCTGGACCTGGCTGGTTGTGAGATTCCCGAGTTCATGCAAGGTGTTTCGTTCAAGTCACTGTTGCAGGGCGAGACGCCCGCCAATTGGCGCAAGACTGTGTACTATCGCTACTACCACTCCCCAGGGCACCATAACACGCAGGCCCATTACGGTGTGAGAACCGAGACGCACAAGCTTATCTACTACTGGAATAAGAAACTCTATGAAATGTACGATTTGCGGGTCGATCCTAATGAACAAAACAATTTGATGTTCGAAGGGGAAGAAAAACTCTCGCCTGAGAACAAGAAGGTGTTTGCCGCGTTGAAGGTTGAGATCCAGCGCCTACAGACCGAGTATCGAGACGAGGGGCAATACGCCAATCAAGCCGATTGGCCCAAGGGGGGCGTCGACGGACCGTTTGAAGGTGTCAAACCGTTTGGACGCAAGACGGTGGAGGAAGCTTTCTCCCTCACCGCGTCCCCAGCGTTGACCAAATAAATCGCATCGATGGAATCGTTCGCGTCGAGTATCCCATCCCGTCATTCTTGGGATGGGATTTGACAGCATGCAGCGGCTCGAACAGAATCTTCGAAGCTTAACGCCCCCTTTCCCTCCACTAAGCCTAGAGTAACGCAATGGAAGACAGCTCCGCCGGGCAAATCGATAATGTCATGCACGAAACACGTGTGTTTCCCCCAAGTGCGGAGTTTGCACGGAAAGCCCACATCGGCTCCATGGAAGCGTATCGAACGCTTTACGATGAATCCGTGGCCGATATCGAAGGCTTTTGGGGCAAAGAAGCGGTTGAGCATCTGCATTGGTACAAGCCGTTTGACAAAGTTCTCGATTGGCAATCACCTCATGCGAAGTGGTTTGTCGGCGGGCAAACCAACGTCTCTGCGAATTGCTTGGATGCGCATTTGGAAGCGGGTCATGGAGATCGGGTTGCATTCCATTGGGAGGGAGAGCCTGGTGAGAAGCGAACCCTTACTTACCGCGATGTGCATCGCGAAGTATGTCGATTTGCAAATGGGCTGAAAAAGCTTGGTATTCAAAAAGGGGATCGGGTCAGCATTTACATGCCGATGGTTCCTGAGTTGCCGATCGCCATGCTCGCATGCGCTCGTATCGGAGCGATTCACTCTGTTATTTTTGGTGGCTTCAGCGCGGAGGCGATCGCGGATCGGAATAACGACGCGCAAGTCAAACTGCTCATCACGTCCGATGGCGGGTATCGTCGAGGCAAAGTCCTTAATTTGAAGGAGACCGCTGATACGGCGTTGGCAAAAAGTCCTTCGGTGCAACACTGCGTTGTATTGAAACGCACGGGGCACGGAGCGCCGATGCAGCCGGGCCGCGATGTTTGGTGGGACGATTTGATTGCCGATGTACCCACCGATTCGCCCGCCGAATCGATGGACAGCGAAGATCCACTGTTCATCCTCTATACCAGTGGATCGACCGGTAAGCCGAAGGGAATTCTTCATACAACCGCAGGGTACAATCTGTATGCCAAGCGGACGTTCCAGTGGGTGTTCGATCACAAGCCTGAAGATATTTATTGGTGCACGGCCGATTGCGGTTGGATCACCGGTCACTCCTACATCGTCTATGGACCGATGGCAGCGGGGGCGACACAAATTCTGTACGAGGGGGCGCCGAACTGGCCTGAAGAAGATCGATTCTGGGACATTATCGAGCGGTACAAAGTAACCATTCTTTACACCGCCCCTACTGCGATCCGCGCCTTTATCAAATGGGGAGATCATCATGTCGAGAAGCATGATCTTTCCTCGCTTCGTCTGTTGGGGAGCGTTGGGGAGGGGATCAATCCCGAGGCTTGGATGTGGTATTACAACAAGATCGGTGGTGGTCGCTGCCCCATCGTTGATACTTGGTGGCAAACCGAGACGGGAGGAATCATGATGTCCCCGCTCCCCGGCGCGATTCCTTGCAAACCTGGCTCATGCACGCTTCCGCTGCCCGGGATCGTTCCTGCCACATTGAGCGATTCGCTCCAGCCGGTCGATGTGCACCATGGCGGCATGCTCTGCATTGCCAAGCCGTGGCCCGGTATGCTTCGAGGTATTTGGGGTGATGACCAACGCTATGTCGAGCAGTATTGGACTCGCGTTCCCAATCATTACTTGACCGGTGACAACGCTCGTCATGACGAGGATGGCTACTATTGGATCATGGGTCGGATCGATGACGTGATCAATGTGTCGGGGCATCGATTGAGCACCATCGAGGTCGAGAGCGCATTGGTGAGCCACCCTGCTGTGGCGGAAGCAGCGGCTGTCGGTCGACCGGATGACATCAAGGGGCAGGCCATTGCGGTCTTCGTCAGCTTGAAAGATGGAGTCGTTAGCGATTCTCTCCGCGATGAATTGAAGAAACACGTTCGAAAGGAAATCGGAGCCTTGGCCGTGCCTGACGACGTTCGCTTCACTTCGTCGCTTCCTAAAACGCGGAGCGGCAAAATCATGCGGCGATTGTTAAGGGACATCGCTTCCGGGAAGGAAGGGATTGGCGACACCTCCACCCTCGAGGACTTTAGCGTTCTCGCGAAATTGCGCGGCAACGAGGAATCGTAACACGGGACTTGCACCACACCCTGGTTTGGATGGTTTATACTGGCGGGATCCTACCCCGTCGGTTTCCTTCCAAGGCGTGACAAGCATGCTTCCTACCGTTGTTGCTTTCTTTCTGCTCGGCTTTCAAACCGCTTCCCCTCTCTCACTCCAGTTGACGCGACAGGTCGAATCCGCTGAGGGATCGGGGCGATACCACCGTGTTTCGGTTCAACAAAATTGGGAACCGAAAAAGACGGCTCTCATTTTGTGCGATGTCTGGGACTCTCATCACTGCCGTCGGGCCGTATTGCGGGTTAATGAACTCATTCCTCGCATGGAGGAAACCGTCAAGTCGATGCGAGACCGGGGCGTGACGGTCATCCACGCCCCCAGCGACTGCATGAAGTCTTATGAAGGACACCCCGCGCGTCAACGAGCCCAGAAGATTGCCAAGGCGGATCGGTTGCCGGAAGGGATTCGGGAATGGTGCTATCGCATTCCTGAGGAAGAAAAAGGAAAGTACCCCATTGATCAGTCCAATGGCGGCGAGGATGACACGCCGGAGGAACATGCCGCTTGGGTGCAAGAGCTTGTTCGGATGGGACGCAATCCGAAGGCTCCTTGGTTGAAGCAGCACGAAGGATTGACGATCCAATCCGAGTCCGATTTCATCAGCGACAAGGGGGAGGAAATCTGGAGTATTCTCGAGGCAAAAGGGATCGAGAATGTGATCCTCGCGGGGGTTCACACCAATATGTGTGTGTTAGGCCGCCCCTTTGGCTTGCGAAGGATGGTGCAAACTGGAAAGAGAACAGCCTTGATCGCCGATCTGACCGACACGATGTACGATCCGAACTGCGAACCGTACGTCAGCCACTTCACCGGCACCGATCTTATCATCGACCATATCGAACGCTATGTTTGTTCGACCTTCACGAGCGATCAAATCCTGGGAGGCAAGCCGTTTCGATTCCAAGCGGATACGCGGCCCACGGTCGCCATACTGATGGGCGAAGATGAGTATTCGACCGAGAAGACCCTTCCGCCCTGGAGCATCCAGCAGCTGGGCAAGGAGTACCGATTGCGATGGATCTTTGGCAGTTGTACCGAGCCTGCTGTGGTTCCGGGTATCGAGGCGATCCGCGACGCCGATGCATTGCTCGTCAGCGTGCGACGACGTCCGTTGGTTGCAGAATCGCTGGCGGTCGTGCGCGAGTTTGAAAAGTCGGGAAAGCCGATGATCGGCATTCGAACGGCCAGCCATGCCTTTTCACTTCGAAAGGGAGAGACCGCTCCGGGGGTCGCAAGCTGGCCCGAGTTCGATGCAGAGGTTTGGGGTGGGAGTTACACCAATCACTATGCGAACGATCTCGCGACGACGGTGTCGCTCGCGTCGGATATCTCGCACCCCATTTTGAAGAGCTGGGAGAGCCAACCGAGCAAGAGCTATGTATCCAAAGGTTCGCTTTATCAAGTCTCCCCGTTGAAGAGTGGGGCAAAGCCTCTTTTGATCGGCAGGATCCCAAATGGCAATCAAGAGCCGGTGGCTTGGACGTTCCAGCGGGCGAACGGTGGCCGCAGTTTCTACACCTCGCTGGGTCACGTTTCCGACTTTGAGCAACCTGCCTTTGCCCAGTTGCTCAAGAACGCGATCGATTGGTCCTTGCGAAAAGATTAGCCTCCCCTACCCCCACCCCCACTCGTGCTCGTGCTCCCACTCGTGCTCGAAGAACCCCCAATCGAACCGACCGAGTCGCTGCCCCCAACGATGCGAGTTCGATCTTACTCCGATTCCTTCAACCGAGCGAAGCCGTGTCGGAGGCCAACCGAGTAGGAGTACGATGATGACCAGGAGCACCGCGATGCTGCGCACCCGCATGTGGCTTGCCTAAGAAAACGTACCGATTTATTGATTTTGACAGCGGGCGACCATTCGCTAATTCTGTCTTTCCTGTCGGATGCGTTCGGAGTTTGGGTTATTGAATCCAACCCCTTGCTTCCACAGTTGATCCTGTTTATCGTCGCCAAGAATGCTATCGAACCAGGACTTCACAGGATGCCAACGTACGTCATACGTCTTGTTTGGCTTTTGCGAGTGAGTCAGAGTGCACCCACCAGTTGAAAGAGCCAAAAGGCACAAAAGCGAGTTAACGTTTCGTAATAAGGTTTTCACTCTCATGACCTGGCCGATACCGCATCCAGAGATGCCGCTGCAATACCGATTCTGCAGACCCCAGGCAACGCATAAAGTGACACCTAGTGAAGGGACAGCAACTGCTGGAATGGACAAGTTGGGATAGGGACGGAAGCCAAGGCTATTGGTTGTAAAGGAACAACACCTAGGGGGAAACCGGTTTTTTTGAACGGACAGATCGGGAGCCGAATAAATAGAAGAGCGCTGGGGTGACGATCTGATCGAGGGCGGTGGAGGCGATCATTCCACCGAAGAGGACAACGGCGAGAGGATAGAGTATTTCCTTGCCCGGCTCCCCCTCACCGAAGAGAAGGGGGACAAGCCCAATAAAGCTGGTCATCGCCGTCATCATCACCGGGGCCAGCCGTTCCAGACTGCCGCGAATGATCATCTCTTTTCCGAAGGGCATCCCTTCGATGTCCATCAAGTGCTGATAGTGCGAAATCATCATAATCCCATTTCGACTAACAATCCCGATGAGTGTGATAAAGCCGACCCAGTGAGCGAGCGACAAGTGCGTTGACTGAATCCATATCGAGGGCCATTGGGTCCAGGGATGCTCGGCGAGCTCGGCCATATCGGGGCGATTCACAATGAGAAGCGCGACGACCGCGCCAAACGCGGCCAAGGGGATATTCGCGATGACTTGCAACGCGGAGCGATGGGAACCTAACGCTTTGATGAGCAGCAGGTAGACACCCACCGTGCTGAGCACCGCCAGTCCCCATAAGCGAATCGTTGCCTCGCGCTGGGCCTCGAATTGACCGCTAAAGTCGAGATAGTATTCGCCAGGCAATGCCCGCAAAGACTCTTCGATAGGTTGCAGTGAAACCCGAATGTCGCGGACGACGCTCGCCAAGTCGCGTCCTTGCACATTGCAAAAGACAGCCACTCGTCGCTGGACATTTTCCCGATTGAGGACATTTGGTCCGGTGGTGTCGAGGATTTCGGCTACCTGCGATAGCGCTACCTTCGCACCGGACGGTGTTTCGAGCAGTGTCTCTTCGATCACACTGGGATCGCGGCGGGATTCTTCGTCGTACCAGACAACCAGCCCAAAGTATTTGTCTTCCTCGATGACTTGCGAGACCACATTCCCTTTGAAGGCCGTTTCGAGAACCCGGGCGACGTCCCCCGGAGCAAGCCCATACCGGGACGCCTCTTCGCGTTTCACCCGCATTTGCAGCTGCGATATTTCGATTTGAGGCTCGATTTGAAGATCGACGACTCCTTCGATCTACTGCATGCGAGCTTGGATGTCATAGGCAGCAGTTCGCAGTTCACGCAAATCGTTGCCAAATACCTTGACCGCAATTTGGGCCCGGATACCCGACATCATATGATCCAGTCGGTGCGAGATCGGTTGCCCAATATTGACGGCTGCTCCCGGAATACTGGAGATTCGATCGCGAAGGTCGGCAACGACCACCTCCGGCGGTCTACCTCGGTATTCGTAGCTCCATAAGTGCACAATCGGAATAGCGCGTAGGATTGTAGGAAGCCAACCTTCTTTCTCGCGTTTGTGTTCGGCGAAGCGAATCTCGAATTCGGTGTTATTGACCCCTTCGGCATGCTCGTCGAGTTCGGCCCGCCCCGTGCGCCTCGCGACGGACAAGACTTCTGGTACCTCCAAGAGGATGGACTCGACTCTGCTCGCAACACGTTGGCTTTCCTCAAGTGAAGTTCCTGGCTCAAGCCTCAGATTGACCGTGGCGGTTCCTTCATTGAAAGGAGGTAAGAATTCACCTCCCATCCAAGGCAGTGTAAGGGAACTGAGCATCACCATCACTCCCACGATGGAAATCACAAACCGCGGACGATCCAAAGTCCAACGCAGCAGTCGTTCGTCGGCGTGCTTGAGCCAACGCATCAAGAGTGGCTCACGCTTGTTGGCGAGGAAGGGAGCTTTCGGCAATAGGAAGCTGGCCAATACAGGAGTAAAGGTCAGGGACACAGCCAAGGAGGACATCAAAGCCACGATGTACGCGATACCAAGCGGGGCGAACAATCGCCCTTCAATGCCCGACATCATGAACAGGGGGGTGACGACCAGGACGACGATCAACGTGGCGTAGACGATCGAATTCCTAATCTCGCTCGAGGCAGAGAAAATAACGTCGAGAGAATCCTTTTGCGACGCTAGAGGCAACTGTTTGTTTTCGCGAAGTCTCCGATAGATATTCTCGACGTCGACGATGGAGTCATCCACTAAATCGCCGATAGCAACGGCAATTCCCCCGAGTGTCATTGTGTTGATCGTGATATCGAAGAGATAGAAGACAATGATGGTCAGCAGGATGGATAGGGGCATGGAGGTCAAAGAACTGACGCTCGTCCGAAAATTCCCCATCAAGAAAAAGAGAATAACCACGACCCAAATTGCGCCATCGCGAACCGCTTCGCTGACATTCGCAACGGCGGCTTCAATAAAGTGACTTTGACGGAAGATCTCCGATTCGATTTTCACATCGGCGGGCAACTCTTTTTGCAGGGATGCGAGCACGGTGTCGATCCGTTGGTCCAACTGAATCGTGTCGGCATCGGGTTGCTTCTGGACGGTGAGCATCACAGCAGCACCTCCGCGAAATTCGCGGTAGGTCAGAGAGCTAGCAGGGGCGGTTTCGCCGCTTGGCTCGAGAGAGGGGATTGCCGATTTGCTAGATTCATATCGATCTGGATGAAGGACCGCGAAGTCGATATCGGGTTCGATTTTGACAATCGCAGAAGCATCACCCCGTTTGACCGGCCCCCCTAGCCGCACGTCCGCAACGTCGCCGATGCGAATCGGTATTTGATCGCGCCACACGATCGGAGTAGCTGCAATTTCCTCGAGCGTAAGGGATTGGCCTTGGATGCGAAGCAATGATTCTTTGTCCCCGCGATTCATAACACCGCCCCCTGCCAGCACATTTGCCTTCGCTGTCGCATCGGTCAGCTGCTCGAGGGTTACATTGCGAGCAGCGAGCTTGGAGGGAGTCGTAAGGACTTGATATTGTTTAAGAGTGCCGCCCATCACGGAGACTTGCGATACGCCCTCGACTGCGAGCAGTCTATTTCGAACCGTGAATTCTCCCAAAGTTCGAAGCTCCATGGCTTTCGCGTCGGCCTCTTCTTGGGTCGAAGGAGTCGAGTCACTCCGCAGCGCGATAAGCATGATTTCACCCATGATGGATGAGATCGGTGCTAAGGTTGGGGTGGTACCAGGAGGAAGTCGGGATTGGGCCAGTTGCAATTTCTCATTCATGATCTGGCGGTCGATGAAGATGTCGGTACCCCAGTTGAATTCGACCCAGATGATCGACAATCCGATCGCTGACGAAGAACGAACGCGTTTGACACCCGTCGCACCATTGAGGAGCAATTCGATAGGACGCGTTACCAAGACCTCGACCTCCTCGGGAGCGAGACCGGGTGCTTCGGTCATGATGGTTACGGTAGGTCGATTCAAATCGGGGAAGACGTCGACCGGCATGACTCTCAGAAGCGAGCCGCCTACGATGGCCACCAGGAGGGACGCGATCGCGACGATGGTGCGATTATGGAGCGAGAAGCGAATGATTCCGTCTAACACGTTGATCTACCTCAAGGATGCGTATGCGGTTTGCAAATCACGGCCACCTGACGTGATGACCGCCTCCCCTTCGCGAATACCGCTGAGAATCTCGGTGAACAAGCCATCAGACCGACCTGTTTCCACGCGCCTCCGCTCGATGTAACCTTTTTCCTTCTCTACAAATACAAACGTATGAAGTCCGTCGCGAACCAAGGAGGATTTAGGAACTGCGAGGGTGGTGGCACCCTCTCCCATCGAGATGGCGACCGAAAGAAGCATCCCTGACTGCAAAGGGAGGGATTGTGCCTCCGGACTGGGTGCGAGCCATATCCTTTGCGTTCGAGTCGATGCGTCGACGAGTGGTCCCGTGCGCGTTACGATCACTGGTACCGATATCTCGGGATTGGAGAGCATCGTTGCAATGCCCTTGCTCCCTGGACGAATGGACCCGGACTCGGAGGCCGCGACATGAGCTTCGATCCAGACCGAGTCGAGATTTTGGACTTCCACGAGCGGTTGGTTGGCGACGACCGTCTCTCCCAGGGTGCTAACCGTAGACGAGATCTTGCCATCGATGGCGGAGCGCAAGGGAAGGTAATCCCAAACTTTTCTTTCGTTGACGATTGCATCGATTTCAGAGTGGGAGAGCCCGATGGTGGCGAGTTGGCGCTTCAAGCTTTCTGCGCGGCCCCCCCACTGCTCCGCTTGGGATCGGGATTCGATTGCGACACGGAGCGACACGGCATCACCCTTTAGTTCTTCGAGTCGCTCCGCGCGATGGCGCGCGAGCGATGCCTCGAGCGACGCTGTCAGTAAATCGAGCTGAAGTTTATGGAATTCGGGAGACGCAATCTCCATCAGCAGCTCGCCAGCACGAACCTCGCGGCCAGGACTGAGAGTGTGGGATCGGATGGTCCCGTCGAGCTGGGACGAGACGATACTCCTGCCCTCGGGAGGTAAAGTGACTGTGGCGGGGAGTTGAACCGTACGTGCAATAGGCTTGGGGGTGACAGGGATGGTCGCTATTCCCAGCCGTTTCTGCTCGTCTTCGGAAAGTTTGAGGACTCCTAGAAAGAACAAGCTCGACAACTCATGACCTCCCACGACCACCACGCGGTCCCCCGGATAGATGTCACCCTGCTCCACCTCGACTCTTGGGTGCAACGTATCGTTCGCCGCGAGTCTTCGCTTTCCGAGCTTGACGATTCGTTTTCGGTATTCCGATGCATTCCTCGTGGATGCCTCTTCCACGAAGACGTAGGATTGCAGACCGTCGCTATAAACAGCGCGTTGAGGGACCGTCAGGGTTGCATCTTGCGTCGACGTGTGGATCGTCGCTCGACCCACAAGGCCAGGAACGATCTCGGGGAGCGCGACGGTCATCCAGGCCCAAATGAATTGCGTTTGTGGATCCATGCTCGCATCGATCCGTTCGATTGTCCCCTCGGAGGTGATCTTCGAATTTAAGATTTGGAGTTTCACGGGTTGACCGACCGCGACACGAAACGCATGCTTCTCCAGCAATTGCATGCGCACCCAGCTGGTATCCGTATTTACAATTTCGAAGAGATGTTCGAAGGCTTCGACGTATTTTCCTTCGGAGAGATCCGTGTGGATGATTTGCCCTGCGATAGGTGAGCGGATCTGGTGTGTGACTTCTAGCGTCTCGTCGGGATTGGAGGCGTTCCAATTCATTCCCAGGGTGGCTGCTCGGATGCGAGCGATCTCCAATCGGTTCACGCTTTGTTGGAGTGTATTCTCCAGGTCTAATAGACGCTGCATGGGGACGGCGCCAGCGGAGGCAGTGGGGCGCGTGATCTCCAAAAGCCGGTTATTGAGGGCCGTTTCCTTTTGGGCTTGGAGAAACTCCAGTTTGATCGTTTCCAACTCGCGACTGCTCAGTTCCGCAATTACTTGATTGGCCGAGACGAAATCACCAGGCCGGACAAGAAGCTTCGAGATGCGACCTGACAGCTGTGCCGAACCGACCGCTTTCGCTTGCCAAGGAGCGACGGTGTCCGCGTACACTTGCAGCGCAGACGCAACGGTTCCCAATGTAACTTCCTCGGAACGAACCCCCAGAGTTTCTCGGGCTTGCGCGGAGAGGGTGATTCGCCCTGTCTGCGTGTCAACCTGAACGCCTTTCGAGGGGAGAGGTTGATGCCCTTCGTGTCCAAGCAAACTCGCGGGAAACACAAGGAGGGAGAAAGTGACGAGCAGGCGCCATCCTCTTCTCCTCCCATGGTTGGACTGCTCATTCCTCGGAAACGCTCCGCTTGTCATGGCTTCTATTCCTTTCAATCGCGGAATTACTTTTTGACAAACGTATCTGGATCCGGCAACGGTTCCGTCGACGATTTGGCTGACTTCAAGAACTCGTCGACGCAGAGAGGGCAACAAAATTGATAGGACTTACCATCGATAGTCCACGAAAACTTTGGGTTCGCTTTCGTTTCTGTAATCGGACAAATACGATCCCCCGGTTTGGGGTTCATATCGTGTGCTGACTTCAGTCCCTTGAACTTCTGCGAAGCGGTCGTGTTTCCGTTCGCTTCGATATCAGCCGCCGTATAGCGACCGCCAGGGGTGAGATACAATTCCTTTTCTTCGCCAGCCGCCATCTTCTCCGGCATCTCGGAACCGGCCCCATGCGCATCCACGCCGGAGACGAAACCTAATCGGAATCGCTCTCCTTCGATTCGGATATTGGGAATCGTGATATCCAGTCTCTTTCCCGTCATGTTGTCTGGTAGCTGACCGACAAACAACGAGGTCTTCCCTGCAGCGTCTCCATCCTGAGGAGTTGGGGCAAACGAAATCGGCTTCGAATCAGTATCCCCTACTGCTTTGACAAACCCCTGGAGGGTCTGGCTATCTACTTCGAAGATCCGACTTTCGTCTTGCCCGAGCGTGCACAGGCGAATGGCGCCCGACGAGTCAATGACCGCTTCGACATGATAGCTGTCCCGTCCGAGGGAGACCATTATCCCTCCATGGGCACCCGGTTTATGCCCGTGATCGGTAGGGCTCCCATCGCCATGGTCAGGGTTGGAAGAGGTGCTTGGTCCACTGGACTCGCTTTCCTTGGTTGACATGGTCGAGGCGGTTTTGTTGGACGAGGTTGTGGGTTCGCAACCTGACAAGAAAACCATCGCAAGCGATGCGGTGGGGAGGAGTGTCCAGCATAGTGATTTTCCAAATTTCATGGTTCTTTCCTTTGGGATGTCGTGGTTTCGACATCGAGTTAGTGCCTGGGGTTTAGACATAGGGAATTCAGAGCTGAATGGACGTGATCCAGCGCTGGACTGCGGTGAGATCGGTTGCTCCGAGCAAGGTGAGACGGCGATTCTCGTTTTTCCAACTAATGGCAAGGTGGCCGGAGGACTCGACAATCTTGCACGTTTTTGCACCGCATTGCGTTTGGATCGCAGGAGCATCGCCAAACCAAACCGGTTGTTCTTCTCGATGTTCCAAGACGATAAACGCGGTGCCGTCTTCTTGTTGACAAAGTGTCGCTGAGCATTTGCAACAAGGCATGTTCAATACATGGTTTGAAACGAGTTTGAATCCATTGGGGATCGTCTGGAACAAAGTAGGTTCGAAGCCGAGAGCCTGTTCTGTCTCTTCCAAACCCATCTCCTTCCCGTCGTAGCGATTGACCAGCAAATCGATCGTTTGTTGGGGTGACGTGCTGGCCAACGCGAGAATATCGCGGAAGTCGACAGCGAGTCCGTGTTGGTCGTGGGCTAGGCCCTGGCGTTCCGGATCCTTTTCCGAGAAAGGTCGCAGGGCCAAAAACAGAATGGCTATCGAAGCAGCGAGCGCCAGGAGGAGCGGGCTCCAAGGCACGTTCTGCAGTCGACGAAATGGTCCCCATGAAGATCCGATCGACGACGGCCCTCTGACGACTTTCGCCGACGAAGAATCGAGTTGGCAAGTGATACGATCCCAGATGGCATCGGTACTTACCGGCGGATTCGAGGCTTTTATGCATGTTCCCATCGAACGGTAGCCCGCGAGGATTGTCTGGCAATGCTCACAGCCAGCCACATGCGCATCGACTTGTTCGTTCGACGACAAATCCAATTCATGATCGATGTAGTCCGATAGATGGTCTTCTACCCATTTGCAATGCATCATGATGGCTCCCATCCCAGTTGCATTAATGAATTCTTCAATTCGCTTCTGGCTTTGTTCAAACGCGAACCAACCGTTCCTTCGGGAATGCTGAGGATTTGGGCGATCGACGTATAACCGAGACCATCCACTTCCTTCATGTGCAGAAGAGCTCGTTGTTCGCCCGAGAGCGTCTTCATCGCATGTTCGAGCAACTCCGCATCTTCGGTTGCTCGATTCGGATGGGAGTGACTGACGGTCTCACCCATTTGCGCTAATTTTTCCAAGCGCGCTTCATCGCGTTTCTGTTTTCTTAGGTGTTGCAAACTCTGATTCACCGCCATGCGATGGGCCCATGTTTCCAAAGAAGATTCAAAACGAAATTGGCTGAGTCTCGAAAACAAATGAATGAAAAAGTCTTGCGTGACATCGTCTGCGTGGTCCGCTCCAACAATGCTTCGAACGACTCGGTAGATTCGTACGGCGAGCAAGTCATAAATCTGCCGTTGGTTTTGGCGATTCCCTTGCGAAGCCAGACGGATGCAAGTTCTCAATTCGTCCTCGGGCATCACTGTCGACCGCTCGGCTTGATGCGAGGTCTGCTCTTTGGATGATCTTGAGGCACTCATTCTTCACTCCATTTCACCGAAAACTTCGATCGAGGGACCTGCAGTCGCCCTGCGATAAGGTTGTTCGAACCGGACCGATCACGAAGGGCGAAGCCAACGGATTAATAGCTATCGCTTTGCGAGCAAAGAGGTCGCTCCGGCACACCTAGGCGAAGAAAGGGCCATAGATTGCTGTTGGTTTCAACAACTGCGGAAACGTTCTGCTAGGCGAGGCAAAACCGATGGAGAAGGTCGATTAGGTCGTCCATTTGTAGGCGAGCGCCTGCCAAGAAATTCCGTGACTCCGCAGCGGTGGGAGAGCGCCTTGGACTACGTGACTCGATGCCGCACGAGTGCGGGAGGAGAGGTCTTCAAGGATCGCCCAAGATGGAGAGGTTTCGGTTGCCGTGCCTCCCTCCGAAGGACGGTCCGCTTCAAGGGCATGTTCAACGCAATCGCATTGGTTCGCGTCGTTCGACTTGAAACCTTCGACGGGTGGAATGGGGCGCGGATCGTTTGCCGGACAGGGCTGGGGAGCCGCCGCTGCGCATCGTGGGCACTTGGGAGCCGCGGTCTCCGATTCGATCGATGTCCCTGCCGAGGCCCAGCCATCGAGGAGGGAGCGAGACAGACAGCAGCACGAAACCCCACCAAAAATCTGGCCGAACGCAACCGCGATCAGCAACAGAATTGACGTGGGGAACGAGGACATAAGTATCGCCTTTTTGCGTATTTAGACTGGGAGATTCAATTCTTGGATGGTCGACAGAGGGTGTTTCTTCATTTCTATTCGGAACTAATTCGAAGAAACCGAGCGGGAGCGGCATCCAACCCGTCGAAGCATGCGATTCTACGGGACGCATCGAACAAGTCCACTCACCCCCATCGAATCCGGAGCAATCCTATGAACGAAAACGAGCAAACCAAGGTTTTTCAAATAGTCGGAATGACTTGCGGCCATTGCAAACGTGCCGTCGAGTCTGCTATTCAGTCTACACAGGGCGTTCGTGAAGTGCGAGTCGAGCTGGACGCGGGCAAGGCCACCGTGACGGGTCGATTTCCCGACGATGCGATCGTCGCCTCTGTGGAAGACGCGGGATATACGGCAACATTGTTGAACGCCTAACGCTCATTCTTTTCGTAATTTTGAGTAGGGGGAGCCGTAGGAATGAAGAGGACAGAGCCCATCCTGGAGATCGGTGTCGAAGGCATGACCTGCGCCGCTTGTGTGCGTCGTGTGGAAAACGGTTTGAATAAGCTACCCGCAGTTCAGCATGCCACCGTGAATCTAGCGACCGAACGGGCGCTGGTTCGTTTCGACCATCCACCTCTAGAAAGCGATATCGCTGCGATTCGTGCGACGATCTCCAAGCTGGGCTACGAGCCTGTCGATTTGAAATCGAAGCGCCCATCAAGTGCAGAGACTTCCGAAACCGATACCTTGTGGAGGATGACCGTGGGGGCGTCCCTCTTTGCGATCCCAACGGTCGTGTTGGCGATGGCCCCTATGCTTTCCGATTCGGTGATGAATTGGATGATGCGTTGGCTGACAATGGAGCAGTGGAACTGGGTCATGCTTCTCCTCACGGTCCCGGTGCAATTTTGGTTTGGACGTCGATTCATGCGACTGGGCGCAAAGAGTCTGCTCTCAACGTCTCCGGACATGAATGCACTCATCCTGTTAGGAACCATGGCTGCATTCTTGTTCAGTGCGCTGGTTACCGTCTTCCCGAATTGGTTTCCTGTCGCGTCACGCCACGTTTATTTCGAGGCGTCTGCGGTGGTCATCACGCTTGTTTTGCTCGGCAAATACTTAGAAACGAAGTCGCGCCATCAAGCATCTGATGCGATGAAGGTCTTGCTCAAACTCGTTCCCAAAACCGCTACGGTTATTCGCGATGGTCAATCCATATCGATCCCAGCGGAGGAGGTGCAACTCAACGATCTGATCGAAGTGCAACCAGGGACCGCGATTGCAGTGGATGGGGTCGTGGAAAGCGGCAGTACCTATATCGATGAGAGCATGGTTACCGGCGAGAGCGTTCCGGTGGCCAAGGTGGCAGGAGATGCAGTGGTCGCTGGCACTATCAACGGGAGTGGGAGCGTTCGCTTTCGCGCGACAGCGGTCGGTGCCGAAACGACGCTCGCGAAAATTGTTGCGTTTGTGGAATCGGCCCAAGCATCGAAGCCGCGAATCCAAGGGATTGCGGATCGTGTCGTCGCTTACTTTGTTCCTGTCGTATTGCTCATTGCAATCTTCACGTCGCTCGCTTGGCTATTCCTGATGCCAGGGGGGGCGGTCGATCAAGCGCTCATTCACGCGGTGGCCGTTCTCATCATCGCTTGTCCGTGTGCAATGGGATTGGCCGTCCCAACAAGTGTCATGGTGGGGACCGGGAAAGGGGCCCAGCACGGTATCTTGTTCCGCTCGACCGACGCGATCGAGTCACTCAGTCATGTAGAAATGGTTGCCTTTGACAAAACGGGAACCCTCACGGTTGGAAAGCCCCAACTCTCGAGATTGCACGTCCTACCTCCTTTTGATGAACCGACCCTCCTCGCTGAACTGGCACTGGTAGAACAACGTTCTGAGCATCCCCTAGCGCACGCCATCGTGGAAGCGGCTGAGATGCGAGGACTTCGATCCCCAAACGAACTGGTCGACTTTCAAGCGATCGCGGGTGCAGGGATCGACGCGAGGTTGTCCAACGGCGACCGAGTTCGAATCGGCTCAGAGCGATTGATGCGGGAGCACGCCATGGACGTAGGGCCCTTGGAAGATGCCGTCGCCGATGCGATGGAGCGTGGTGAAGGTTACTTTTTCGCCGCCATCAACCAGAAGCTTGCTGCATTGATCGTTATTTCCGATCCGATCAAGTCGACGACACCGGCAGCGATTGCGAACTTGAGGCAAAAGGGTTTTCGCATCGCCTTGATCTCAGGTGACAACATTCGAACTGCGTCGACGATTGCGGATCGATGTGGAATTGAACCGAGCATGGTCTATGCGGAGGTACGACCCAACCATAAGGCGGAGGTGGTCCAGTCGATCAAGCGAGAGGGCGGTCGAATCGCGTTCGTGGGAGACGGATTGAACGACGCTCCGGCCTTAACCGTTGCCGATGTGGGGATTGCGATGGGGACCGGTACCGACCTTGCGATTGAAAGCGCGGATGTGATTGCCATGTCGGGCGACACTTGGCTCGTACCTCGTTCGATCCAATTATCCCGAGCGGTCATGTCAAATATTCGGCAGAATCTCGCATGGGCATTTGGATACAACGTCCTCCTCATTCCTGTTGCAACCGGGTTGCTACAGCCTTGGACAGGTTTGAGCCTTTCTCCCATTGTCGCCGGAGCGGCGATGAGTCTATCGAGCTTCTTCGTCGTGACGAACGCGCTGCGCTTACGATCGATCCGACTCGATTAGATTCGGGTTGGGAATCGAACAGAAAACTGCATTGGAGACGTTCGCTTTAGAGGCGAAATTCATTGGTGGAGGTCTCGTAAAGAGGCAGGTAACGGTAATAGACCTCCAACGTCAAGCAACACATGGTGGTGACGTAAATACGCCCTCCTTCGCGATTGAAGGGATTGCCGGTCCAATACCAGCTCCCTGCCATGTGGCCTTGTTGCACCTGGGTGCTAACCAGGAGCTCGCGCATGATGAAATTCCAATTCTCCCAATTTTTTCCGCCACCATGAAACATAAATTGAGTGGCGTAATAGTTGTAATAGACATCGCTGGCGCTAGGCCCCTTCTCTGCAAGGTATCGGTTGGCGCGAAGAATCGATCCATCGGTTAGCGAGTACCCTCGGAACAAACGGATCAAATTACCGATCGCCGTCATAGATTGGGTCGGCTCGCCACCCGCATAATTGAACAGATAACCATTGCTGCAGCTCTCCTTTAAAAACAAATCGCTGAGCCGAAGAACTTCCATGGGGACTCGCAGTTTGGCAGCCGACGCACTCTTCAGCGCCAAGATCTGCCAACCGACGACCGAGAGATCGCCAGGTTGGCCGGGGTGATACCGCCATCCTCCTCGTTTGTGTTGGGCGGAGATGATGAAGTTGATGGCGCGCTGGCAAGCTTCCCGGAGAGAGTCGTCTCCGCCCATCTGCAGAGCCTCGCAGATGGCTAGTGTCGCAATCCCATGTTCATACATTTGCGACTTGGCGGTCTCTCCCAACCAATAGCTTTGAACGGTCCCGTCTTTCTCCTTCAAATTCTGAACGAGGAAATAAAGTCCTCGCGAGACCGTGTCTCCGTATTCCGGGGAGTTGGGGGTGTGGCCGGCCCCTAGGAAGCAAAGGAGTGCAAGTCCGGTGGCTGCGATTTCATGTTGATCCAGATCACGGCATCCATCGGTGCAATTGTTTTGGCAAACATCGAAGCCCATAGACCAGGAACCGTTGTTCTTCTGGTGCGCGGCGAGGTAGACCAAGGCCGCGTTAACGGCCGCTTCACTTTGCGGGGTCGCCCCATACTTTTGAGCTGCGGACTGGCGATTTTGTGGTTTGCGAGACTCGATCGATGTCTCGAGAAAGCCCCCCGCTCCCAACACCTTCGCAGAGCCGGAAAAACGAACTTGATCCGAGAGAGTCGTCTGGGATTGCGGGGCATTCAGTTCCCCGGTTTCTAAACTGATGGGGGACTCGGTCAACAATGTGCTGGTCGAGATATCGTCCAATCCGACGCCCGCCGTCGCATCGGAGGGGGCAACGGGCTGGATCTCTACCACCTCGACCTCTTTACCGACCTGCTCCGTGTCGCCGGAGAAAATGGTGAACCGCTCTCCTATGCCTGAACCAGCGATGGTCCAGATCGCCAATAGAATAAGCAATACCAGATGCAGAATAAAACTGCACAAGCTAGCGATCCACTGGTTTTTCGGGCCGTTGTTGCTCACGGCATTTCCTGATGGGTTAGGGAGAAGTTCACCCACAAGACGTCTGGGATGCTTCGCATGCCGAATCGTGCACCCCGACTGCAGTGAGGGGGGCGTTCGACAGTTGACATTTCAAATTACGATTGTCGTCTCGTGCAGGATGCGTCACATTTTACGATTCTAACACCTGCTCCTCGGTACGTGAAAGTCAAGCATGTCAAAGCTCTGGAAATTGGGAACCGGATCGATCGTCGAAATTCGGGGCAAAGACCGAAGCAAAGTGTTCAACAATTTGGCCACACAGGATCTTCGAGAACTCGCGGTAGGCCAGTCCCGCGAGACGTTCATCACCGATTCCAAGGGGCGAACCTTTGGACATGGCCTGGCGATAGGACTGCCCGAGTTCCATCTCTTTGTCTCGGTTCCCGGTCAAGCGGAACGCTTGGTTCCGCATTTCGACCGGTTCATCATCATGGAGGATGCGACGATCACCGATCGGAGCTCGGCGTTTACGCTGTGGCTGGCTGCCGACGAGTCCATCCTTCCGAGACTGGGCATCGATCTCCCCGCGGCTCCATGGCCCGATTCGTTCACAACCTTTTGGAACGGGCTCCCCGCCCATTTGGTGCGTGCTCCTTGGGCTGGGCCAACGTCGCGATTGCTGCTGTCCGAGTCCCCAGAGCTACCGACGAGTTGTGATCCGTCCCTGCATGCAGAGCTCCTCCTCAGCGATCTTGATCATCGGTCCGATTGGGAAGCGCTTCGCATTCAAAGCTTCTGGCCTTGGTATGGGATCGATCTGGATGATAAGAATTTTCCGCAAGAACTCGATCGCGATACCTCCGCGATATCCTTTCGAAAGGGTTGTTACCTAGGACAGGAAACCGTGGCGCGATTGGACGCGCTCGGACAAGTGCAAAAGAAGCTGGTGAAATTGGCCATCTCCGGGGACGGGTCGATCGATATGAACGTTCCAGAAGAAACGAAGCTTCGCAGTGGAGATAGCGAGGTCGGACAACTTCGCTCGTACGCCCCGCTCAGCCCAGGTGCAGCGGTTGGTTTAGGCTATGTGAAAAGAAGTCACTTCACACCGGGGACCGAACTGCGGCTAGGGACACAAGGGCATACCGCAGTGGTAATGCCCAGGGAGTAAGTCGACGGCGCGCGTCGCGGGGGGAACGGGATTAGTCGACGGGCAATGCGCGTCGCCAATGTTCCATCGTTTCGGGCGAGATTGCTCCGTAATCGGACCATCCTGCATCCTCGGTGTATCCTCCAATCTCCGCTCGGCGCGAAGCAAGCGGTAATACTTGGAGTATGGATTCACCCCAACGATACCGATCGATCGTTTTGATGTCCGCATTAGATTGCTCGCCCGCGAGAGCCGCTTGGAGTCGCTCGACATCCTGCTGCGCGTAACAATAGGCTTTGAGTCGGACCGACGGAATAGGTTGCCCCGCATGGGCTTGGTCACCCGAACGATTGGGGTAGAACAACGAGCATTCGTCAGGCCCTTCCCAGGATTTGGCCGTCCCTATGGTTTGCCAGGGCAATATGCCATCGCCCCCTCGCAACCAGCTATCCCAAGCCCAAGCTAGCGTCTGGACATTGTTGGTCCCCAATGGATTCGCGGATCCATAGATCATGACCAGTTGATCGTCGGCGCATTTGCGATCCAAAACGAGTCGTCGATATTGACGGAATGCGGTTTGGGAAACCACGTTGTAGCGCATCAAACCATCGAGGGTAGTCCGTTGCCATTGCGGACGCGAAACGTCGCAGCGATAGAATAAATTCGAATCTCGCACAGAAGTGGAAAGTCCCTCTGCAAAGGCTCTTCCAAAGTAGCGTAGTGCCAAGTAATCCTGGAAGTTGGCAGGTTCATCCAGCAACCAAGGCGACGACCCACGCGACCAGCCTCGTTTCTTGAAGTCGACTTTGTTGTTCAAGAAAACGTGAAAGCGAGTTTGCAGCCAACCCTTCTCCCGAATGTGCGCTTCGCAGGCTTGAACGGCCTGTACCCAAGCGGCTCGGTATTCCTCGGTAAAGGCTTCGTCGGCCCAATAGCTGCCATTGTAATGTTCGTTGATCGGCAACGGCCAATTCTCGTGCATCGGCAGGTAGAAGCAATCCATTGGGACTTTACCTCGAGGCAAATCCGCGAACGCTTCGCCTGTGAAGTACTTTTCGAAGCGAGCATCCCATTTGCTCCAATCCCAACCGGTCGAAGCCATGTCGGGAGCCAAACCACTCGCCATCCGACCATTCTGAAAGTAGGGAACGCGATTCAGGACCACGCGATGCCGATGTGCCATCCGATAGTAGTCCAATTCGTTGGCGGGCAAGTCGTAACAGTTCATCTCCGGTAAGAAACGCATTTCCTTAGGAGTCAGCGCAGAACGAACCTGAACTTCCACTTTCAGCGTCCGCGATTTTCCATCCGACTCCACCTGGAGGTCCATTCCCTTCGTTCCAGGGATTTCCCCATCGGGGATATAGAGCTCCAGAAGCCAAGCTCCCAAGTTGGGGGACCGGTCGGATAGCGGGAGAGCTACCTTGGTGTCTGACATTTTGCTCGTATCGATCGGCATCAAAGGATCGGGAAGCCAGCGTTCTCCCGACGGAATGTAATCCACTTGGTAAAGTTCGCATCGCCATCCTGGGGGCAGTACCGCTTTCCACTGCAGCTTCGGTGCAACAGGAGATTGGATGGCCAATTGCACCCCAATCCAATCGCCGCGGCTGCCGTCGAGCCGAATGAGTCCCTGCGATGCATCCCAATAAATGTTCTTAGCTAAATAATCCGTCCGCTGGCTTGGGATCAACTCGGCAGTCGGCGCGACGAATTGATCCAGTGGATGCACCCAAGTAAACCGTGACTTTCCAATCGATTCCGCTTGGCTCCAAAGAGCTTCCGCGTCCTGGGCCTTCTTCGATTGTTGGAGCTCGTTCGTTTTCACTAGGGACATCCGGAGTTGCTCGGCGGTTGGCGATGGAACTGCATTGGGACGACCTTTCCAATCGATCGACACGGGATCGCTCCTTTTTCCATCGCGATTGACGGCCACCAAGGTGATGCGGTGGTCCTCCTGCCAACTCCAGGGCGGATTAAACGGATCGACGACGATGGCGTACGGCCGAGGTGATTTACGAGGTGATTTATCCGTGGAGCGAATAAAGAATTTTGAAAGTGGTTTACCATCGACAGTAGCTTCGCAACCCATGGCCGAATCGGAATCGGTTTTCCAAGTCAGTTTGGTACGAGGTTCCGATCCGGTCGGGGGAACCCAGGTCACGTTGGTAGGAGATGGTGGGGAGGGAGCCGCAACACCAGGAGTTGTTTCGACGAGCAAGTAGGGAGCATTTGCACGATTCGAATCCTTGCTGAAGACAGTTCGATTGGGGAAGAGTTGAAAATCGAAGCTCTCTCCGTCACGTTTCCAAGTCGATCCCGTGTCATCCATGATGAGCCAACCGTGACTCAAGCCCGCGGTACAAGCCTCCACCAAGCTGACCGGGACATCGAAAACCATCCAACCCTCGGCTTCTTCGCGTGGCGTGAGGGAGTGCCATTGCGTCCCTCCTGAACCGAGACTGACCGAGGTGATATCGCCGTCATTCCAAAGTTCATTGGGATAGATACGATGAGAGAAGGTGGATTGCCCATCGACGATTTCATAATTCTGTGCAGTCCCCTCCACCCAATCGGCTGCGAGAGTACTGAGAGTGATCCGGTCGATGGGAATGTCGCTTGCCCGTTTCAAATAGAGCCGAGCCCGCGAGATCGCATGCCCGCGGAGGGATGCAAAATCAAAATCGATCAAGGAGAGCTCTTGAATCGATTTTAATTTGAGTCGCGAGGCACCACCGTTGGCCCCTTTCGATTCGTTGCCAGCATTGGAGAGCCACGTATCGCGTGTTACCGGCAACCGTATTTCCTTAGGCTCCGCCGCCAACGACTCAACGGCTAGTAGCAGGAAGATGGTGAGGCAAGCCAGCCCAACGGAGAAGAGAATCCGAGGGTACTGCAGGTTTGAACTAGTGGGTGAATGCATGGCAGTTCCGAGCAGTCGGAGGGTGGGAAGGGAAGTGGAGGGAGGGGAGATCGAAAGGGCATTGTAGATTCCCCTCTGGCATCTTGAAGTGCGGGGGGCGAGTGACGCGGCCTCGTTTTTGGTTTAATATGTCTCTATGGGTTCGTTCGCCATCCTATGTCGAGTCAGAGGGGAGGATCGTACCCGTTCGTCTTCCCCGCCGAGACAACGCCAAGTCTCAACTCCCGTCTCAAAAATCGGTTTGAACGCAACCCAATTTCGAAACACTCCTCCCTTCGCAGCCTGAACCGAGGGGATTTACTTGGTTGAAACATATGAAATCCATTCTCAGCACCCTTCTTGCCCTTTCCCTTTTGATCACATTCCCCAGCCTGGGGCTTGGTCAGACCAAAGAAACCAAGCCGATTCGAGCATTGCTCATCGCGGGGGGCTGTTGCCATGACTATGCGAAGCAGCAGGAGGCTCTTTGCAATGGGATTCAAGCCCGAGCAAATGTGCAAGTGGATGTTTATTGGACGGACAACTCGACTACGGCCCCGATGCTTCCTCTTTACAGCAAGCTGAATTGGGCTGAAGAGTACGACATCATCATCCACGATGAATGCGCCGCCGATATCAAAGACCCGGCGTTGTTAAATCGAATCGTTCAAACGCACCAAAAGATTCCTGCAGTTCACCTTCACTGTGCCATGCACAGTTTCCGTGCCGGTAACGATGTCTGGTTCAAACATCTTGGATTGCAATCGACGGGACATGGACCGCAAGAACCGATCGAAATCGAGTTTGAGATGCCCAAGCACCCGATCACGGAGACCCTTACGAACTGGACCACGATCCGCGAGGAGCTTTACAACAACGTCAAGATGTACGATGCCGTTCCCTTGGCAGTCGGAAAGCAAAAAGTGGGACGAGGAGACAAGGAACGCGTCGACCACGCGGTTGTGGTTTGGATTAATGAAAAGCAGGGAGCTCGGAGTTTCAGCACATCGCTCGGCCATAATACGGAAACGGTCGCCGACGCTCGGTATCTCGAATTGGTAACCCGGGGACTCCTGTGGGCTTGCGATAAGTTGAACGCGGACTATCTCAAACCGTTCGAGGGGGAGAACAAAGTCACGTTTATCGACAAAAACAAGTTCTCCAATAATGCTACTCCGGGAGTCGGCAATGCCCCTAAGGATGCGACTTTGGTCAAGGTCACCGCGTCGAGCGTGCAGGATGGGAACCCAACCCATCATGTAGTCGATGGGAAGCAGGACACCCGCTGGTGTGCCGATGGTCCATCCTATCCCCAGTCGATTCAATTGGAATTCCAAGATCCCCAAACGGTACAGTCCATGGAGATCGCTTGGGAGATGCCATCTGGTATTTACAAGTACCGAGTGGAGGGATCGGAAAATGGTACCGATTTTAAATTGCTAATCGACCAATCGACCAATTCGAAACCACGCGTTGGGAAAGAGGAATTCAGCTCTCCCACTGCACTTCGATTCCTCCGAGTCACGGGGATTAGCAGCACAGGTGGCTGGTGCAGCATTCGCGAGATCCGAGTGCAAGGGGCGGCTATCAAGTCGCTGTGGCCTGCAGATCCTAAATCTCCTGCTGGCAAGTTTACGGCACTGCAGGGGGACGAATACGCCAAGAGTGGAAACATCGTGCCTCGCATTGAGAAAAGAACTCAGGAGGAAGAGGCCGCCATCTTGAAGGATGTTCAAGTCGCGGACGGTTTCGAGGCAACCCTTTTTGCGGCACCCCCAGCGGTAAACTATCCTGTTTTTGTGGCAGCGGATGTCGACGGGACTTTGTATGTGAGCTCCGATGGAAATGGGTCGTTGGGACGCGATCCGATGCGCGGCCGCGTGATCCGGTTACGAGATACCGACAACGATGGACGCGCTGACGAGACCAAAGTGTTCTGTGAAGTCGACGCGCCGCGAGGATTGGTCTGGGACAAGGATCGACTGTATTTGATGCATCCTCCTCACTTGAGCGTCTTCATCGACCGCGATCGAGATGGAGTGGCGGACGAACAAAAAACGCTCGTAAAGAATCTCGCATTTGATTACGACAAACGCCCAGCGGACCACACGACCAATGGGCTCAGCCTCGGAGCGGACGGATGGTTGTATATCGCAGGTGGAGATTTCGGCTTTATGGACGCAGTGGGAGCGGACGGCACTCGCCTCTCCCATCGCGGCGGAGGCGTGATTCGCGTACGCCCGGACGGGACTGGATTGGAAATCTACTCCACCGGAACACGCAACATTCTCGAGGTAGCGATTAGCCCGGCGATGGAGATGTTCGCGAGAGACAATACGAATGATGGTGGCGGATGGGATGTGCGACTCCATCACTTCACCGGAAACGACGACCATGGTTATCCACGTCTTTATAAAAACTTCAGCGACGAGTGCGTCGCTCCCCTGGCGGACTACGGAGGAGGTTCGGGGTGCGGTGCTGTTTACATCGACGAACCTGGCTTTGGAAAATGGAATCAAGCTCCTTTCACCGCGGATTGGGGAACCAATGCGATCTATCGCCACTCGGTGAAGCCCCAGGGGGCGACCTATCAAGAAGTCGCGACGCCTGAACCGCTGGTCAAAATGACGCGTCCAACCGACGCCGATGTCGACGGCAACAGCCGGGTATATGCGGCGAGTTGGAAGGGGGCCAATTTCAATTGGAACGGACCCAACGTCGGTTACATCGTTCGGATCCAACCCAAGGGATTTCAACCGGAGCCGCTTCGGGACTATGCCAAGCTCAACAACGACGAGTTGGTTCAGGAGATGGAATCCCCGAGCTATCGTCGGAGGATGGACGCAAGCCGGGAATTGGCGAGACGCGGAGACGGTCGCCACTCGCAACTCCTTTCGAAGGGTGTTGCGTCTCGCAATGCAGATCGCCAACGGGTCGAGTCGATCCAAACGACTGCCAATGCTCAGACGATTCTCCAAGCACTGGGCCATGCAGACCCTGTGATTGTCCATACCGCCATTCGGACCCTGGCCAAGCAGAAGCAAATCGATGCTTGTTTGGCTGCCCTGGAACAAGGGACTGCACCATTGCCTCCCTTATTGCGATCACTCGCAATGATGCACGATTCTCGAGTCGTCGATGCTGTGATTGCAAGATTGGCAAAGGAGACATCGCCGGAGCGACGCGAGCTCCTGCTGGGGGCTCTTTGTAGATTGCATTTCGTGGAAGGGGAATGGAATGGTGATTCCTGGGGGACCCGACCCGACACGCGAGGTCCTTATTACCAACCCGAGACCTGGGGCGAGTCCAAGAAGATTCTCACAACTCTCCGTTCTGCCCTCGCAGCTGCTGATTCTAAAGAAGCGGCGTTTTTGATCGAGGCGATGGAGAAGAATCGCATCGAAAACGATGAGGGGCTGGAGCGGATCATTGAAATTGCAACTCGCGACAGCGCAGCGATTCCGATCGCGGTCGCAAAGCTTGCGACGGCCAAGGAGATCCCAGCCAACGCCCTCCCCCTCTTGCTGGCTGCTTCCAAAATGGAGGGACTCGCAAAGCAACCCCTGAGTCAGGTCGTGATTGCTTTAGCCCGGATTTCGCATCCGGAGTCGTTCGAGGCAATGATTCGTTGTATGGAGCGATTGGATCGCGAAGGGGGAGACAATGCGCTGTCGGAGAAAGCTCGCGATGCGCTGTTGAATTCTCCTACTCTCGGATTGCAAATACCACGTCTGCTGGAGCTTGCCAACGCAACCACCGGCCCGCTCGGCACGATTGCCGATTCCGCCCTTCTGCAATTGGCCAGCAAGAGTCCGAGTCCGGAGGTTCAAGCGGCCGCACAAAAGGGACTGGAGGAAGCGTGGGGCAACAAAGCTCGGAAGATTCGATTGATGCGAACGGCCGGAAGGCTTGCCAGCCATCATCTCGATGAAGAGATCCTGGCGGCCTGGAAGGATCCCGATGCCGAGGTGGCGAAAGTTGCGCAGAACATTTCCAATCGATTGAAGATCAAACCGCGACCGGAGGACAAATCGCCAAAGCTCGCATCGATCAATCCTGAGGAAGCGCTCAAAAGCGTGGTGGACATGAAGGGAGATATCAGTTTTGGAGAGCGACTGTTCACGAAAGCCAAATGCACGCAGTGCCATACCGTCCGGCAAGATGAAGTGCAGAAAGGTCCCTACCTCGGCAATATCGCGCGTACCTACAAGCGACCTGAACTGGCAACCGCCGTTATCGATCCGAGCAAATCGATCGCGCAAGGATTCATTACCAACATCATCCAAACACACGACGACGAAACAATCACCGGATTCGTTACCAACGAACAAAACGATCGTGTCGTACTGAGGGATGCTCAGGGCAAAGAGTTCTTGGTCATGAAAGAAGATATCGCAGCCAGGAAGACCTCGACGGTCTCTTCGATGCCGACCGGATTGCTGAACGAGTTCACCGTTTACGAATTCGCATCCATTCTCGACTACCTCGAATCGTTGACCAAGTAGAGCGATGCTCGGAATGCAGATCAGTGGGGTCGATGTTTCAACCTCGTCCTTGACTCAAATAGCCTTTCGGGCAGCTCCTTGCGAGCTGCTTGTTCGAGTCACTCCTGATAACCAGGAGCAGGCGTTGAAACTGTTTAGGGAAAATCAAAGCGGCTTAAGCGGATTGCGAGTCCAAGGGGTTCGGGGACAGATCGCCGTCCCCGAGATCGCCGTCCCCCTGATCGCCATAAGCTCTGTTCCTTATCGGCGACATCAAGAATTGCCGGTTTGAGATCCATGGCGCGATACACCGTTTCGAACTCGCTTTCCGCGGTACGAAGGCGTGGGTGTCGACAGAACAAAAAAGCCATACCTCTTCTGTGGTTTGCGTGTTGCCAACGCAGATGGGATATTGGATTGGGCCCCCAGCGTTGAAATGGTTGCATCGACGAGTCATTGTTGGAGGAGAGTTTGGGGGGAGTTGGCAATACGGGCAATTTCTGAGGATGGGACCGAAGGGATTGTATTTGGCGACAGGGAATGTTCGATGAAGACGCTATTGCTGAGGAGTAGACCACTGCTCACCGAGAAGGATTTTGCCAGCAATTAGCACATTGGAAGGACCCAGTCATGAAACGCGGCATTCAAGCCCTAGTTCTCCTTGGTATCGCAGTCGCTTCGTTCAGCGGTTGCAATCTTATGGAACGCCGCCATTGCCGTAGCTGCAATGGTTGCAACAGCCCCATCGGATGCCGACCTTGCCCAATTGGTTGGCAACGGGGCGGAACCGATTATGGAAATCACCTCAGAGGTGGTCACTTTGCGGGCCATCAAGCCTATGCAGCTGACAATCAAGTTGGCTCGGGGGTTCCATCACCAGCGGTTGCCTATCCGTATTACACCGTACGTGGTCCACGCGATTTCTTCGTAAACAACCCACCTAGCATCGGACGATAGTCGCTCCATCCGAAGGGAACGACGCGGGGGCAAATTGTGGGATGGACCTTGGGATTCGGTCTGCAGACGCTATCCTATGGGTAGCGTGAGCGGCGAGGGTGTCGGTGCTTCGCGCCCTCGTTTCGTCACCCGTTTCCCCCGTCGATGGTATCGCACATGCAACGGTTCGAGCAGTGGTGCTCCGAGCATCGACTGGCGCTCTCTCCCAAAACAGAGGAATTGTTGGGGAGCTGGTATCGTCGAACTGAGTCTTACGGGATGGAGAGCGTGCTCTTCCCGCAACTGGGCGCGATCCTGAGCCAATTTCCCGGCTTGGAAGAGGGTGTCGAGAAGCTGCTTCGATTCTTGGATAACACTCGAAGCCCCCGCTTTTTTCTTTCTTTTCTGGAACGGGACCCCGATGCCTTACCGGTCCTGATTCGGATGCTCGCGATTCGTTCCTCTTCGACCGAATGTCTCATCCAGGATCCGGATTCATTCGACTGGTTGAGACTCCATGCAGGGAAGTCGACGAGCGCGGAGCATCTGCGCGACATTCTGGTGAATGAATTGCGTGGCCTGGAGGAAGAGCGAGACTGGCTCCCCTCCATGCGGACATTTCGGCAGCGGGAAACTCTGCGTGTCCTGGTCGGATTCGTTCTTCAAGGGGTGTCGAGCGGCGAAACGATGAACCAGCTGGCCCAGATTGCAGATGCGGCCGTGCATGGATGTTTAACCGTTGTGGAGATGTCAATTCAAAATCGTCGCAGGTCGATCCCCTCTCTCCTATCGCAGTTCAGCTTCTTGGCCGTAGGGGATTATGGATCGGGGCTCATCGATTTCATTCAACCACTCGAGATGCAGGTCCTCGTCAATCGGTCTGCGAGTCTCTCTCCGTCCCCGTCACACGCGAATGACGAAGAACTGTCGCGACTGCTGGCTCGATGGAGTTATTGGATGACCCATCCAAATGGATTGGCTTATAGCATCGACACCACGGGTCTGCTTCCGATTCCATCGCCTGGAGCATCATCGCCTCTCTTCGATCCGAGAACGTGGATTCATGAGATTGAAAGGGACGGCTTAGCCATCAACCGATTGCCCTTGATCTCAACTCGATTGGTGGCGGGAGATCCGTGGACTGCATCGCAAGCGGTCGAGGAGGCATCCTCTTTCGTGTTCCAAAGGTTTGCATCCGATGCCGACGAAGCCGAATTGTTGGCTGTCTCACGGCACAATCGTCGTCGACCCAAGCAGTCTTATGGCATCGAACCAAACACTGCACCGTCGGCCCGTCTGCTGCAACTCTGGCGAGAGTGGAATGAACTCCGTTTCCAAGTTGCATGGCAACCGCTGCTGGGGGAGACCAAAGAAGGTGCGACCGGCCCTTTGGGCGAGACCGACCGGGACGCACAGGAAGGAGTCGAATCAAAAATGGAGTCCCTCCGACGAGATCTCTTATTGACTCAGATTGAAGAAATTGACTTTCCTGTGTTTCGATTGGCATCGACCTCCACCCCGCCGTCGGAAAGTTCTTCCCTCCCTGAGGGAGTTGAATGGGTGCATACGAGCGAGTGGGATGAAGTCGATTTGATTTTGGACCCAAAACCTTCGGTGGAGTGGTCCTGTCAAGTGCTCTCGAAGTATGGATTCAGGCATCGCACGGCGGCCATGCAGCATTTGCACGAGCTGGCTCGGGAAGACATTCGGCTCCTCTCCACCAAGCGATGTCGCTTCGCTCTTTCGAACATCGCGAAATCGCTTTTAGAAAAGATCCATCGCACACCCGATCCTGATTTGACCTTGGAAAACCTTTGTGCGACGACCCGTTCGATCGGTGGAAAGGGTGTTCTGTGGGAGCTGTTTCTTTTCCATGAAGCCAGCATGGAGTTGTATCTTCGGTTATGTGGTGCGAGTCCGTATTTGGTGTCGATTCTTCTTCAGCATCCGGGGATGATCGATGAACTTCTCGATTCCCTGATGTTGTCGAAACTCCCGACTGCGACACAGTTGAAGGCCGTCGTTTTGGAGATGTGCCGAGGTGCGGAGGATATTCATTCGATCCTAGTCTCGTTCAAGAACGCAATGCACCTGAACGTAGGTGTTCGCGATTTGCTTGGCAAAGACGAGAACCACGCGACCCATCGCGCTCTTTCGGCCATCGCCGATGCTTGCGTGGAGCGGTTGATCCAATCGACCCTCGAATCGCAAGTGAGAAAGCTCGGAGCGCCTCGACTTCCGAACGGTGAGGATTGCGGGTTCACATTTTTGACACTCGGCAAGTACGGAGCTCAGGAACCTAATTACCACAGCGATTTGTCTCTTCTCTGTTTTTATGAAGCGGAGGGAACTGTGGTTCCGACAGGCAATTCGAGTTCGCAAAGGCCTATTTCGCATTTTGATTTCTTCAATCAGTTGGCTCAAAAGGTCAATCAGCAACTCAATCGCCTCGGTCCTACTGGAAGATTGTACGAGTCGCACGTCTTCAATCTTTCCTTGAGCGAGCGAAGCCCGATGGCTTGGTCGCTATCCAGTTTTGTGGACCATATTGAGCGTCATTCCATCGCGGCTTTTCAACGATTGCGATTGGTGCAGGCGCGTTCTCTGGGCAGCCATGATTCCTTTGGAGCAGAGGTGATCGCAACGATCCGCGGGTTGCTCGCTGACGGATCCTGGAGCGATACCGATCGACGCGTGCTAGGAGAAGAGCGACGTCGGTTGGAAGAGACCGCTTCGCCTCGCAATTTGAAGCGTGGCTATGGTGGGACGCTTGACGTGGAATGGCTCGCGCAATCGTTGTGGATTCAGCACCTCGCTTCCCATTCGTTTGAAAAGCAATTGGCACCCAGCACCTTTGAGATTATGGCTCAACTGGCGGCGAGCGGAGTTCTTATGCCAGAAGAAGCGGCACGGTTATCTGAGAGTTATCAATTCCTGCGTAGGATCGAAACCGGATTGCGATTGATGAATTTGTCGGCGCGGCATGATCTCCCTACCCATCAAGATGAGTTGAACCGCTTGGCATATGTTCTGCGGATGGAGGATGGGGGGAACATCGAGGCGCTCTGCGCAGAGCATCGCGAACGAATCCGGGAGCAGTTTCTCAAGCACTGTTCGAACGTTCTGTAGCTGGCGACTCGCGATTGCGCAGAGGGAGGTTCTCGCCAAGGCGCAACGGCGCAGAACAGGGGGCGGGAGGTTTCTCGCCAAGGCGCAACGGCGCAGAACAAGGGGCGGGAGGTTTCTCGCTAAGGCGCAACGGCGCAGAAGTGGGGTGGAAGGGGGCTCTCTAAGGCGCAGTGGCGCAAGACTGGGGAGGGAGAGGGATAGGATGAGCGGCTAACGAGATTTCTTTTTCATCGTTTAAAAGTCCGTCGCTGCCGTACTCACCCACTCTGATTGCCCCTTCTTTCATCGGTTCACCTAACTCTCCTCCGCTTTCCTTGCGTCTTGGCGCCTTGGCGAGACCCCTCCCGCTCCCTGGTTTGCGTCTTGGCGCCTTTGCGAGAAGAAGCAGCACCGCAAAATTGGTCACTCCCATTCGTTATCGAACGACGAATCTTCAATGACATAGGCCGCACGGCCTCGGCGTGTCCTATCCAAACCGAACGCCCTTTTTGCTATGATAATCGCTCCGTTTATCCTCGCCTCCCTCCCACCCTTGCAATCTCCCTCCATGTCAAAAAGAGCTCTTTTTCGTCTCGCTTTGCTTTCGTTGGTTGGTTTCCATGGAAACCTAGTCTCGGCGCAGTCCTATTCCGCACGTCCAGAGATCGCGGCGAGCAATCAGGATGGTCCCTCCAGCAAATCCATCGACATCGACGCGATCCTGAAACACGGGAGTGCACCGAAGTGGATATGGGGCGAGAATCAAGACGGAAAGTATGTGTTAAGCAAGACTTTTTCTGTGACCGAGGGGACCCAGGGATACGTCATTGCCTCCTGCGACAATATCGTATCGATCCGAATCAATGGCAATGCCGTGGGGCAGAGCGACAGCTGGGAAGTCCCATTGGAGAAGGATATCTCCAAGTTCCTCGCCCCCGGGGAAAACCGTATCGAAGCGACCGTCGCGAATGCGGGTGGCATTTCGGGTTTTGTGTGCAAGCTCGGTTTGATCGATTCGAAGCAGTCTCTGAAATCGATTGCGTCGGATGAGAGCTGGACGGTCGCCACGTTAGAGGGAAAAGAAGGGAAACTGAAGATTGTTTCCGCCTACGGTGAAGGGCCTTGGAGGCGAGTGCTCGACCGTGCGGGAGGGGCCTCGCAACGGGACTTTCAAATTCCACCTGGATTTCAGGTGGAGCGACTCTTCACCGTACCTCGAGAGGAACTGGGATCCTGGGTTTGTATCACGCTGGATCCAAAGGGTAGGATCATTGCGAGCGATCAGGGGGAGAAGGGCTTGGTACGGATCACTCCATCGCCAATAGGGTCAAGCGAGCCGACGCGCATTGAGAAGCTCGCCGTCGATATCACATCGGCACAGGGCCTGCTGTTTGCCTTCGACAGCCTGTATGTGTCCTTGAATGGAAAAGGTAGCGGACTCTACCGACTGCGAGACACGGATGGGGATGATCAGTATGACGAAAAGACGCAGCTCGCGACGTTTCGAGGAGGCGGGGAGCATGGTCCTCACGCATTGCGGCTCTCACCGGATGGAAAGTCGATTGTCGTCGCAGCAGGGAATCACACGCTTCTTCCCGCCGATCGGATTCTTCAATCTCCTGTCGCACGGATGGGCGGAATTCGCGAAGAGCCACTTCGCGCTTCCTTGCCAAACAATATGACCAGTCGCATCGCGCCGACTTGGGATGAAGATGTTCTCTCCACGCGGCAATGGGATGCCAATGGTCATGCGACGGGGATTTATGCCCCAGGGGGATGGATGGCCCAATGCGATCCCGATGGGAAATCGTGGGAGATTCTCAGCGTGGGGTACCGAAATCAATACGATTTCGACTTCAACGCAGAGGGGGATATGTTTGTCTATGATTCCGACATGGAATGGGACATGGGTACGCCGTGGTATCGTCCGACACGCGTGGTTCACGCGACATCCGGGAGCGAGTTTGGCTGGCGAAGCGGTACTGCGTGCTGGCCCACCGATTTTGTCGATAGTCTACCTTCCTTGGTCGACATCGGCCCTGGCTCACCGGTCGGTGTAACATTTGGTTATGGTGCTAAATTTCCAGAGCGTTATCAGCGAGCTCTCTATCTCTGCGATTGGACGTTTGGAACGATTTACGCCATTCACATGGAACCGGATGGATCGAGCTATCGCGCGACGAAGGAAGAATTCCTTTCGCGATCCCCATTGCCTTTGACCGATGCTGTCGTCGGCAAGGACGGCGCGCTTTATTTCACCGTGGGAGGGCGCGGGACGCAGTCGGAGCTGTACCGCGTCACCTATGTCGGAACGGAATCAACGAGTCCATCGGATCCCCGTTCCGAAGCCGGAGCGGAGCTTCGCAAGATTCGCCGTGATATCGAAACGTGGCATCGGGAGCCGCGTTCGGGTGAGGCTTTTCCTGTCGAGTATTTAGTAGAGCACTTGAGCCACCGCGATCCCACCATTCGGTACGCTGCGCGCGTGGCGCTCGAGCGCGTCGACGCCGCTACTTGGTGGGGTAAGGCGTCGCGAGCAACGTCCGTCGATGGCGTGATACAAGCCTGTTTGGGAGCCGCGCGATCCGGTGCAGCGTCGCTTCGAAGCGACATTCATTCCACGCTCCAGCAACTAGAATGGGGAAAGATGAGTCCAGCACAGCAGAAGGATTTTCTTCGCACCCTGGAGGTCGTCCTGATACGCCTCGGGTTGCCGGGTGGAGAGGTTCAGGAAGCTTGGACCAAGAAACTGGAATCGTTTTTTGTTCCTTCCGAGGACCGAATCCATCGCGAGTTGTGCGCATTGCTCGTCGCGTTGGACTCGCCGAGAGCACCAGCGATGTTTGTCCCGTTGCTCAGTCAGAAATCAAACCTAGGCGTGGACGTTGGTAAAGAACTCTTGGAGCGAAACCGAGGGTATGGTTCATCGATTGCGTCGATGTTGGCCAATCAGCCTGACCTTCAGCAAATGCACTATGCGTTTGTTCTTCGAGAACACAAAACCGGATGGACCCCATCTTTACGACGAGCGTACTTTGAATGGTTTCAAAAGGCGCAACGTTGGAGTGGCGGAAACAGCTACCAAAAGTTCTTGACCAATATCAGTAACGATGCGTACGCAGGCTGCAGTGATACCGAGAGATTGGCGATTGAAGCCTTGGGGCTGCGAGCTCCGGCGTTTGTGGCGAAGGAGATCCCAAAGGCCAAGGGACCGGGCAAAGAGTACACGCTCGACGGTGTCGTCGCTTTGACCGAGCGAGGGATGCAGGAACGTGATTTCGAGAATGGGAAGAAGATGTACGCTGCCGCTCGATGTGTCGTGTGCCATCGTTTTGCAGGAGAAGGGGGAGCAACCGGTCCCGATTTGACGCAAGTCGCTGGGCGATTCAGTCCTCGCGACTTAGCCGAAGCGATTCTCGATCCGAGCAAAGTGATCTCCGATCAGTACAAAACCGTCGTCCTTAGCACCGAAGATGGAAATATCAGTGGCCGAATTCTTTCGGAGTCGGAGACCGAATTGTTGGTACTCACCGATCCGGAGGATTCCACCAAGACCCAGACGATTGCTAAGAGCGAAATCACCGGCCAGAAGACCTCTTCCGTCTCCGTCATGCCGAAGGATCTCCTCAAAGAGCTCAACGAAGATGAAGTCCTCGATTTGATGGCTTATTTGTTGAACCGAGGAGATGCAGGAGCCCGCGTCTTCAAGAAAGCGAAATAGTTTGGAGTCAGGCCGCGCACGGACCCAGGGAGCTGCGTACGGTTCGCCCATGACCCTAAGGTTATGGCGAGCTGTTCGTTACCGCAGAGAGTACTGGGTGTAGCTGTTTTGATGACCGAACTGCCGATACCAATGTTTGTTGGGTGAAGGTCCGAACCATCCGTAAGCGTAAGGTTTCACGGGGCGGATGGTTTGGGGCGCTTCGGTGCGAGGTTTGACTTCGTGGTGATGGCTCGACGGTTGGCTGAGAACTTCATAGTGTAGCGTTGCTGTTCCCCACAAGGCTTCGCGAGGCGGTTCGGTTGCGAAGCCAGAGAGTGCCAGTGCTGCCCACGCGAAGGCCGCAACGAGACACAATGAAACAGGGCGGCAAGGCAGGTCTGTTTTGATCATCGGGTTACCGTTCCAGTTCCGAAGCCAGTTCCTGTCCCAGTTCTAACGGGGGGAGGAATTTTCGATGGTGTGGAAGGAAGATTCGGCAACCGGGTTGGTCGGCTGGAAGGAATCGCTGCGGCGCTTCTCACCTCAGGCGAAGCGGAGGATGGCTGTAGCGATTGCATCGTGAGATGGGGTTGATAAAACGCACCGCGGCAGTGGGACTGGGGTTTGAATTCTGGTCCGCAATCGAAGAGTGATTCCGAGACTCCCACAAACAGATAACCGTCCTTCTGCAAGATCGGGAGCATTCTCCGAAACAGATCGATTTTTACACGCTTTTCAAAGTAAATAGCGACGTTTCGGCAGAAGATAATGTCGAAGGGTTCCTGGAATTGAAACGGATGCAGAAGGTTTAATTCTTGATAGCGGATCAGTCGCAGGATGGAATCGGCGACGCGATACCCCTCTGGATGGGGCTTCATGTATTTCCCGACGAAGTGAGCCGGAAGTCCGCGTTCGATATCCAGTCGCGAGTAGATTCCTTTTCTGCCTTTCGCTAAAGCCTCTTGAGAAATGTCAGTTCCGAGAATCTGAATATCCCACCGAGCGATGTCAGGGATCATTTCGTGGAGTACCATGCCGACCGAGCAAGCCTCTTGCCCTGAGCTTGCTGCGGCTGACCAAATACGGAGTTTGTTCGAATTCCGTTTCTGCTTGCGATCCAACAGCTCCGGAAGAGCTTTGAATTGGAGAGCATCGAAGATACTCGTGTCTCGAAAGAAATGGGTTTCGCGGGTTGTGATCGCTTCGATCATCGCTCGACGAATCGCTTCGCCTTGGCTTTGCTTCGCTTTGTCGATCAAATCGATTACAGAGTTAGCTTGGAATCGTTTGATCAAGCTGGCGAAGCGAACGTCGATCAAATAGGCCTTGGATTCCTCGAGCGCGATACCGCAGAGTTCCTCGACATAGTCAAAGACAATTTTGATTTGCGTGGATGTTAACGCGTTCATTTTCTATCTCTCAGCAGTTCGCCAATTCTTGTAGCCATCATTGGTAAAGGAACCACTTCGGAGGCTAAGTGATTGTCGACAATTTGCCTGGGCATTCCGTAGACGACGCATGTGTCCGCGGATTGGGCGATGATATGAGCCCCGGCTGAATGAAGCATTCGGGATGCTCGCAATCCATCGCATCCCATGCCCGTCATGATGAGGGCCAGCGTGCTCTTTCCGAAGACGGAATGAACGGATTCGAAGAGGCAATCGACGCTCGGTTTGCTCGGAGAGTCGTATTCTTCATCGGTGATTTCGATGCGAGGCATTCCACCCGACTTCACAATCTTCATCTGCTTTCCGCCTGGGGCAATGTAGGCGTGTCCTGGCTCGGGGCGTTCTCCATGAACTGCCTCGGAAACGCGGATCGAGCAGAGCTGAGCGAGATGTTCAGCAAGGCTCTTCGTGAACATCGCAGGCATATGCTGGACGATGAAGATAGGAACCGGAAATTTGGCAGGCAACCCGGGTAGGACGACTCCAAGCGCGGCGGGACCGCCGGTGGAGATCCCAATACAAAGGCACTCAAAAATCCCTTTGCGTGTCACGCTTTGCGAGTGGATCGGACGGGGTTCAACATGGTGCATCGATCTGTTTGGTTCCCGCGTCGGGCCGGGCAAAGTCGAGCGGACGACCGTGTTAATCCTGGTTTGATTGGAACGTACGAGAGCGCTCTTCGCGAGACTTCGCACCGTTTCAACTTGTTGGAACAGTTGCATTTCCAGGGACTTTCGATTCGATTGGATGTCGTCTCCTTCCGGTTTAAAGATCATATCGAGGGCGCCGTTGCGCAGGGCTCGCATGGTCTGTTCCGCGCTTTGGGGTGTTGGGGAGCTCACCATAACCACATGCGTATCGAGTCCCCGTTTTCGGATCTCCTCGAGAGTTGACAGACCATCGCGACGAGGCATGTTGATATCAAGTGTCACAAAGTGGGGTTTGAGTTTTTCCAGCATGCGCAGGCAATCTTCTCCGTCGAAGGAAGTACCAACCACCTCGACGTTTGGGAGTTTGGTCAGCGCGTCGCTGATAAGTCTGCGATAGATGGGCGAGTCATCGGTAACGAGAACACGGATGGGCGCGCCGGTAGCGGCAGACAATTGCTTCATGAGGCGAGATCCAGGTAGGTTAGTGGTCGGGTTAGGCGGCGCTGCGAGCCATGTTGAGGGAGGTGTTGAGCAACTCCTTCGGTTCGATCAGCATCACCAGCCCTTTTTCCGATTGATAGACGCCTCGAATCAGTCGCGATTCCGTCATCGAGAGATTCGAGGGTGGCGGTGCAATGTGCGCATTTTCGATCGTGAGAATATCGGCGACCCCATCCACCCAGAGCCCAAAAACCTCTCCTTCGTATTTCAGGATCAGGTTCCGAGAAAGCTTGGATGGCTCACCCGCAGGTAGACCCATTAGGATTCTCAGGTCCAGCATGGTCACGACTTCACCTCGCAAATTCATCACTCCTCGAACGCAAGGTGGCGAGAGTGGAACACGTGTTAAGTTGACGGTTCGATTGATCTCTTGCACGTAGGAGATATCCAAGCCGAGGACGGCCCGGTTGCAGAAGAATGTCGTGTACTGAACGGCTTTGGAGCTGGATAGGATGGGATTGTTCATGATTACCTCGTCGGCGACCTTTGTTGGCACGCAATAAGAACCTTAGACTGATGCCGCTGCTAGACGCTTCACAGCATCGATCAGACGCGCGGGATCCATTTTCACTTGGTATTCGTTGATACCGGCCTTGGTACCACGATCTCGATCATCATCTCCTGCGAGGCTGGTCAGGGCGATGATCGGCAATCGGGATGTGGCGTCATCCGCTCTCACCGCTTTGGCAAAATCAAGTCCATTCATGCGGGGCATTTCGATGTCTGTGACAATCACATCGATCTCATTTACCATGGATTGGAGACTTTCCCAGGCATCTAGTCCATCGACCGCACCCACGACCTTTATTCCTTCGCTTTCGAGAGTTCGTGTCACGTGATTTCGGAAGAAATCGGAATCTTCCGCGAGCAACACCGAGGGGGGCTGGATGGACTTTCCGGTTTGGGTGGACGGTTCGGATTGGAACCAATCTGCATAGCGAATTCGGACTAGCTCGATGAGATCCAGAACTCGGGTCGGGGAGTCGTCGACGATAACCGTTCCGAGAACACCGGGCTCTCGGAGCGTTTTCGAATCGATCAGCATTTCGATATCGCGAATATCTCGAAGGGTTGGTGCGGCCAGCCCGATCTCTCGGTCTTGGATTTTGAAGATGATCACAAACAAGTTCTGTTCTTCTTTATCCGGATACAACGCCGAGATGTTCTGTTCGAGTCGCAGTATGGGGAGCGATGCTCCGCGATACACGAGAATGTTTTGCCCGCCTACCACGCGAATCTCGGATGCCCGAATGCGTTCGATTCTGGCTACCATAGCCATCGGGATGGCAAATTGATCGTCCGGATGATTTGCGAACAGCAGCAATCGGTGAACTTCGGACGCCACTTTGCTTTCTTTTTGTTCGCTGGCGAGGACCGAGTCCACGTTGCGAAGGTTGCAGTGCATGGCGATTCCCACGGCATCGAGAATCAGTGCGACGTATCCGTCCCCCAGAATCGTAGCGCCTGCCAAATACCCAAGATCGCGGACATGTTTACCCAAAGGCTTTACCACGATTTCTTCGTTGTCGTGGAGGGTGTCGACAACCAGTCCGTATCGCATCTGCCCAGTTTCCAGCACGAGAATGCTGGTTGCGTGGGATTCCGATTGATAGTCGTCAGGACGCACGACTCCTAGAGCTTCATCGAGGCGGATCAGAGGAAGGAGGGCGCCACGCAATCGCAGAACTTCTGCGCCATGGATTCTCCCGATCTTTTCCTCAACTTCCGCACCAGGGACGCGCACTAGTTCGGCAATATTTGCTTGGGGGATCGCATACCGCTCGCCACCGCAGCTGACAATCATCGACGGGACGATGGCTAGGGTTAACGGCAGCGTGATATGGATCGCGGAACCGACCCCGAGTTCGCTTTCCACATCGACAGTACCGCCCAATTGCTCGATGTTCGTTTTCACCACATCCATTCCGACTCCACGCCCTGAGACATCGGTGATTTCTGCTGCCGTGGAGAATCCCGGTGCGAAGATGAGGCGAAGCGCTTCGCTGTCGGTCATCACTGCCGCTTGTTCAGCCCCGATGACCCCTTTCTCTACAGCCTTCGTCTTGAGTTTGACTGGATCCATTCCCGCGCCGTCGTCTTCGATCCGAATGCAGACCTTCCCTGCTTGGTGGAAGGCATGCAACCGAACCGTTCCAATCGGGCGTTTGCTAGCCGTAGCTCTTTTTCCGGGTGATTCGATGCCATGGTCAATACTGTTTCGAACCAAGTGGGTGAGCGGGTCTCCCATCGCTTCGACGATGGTCTTGTCTACTTCCACTTCGTTCCCTTCGATGATCAAGTCGCATTCTTTTCCAAGTTTGCTGCTCAGATCTCGGACAACGCGTGGGAAGCGATTGAAGACCGTTCCAATCGGTTGCATGCGTGTTTGCATGATCGTTTCTTGGAGCTCGCTGGTGACTTGATCGACGCGAGCCGCTACGGTGTCGAGACCTTCTCTGCCACCTCGAATCACAGCGGCGAGGAGCTGGTTTCGACTGAGGACCAGTTCGCCAGCAAGGTTCATGAGTCGGTCGAGGACGGCGACATTCACACGCACGATGGAGTCGGTAGCTTTCGGTTTAGAAGTGCTGCCGGCTACGGTTTTGGGATCGGCTTGTGCCTTCGTGGGCAATGCGGCTGCAATTTCTACGTTTTTCATAATCTCCTCGTGCTGCGATTCGATATCCGGAACGTTATCTTCCAAGGCCATCTCTTCTTCGACCAACTCTTCGAGCATTTCGAAAGCGTCGGAATCTCCTAGTTCCATTTCGCCGCGGTGGATACGATCCAATTCTTCAATCAGATTTCCCACGTCGACTTCGTTGCTCGACTCGACATGTTCAACCAATGATCGAAGCTGATCCGAAGCGCGAAGGAGCGTATTCACGATTCGCTTGTTCATGACCAGTTCGCGGTTGCGAATCATGTTCAGAACATTTTCAAGACTGTGAGCGAGCGAGTTGATCACTGCCAAACTCAAGAAACCAGCGGCGCCCTTTACAGAGTGAATGGCGCGAAAGACGGTATTGACCAGCTCGATGTCAATGTTGTCGCCAGCGGCCTCAATCTCCAACAACTGGCTTTCAATATCCGCTAAGTGCGAGCTGCTCTCGACTACGAAGTCCTGAATGAGTTCATCATCTTGAAACATGTTTATGCCCCCCAATATCTACTCAAACGCTATATCCACTTCGCGTTCCCTCCTTTGCTACCTCAGCAAAGGTAGCAAAGGAGGGAACGATCGACCTGGATCCAATCCATTAACGCCGTAGGGGGCATACGGAACTCACGATGCCGAAGAATAACCTCCCAAATGGGTAATGCTGCTCCAGACGGCAAGAATTCCCTGCGATGCAGAATTTACCTCGTCGTATCTAACAGCCGAATCAGTCGTGCTTTCCCCGCAGGCTTTAACAGACCTGAATGTAATTGACTCGATCATTTCCGATGTTTCATTAAAGTTTCCTGAACCTGCCTTCCGCCGCCGGATTGGATACGTCGTGTCTGTGCGATTTCGCGAGAGAAAGCCGAACACTCGCTCGCTGCTTCAGATCCACGCACCGTGTGAAAACGCCCTCCTGGTTGGGGAGGGCGGACCCTTTCGTGTTGATTATATGGATAGTGCGACTTCTACCGGATGCAACGGACCTCTCGACGCGTGAGGGAATCCGATCCTACGGAAATCTGAGAACAGTTTATTTGACTAAACCAACCGGTAACCAACAGTAGTTCGTTCAACGAAATGGCAGGATTGCTTCAAGTCCTGCACGCGACCAATATTTGGGAATAGAGAACGGGGTAACGCATGAAAGTTTTAGTTGCAGACGATTCTGGCATCATGAGGAAGATTATCATTCGATCTCTCAACGCGGTCGGAGTGACAGAAATCGTTGAAGCGGCCGATGGCCAAGAAGCGATTGACGCTTATAAAAATGAACCGGTGGATTTGATTCTCACCGATTGGAACATGCCCAACAAAAGCGGGCTCGATGTGGTAACCGAGATCCGGGCACTTGGCTCGACGGTCCCCATCATTATGGTCACGACCGAAGCACAGAAGAGCCAAGTCATCGCGGCGATTCAAGCGGGTGTCAACGATTACTTGACGAAACCATTCGAGGCGGACGATCTGCGTGCCAAACTGGATAAGTTTGTCACGGTTTAACTCCCCACCTAAGAAGCTCTCTATAAGGAATTCTTCGTGTCGACTACCACGCAGCGCCCACAAGCAACCGGACTTTCGGAAGCACAGAAACGATTTCTTGCCCCGTTTATCAAGTGCACGAAAGAAGTATTCAGCCGCATGCTGAGCTGGGAGGTCGACCTAGTCGGGTTTGCGACCAATGATGCGTCCGCGACTCGCCATGAATGCAGTGGCATCGTGGGAGTCTCCGGTGCGATCCGAGGCTCGGTCGTGGTCAGTATCTCCGCGGAAATGGCCATCGCTGCAGCCGAGGCATTTCTCGGCGAACGACCCGAATCCATCACCGCGGAAGTCATCGACACAGTCGGTGAACTGACGAATATGATTGGGGGATCCAGCAAAGATAAGATGGGAATCGAAGGCATCGCGTTGGGGCTTCCAACGGTAGTGGTTGGAAAGAATCACTCGATTTCCTTCGACCAGGGGGCCCACGTTGAAATGCTTCGATTCCAATCTCCCCATGGTCCATTTACTGTCGAGATCGCTATCGTCGGTCTAGGGAATCTCCTGTAATTCGATACACATGTGACAGCAGTCAAACAATCGATTCCATTCTCTCGATTGTTTGACTGTCTGTTTCTTCTAGCGATCACTCTTCTTCCACGGCCTCTTTGATTCGCCGGACCAGATCGCTATGCGATAACGCTGCTCTCTCGATTGGTTCTACGGTTAATCCCAATTGTTGGGCGATGCGTTTCGCCAAGTCCGAATCGCGTATCCCTCGATATTGATGGATTCGATTCCCATGCCGGTACAGCATCTCGCCGGGTGATTTAAACCCGCTTTCGTAGATCTCGCTCAGATCGAGGATCCAAGCATCGGGAATTCCTACCTGACGGCAGTAGTCGATCGACCAGACATCATCGCCGGTGCACTCTGCAAGCCATGTTAGGAGGTTCGATCGATTCACGATTTGAGCCTTTCATTCCTTTGCGGCAAACTCCGTCGATACCTGTTGCAGTTATTGCGCAGCGGCTTTGTAGTCTTGCCACATCCAGACGAGAGTATCGGCTAGCGTATGCTCGAAAACCTTGCGATCGCAGTGTTTCGTCGCTTTGCTGAAGACATATCGGTAGTCGTAGCCCTTGGCCTTCAGTTCCGCCGCTGTCCGTTCGTTGGCCATCACCCAATTGTGATACGTTTCTTCAGGATCTTTGGCACGAAGATCGTTTTCGGCGACATGGGTGAAAATGCGAAGCGGTTTCTTTTCCGAGTTTTGGATCAGTTTCATGCTGGAATGGTATTCCCAAGCGCCGAGCGGATACTGGGCCTCCTCCGGTGCATCGTCGTCCTGCTGGTCAACGAAGGTACCCGAGTAAGTGATCAAGCGACGGAATAGATCGGGCCGAAACCATCCCATCGTCAATGCCGCTGCACCACCCGAGCTGCATCCCAAAACCCCTCTTCCCCATGGATCGTCCGTGATCGCGATACCCGGGTAAGCAGCCTTGATATCGGGATGGCTAAGGATAGCAGGAAAGACTTCATCGTTGACGAAACGCGCTAAGCGATCGGACATCGTATCGTACTCGAGCCCCCGCTGACTTCCCTTGCCATCGTTTCCTCCGTTTTGAATGGCGATCGCGATGAATGGGGGCAGCTTCCTGGATGGATCTTTAGAGATCGTCAGATTGTCGAGCGCATTGCGCACCAGGTTCAATTGGCCAGGACCATCGTGGATCACCAGCACCGGGGCCTTCGTGCCATCCTTATATTGTGCCGGGACATAGACGAAAATCTTTCGCTCTTTTCGTACTTCTTTGCGAGCATCGAGCGTCTTATCATCTCCTTTGAAGATCTTGCTTTCCTCGAGGGGCATCGAGAACTCGAATGCCTTCCCCTTCGGATTTCCTTGATCCGTCAAGTCCGAAGCCAACGTGTACTCAGGCCCGATCACAAAATTGCCATTCCCATTGGAGGAAGGGGCTTGCTGTCCCAATGCGGAAGATGCCGTTGGAAGGGCTGCCCAACTCCCGAGTGCGAATAACAAGGAGGTAGCGATGGCGCGTCGGAGAGAATGTTTCATGGATATCGCTTTCTGAAAGGTCGATCGAACAGAAGGGAGCGATCGCAATCGCTCACCCTATAGCCAAGCCCCCCAGTATACACGGATCGACTCGATTCTTGAGATCGCCCCTCCAAATGGCTATCCTTAAGACAGCTCCTTCTCGAACCACCCACCCCATCCACCTTCCTTTCCATACTCGCTCTTCCATGAGACATGACATGACCGACTCGGAAATTGCACGAATCCAATCCTGGAATGCACGCCGGCGGTTCCTGTTTTCCTCGGGCATCGGACTGGGGGGTATGGCACTGTCGCAAATGATGGGGGATGCGGTCGGAGATGAACCCCCATCCTTGGATATTCGGGGAGGGGGAGGGGAGTTGAAGGCGTTTCATCATCTTCCCAAGGCCAAAAGGGTCATCTATTTGTTTATGTCGGGCGGGCCCTCCCATCTGGATCTTCTCGATTACAAGCCACTCTTGAAGGAGAAAGAAGGAGAGCAGCTACCAGATTCCGTACGAGGTTCCCAGCGATTGACCGGCATGTCGGGAAATCAATCGTCGATTCCCTTGGTTGGTTCCCCCTTTCGATTTGAACAGGCTGGTGAATCGGGCGCTTGGTTTAGCGAACTTCTTCCGCATACGGCCGGTATCGCCGATAAGATCTGCGTTCTGCGCTCCGCTTTCACCGAAGCGATCAATCACGGACCCGGCGTTACCTTTTTCCAAACGGGGACCCAAATTGCAGGACGCCCCAGCATCGGTGCATGGCTTAGCTATGGGCTGGGGCAAATCAACGCGGACCTACCCTCCTTCGTTGTATTGGTGACAAAGGATAAATCAGGGCAGCCTTTGGGAGCTCATCTTTGGGGGAGCGGGTTCCTTCCGACGAAGCACCAGGGCGTTTTGTTGCGTGCGGCGAAGGACCCAGTCCTCTACCTGGGCAACCCAGATGGAATTTCGCGCGAGAGCCGCCGCATGATGCTCGACCGTTGGAAGGAATTGCAACAGGAGCAATTGGCGCGAACACCCGATGTCGAAATCCAGAATCGTATGGAGCACTACGAAATGGCTTTCGCGATGCAGTCGAGCGTTCCTGAAGTTGCCGATCTATCCAAGGAACCCGCCAGCGTTTTAGAGATGTACGGGCCCGACGTTCAAAAACCGGGAAGCTTTGCAGCCAACTGCTTGCTCGCGCGCCGACTCGCGCAGCGAGATGTTCGGTTCATCCAACTCTATCATCAAGATTGGGATCATCACGGCGGACTGCCAGGGAGCCTGCCAAAATTATGTCAAGAAACCGATCAGCCTAGTGCAGCATTGGTCAAGGATCTTGAACGATTGGGAATGCTCGAGGATACGCTCGTTATCTGGGGGGGAGAGTTTGGGAGAACGAACTACTGCCAAGGGAAGATTCAAAAGAACTTCGGCCGCGACCATCACCCTCGATGCTTCTCGATGTGGTTCGCGGGAGGAGGGACGCGCCCCGGTACCGTCTACGGTCAAACCGATGAGTTTGGATACAACATCGCGGAGAATCCTGTTCACATTCACGATATCCAAGCGACGGTGATGCATCTCCTTGGAATCGATCACGAAAGACTCACCTATCGATTCCAAGGTCGACGTTACCGATTGACCGATGTGCACGGCCAAGTCGTTCAAGGCCTTATTGCCTAGGCCTTTACAACCTTGGTCTTGGCGATGTCATCATGCAGACACTTGCGCGATTCGCGAAAAATGGCCAGGACGTTCACCAAGCCATAGAGCCCGCCAATGAAAGGGATCAACCCGATAAGCCAAGTCACGCCATATCGATAAAGTATGAGGTGGGTGAACTCAGGCTTCGTTCCATCCTCGTTCACGATTTTGATGTTGGTGATTTTCTTCCCAATTGTCTGGCCATTCAAATTCAAAAAGTAGCCATTGATCGCGAGGAATATTCCAATCCCGGCAACGCCGCCGACGACTTGGGCGACAAAACTAGCAACCACTCCTGTCCCCATCACGGAACCGATCAGGTACCCCAGACCAAAAATGACCGGCGCGGCCACAATTATCATGATCACCCCGTCCACGATGGCGGCGACCAAACGCGTCCCCCGATCTGCGAGAGGAACACTCTCTCCAATATCGCGAACGTAGTCTTGGGCGGTGGGGAGATAGGGATTGGTATCGAACGACATGGACAGAACTCCTGAAAAGAACGGAAGCAGCAAACGGTCCGGGTGACGCTGTTTCACCCATCCTGCGGTAAACGTCATTCGCATAGTAGCAAATTTTGCACGGCGGAGTACATTTCAAGAGTCTGATTTTTGACCCCTCTTTCGAAGAAAGCAAACCCGTGGATCGACGCACCTTCCAAACCGGCTTGGCAGCAACCATGACAGCAGGGGTACTAGCCTCGTGTATCGAGACGGGCGCTGCAATCACCACCGCCGCCGACGGTGCTCGAACCACGAATCCGATCGGTCTCTCCACCTACTCTCTTTGGCGATTCAAGAACGAAGAGTTCAAAGATGTGACGAAGTGCATCGACTTTGCAGCAGATTGCGGGTTCGATGGCGTCGAGATCTTGCTCTATCAAATCTCCCAAACCGAACTTCTCAGTCACAGTGCCTTGCAAGCGATCAAACGACGCTCGCTGGTACACGGTCTGCCTCTTTATGGAATGTCGACCCATCAAGGGTTCGTGTCACCGGACGCAGAAGTACGTCGATGGAATATCGAGCTCACCATCGGCCAAATCGAACTTTGTTACAAGCTGGGTATTCCTACCATGCGAGTGAATACGGGGCGGTGGGGGACGAGCAAGAACTTTGACGAACTCATGGCGAATCGCGGAATCGAGCCCCCTCTCGCGGGATACACGGAGGAAGACGGATTCCCGTGGGTGATCGACGCGCTCGAGCGTTGCCTCCCTACCGCCGAGAAATGCGGTGTGGTGCTCGGACTCGAAAACCATTGGGGGCTGGGGCTAACTCCTGAAGGCGTTCTGAAAATCGTCGACGCCATCGACTCCCCGTACCTGCAAGTCACTTTGGACACCGGCAATTTCCTTGAAGATCCTTACCAAAAGCTACAACGTCTCTTACCAAAAACCGTCTTAGTCCAAGCCAAAACCTACTACGGTGGAGGCGAGTGGTACACGCTCGACCTGGACTACTCCAAGATTGGCCAAATGGTCCGGGATGCCAAGTACCGAGGCTGGATCTCGCTGGAATTTGAAGGCAAAGAGGATCAAAAGACAGCGATCCCCAAGAGTCTGGAACTGCTCCGTAAATCGTTTGCCCTGGAAGGCGGACGCTAGGAGCGTTTCCGCTGATGAGCTCCGCTCGCGAAGACAGGTTTAGGATTGGACATCCTTCAATGCCGCATTGACGGTCGAGATGTAGCTCTTGCCCGCCTTGGTTCTCGGGTGCACCAAATTGTAATAAAAGATGTACCAAATCGCGGCGATTCCATCGGAGAGGCCAATCTTTTTTCCTTCTTCGTAGGTTCGTCCGTAGTAGGAAATCGGGACCTCGTACGTCCTCGATTTGGTTTTGCAAACCATCGCCGTGATCTCGATCTCCATCCCAAACCCCTTGCTCGTGAGCTTCATCGGGGCAATGACTTCGCGTCGAAACGCTTTGTAGCAAGTTTCAATATCGGACATGTTCCGGTTGGTGAGCAAATTGCTCAAGCACGTTAGGAACTTGTTCGCGATGTAATGGTAGTAGTAGAGAACGCGCGAGGCCTTCTTGACTAAAAAGCGACTGCCGTAGACGACGTCGGCCACGTTTTCGAGGATGGGGGCGATGACATCCGGAATCTCTCGAGGGTCGTACTCCAAGTCGGCGTCTTGCACGATCAAAACGTCGCCCGTGGCCAGCGAGATGGCGCGGGCGATCGCAGCCGTCTTCCCTTGATTGGACGTCTGTCGAAAGAGTTTCACCTCCGGTTGCTTTCCCGCGATGGACTCCACCACGTCCGCTGTCCTGTCCAGTGACCCGTCATCGACGACGAGGATCTCTTTTTGCGCGAAGGGGAGCTCCAGCAATCGTTCCAGCACTCGGCCGATCGTCTTTTCCTCGTTGTATGCAGGGACAAGGATCGAGATCTTGTTCGATTGGGACATCGATGGATCGGGATGGGGGACTGCTGCGCTCATGGCGGTTTCGATTGATCTCCAAAGGGCGCAGACCTAGACAAGCAAACCGCGTGCATCGACAGGCAAGACGGAAAGAGTCTGGCCATCATGCAGAAAGAACTGATTTTGGAGGTTGATGCAAACGCAAATGTGGTTTGGGATCAACCATAGGCGATCTCCCACCTCAGGCACTCGACCGCTCGCAACGTCCGCATCGCTAAACACGATTTCGCCATGTTCTTCGCTAAGCCGCACGACCTTGGCCTCTGGAAAGTCCGGGAGATACCCGAATCCGCTATCGGGCAAGGCCGCATTGCGATCGCTCGAAAGAGTTTTGCTTCCAGCGTCGATGACCACCTTGTTGGGTTCAGGTTTGCTGACGACTGTTGCGAGAACTCGAGCTGCGACTTGATCCAAATCACAAACACCCAGTCGAACCTCGTTGAGGTCGTTGTAGACATAAGTCCCTGGGCGGATCTCATTCAAGGCGGTGTTTTTGTGCGATTCCATGGCCGTGGGGGTCGAGCCACCGGAAACAGCCTCAACCGAAAGCCCTCGTTGGGCCAACTCCTCGACGATGGATTTCAAAGCCGCCTCGTATGCGCTCCATGTCTGGGAATCGGCATGGGGAAGAATGTGGCCCGGGAAGCACATGAGACCGCGGAATGCAAGATTGGGTTGGGCTGCGACAAACGTGCACAGTTCCAATGTTTTGATTCGGTCCTGCACACCTGTTCGATGAAAGCCGACATCGATATCGACCAAAACCCCCACTTGGACCCCCGCATTTTGGGCAGCCGATTGAAGGGCAGACGCGGCAGCGATCGAGTCGATACCCACCGAGACCGAAATGCGTTTTGCAAGCTCCATCAATCTGCTTAATCGATGGGCCCCGATCGCTGGGTAGGCAATAAAGATGTCGCGGCAAACATGCGACATGACCTCGGCCTCACCAACCTTTGCAACCGTCAGCCCGACCGCTCCAGCTTTCATTTGCAGCTGTGCTGCCCACAAAGATTTGTGGGTCTTTGTGTGAGGACGCAGTCGCAAGCCATGTGCGTTGCAGTAGTCCTGCATCCGTTTGATGTTCGCTTCCGCTAACTCCGTCGACACAATCACCGATGGGGTCGGTTGATCTGCAGGGATGTTGTGAATATTCCAATCCATCTTTCGTCTCGCTTGGTGCGCCGTTCGCGTCTTAGTAGTACTGCTGATGAATCGGCTTAATAACGATTTCTGGTACATGGACGCGGCTCGGCATCTCTGCCAATCCGACCACAACCTCAGCAATATCCTCCGGCTTCAAGATCTTTTGACGATGTTCTTCTGTCACCGGTACAGGTCGTTGTTCCAGAATCGGAGTATCGACTTCACCGGGATAGACATTGGTAACCCGTATCCCTTCCACTCCTAATTCGTTGGCCAAACATATGCCGAGCGCGGTCATGGCAAACTTGCTGGCCGAATAGGCGACACCACCGAGCGCAATCGCTCGCTTCCCTGCCACACTCGAGATATTGATCAGCATCCCGGCCTTGCGTTCCCGCATGGACGGCAGGACGGAGTGGATGCAGTTGTATGCCCCCGTCGCATTGATCGCCATCACTTGATCCCACATCTCGGGCGTCATGGCGGCCATGCTCCGATCCTTGATGTTGATTCCCGCGGCATTGACCAAAATATCGACGTCTCCTTGAGTTTCCTTGACCCAATCGAAGAAATGCTGCACGCTCCCACGGTCGACCACGTCGAGCACTTTCCCGGTCAGCTTTCCTTGACTCGCAGCGACCGCTTCCTCGACGGCAGAGTTTCGGCGGGAACCGATGGCGACTTTGGCTCCGCGCGCAGCGAACGCCGTAGCGAGGGCGTAACCGATCCCGCTCGCCCCGCCCGTAACAACGACTGATAGATTTTGAAGAGCACTCATTCCGCTTTGTTGGACTTTCGACTTGTCTGGACTGGAAAATGACAAAGGGAGACCTAAGGTTCACCCAGCGAGGCCCAATCATACGCTTTCTGGCTAGATTCAGGAGTCGGGGCTTCAGATTTCCTGAGTCGACGTAGCCGGGTGTCCAACGGAGCGCCGAACAGGAACGCGAAAGTGGAATGTCGGAGATTTTTCCTTCCACAGGATTTAATGCGAAAATCCGTGAACTAAGTTGTTTGAAGAGGCTGCGCCACAGGGACGGAGCCTGCGTATTGACCAAGGATTTTTCGATGATGACATTCGAGACTCCGTTTAAGCCGATCGAAGGTTGGATTCGTTCGTTCCGAATGCTCGCGATGGTGTCCGTTGGGCTGCTCATGTCCTACGAGGCCACCGGAAAAGCTTGGAGCGGCTACTGCGAATACAGGGAGTCCAACAACCTGGTCCATCTCAACGAATTGGTCAAAATCTACTCGCAGACAGTAGGAAACAAGCCCGATTTGAATTTGATCGAGCTCTACCAGCACGGACTCACCTCGAGCCCTCTTCATCCGACCCCCTACGGTGGCTACTATCGGTTCGATCCACGGGCAGGTGTGGTCTACAATCCCAACCGATAACCAGCAGGAATAAGTCCTATAACCCAAAAGTTCCTCCCCGTTGTCTTCGTGGGGGCTTGGTCGTGACGTATACTTTGCGGTTATCAGATCGGATCCCGATCGGTTCATTCCCCTCCTTCCCCTCCCTCACTCTGCAAAAGTCTTATGCGACATTCTTTGATGTTTGGATTGTTGACAATGTTCGCCGCTGGGGCCCCCGCCTCCGCTGCCGAGCTGGTCAAACTCGGTTCGGACACTCTCACTCAGGGAATTCCCGGTAAAGGGAATTTGACCATCGAAGAAATCAAATCATTTCTTAACAATCCGAAGAACCACGAGCCCTTAAACGTTCAACTTCCGGACGCTTTAAAGGCGGGTGCTAGCGCGCTATTCATCCCCGAGGATAATCCGATGACCCTCGCCAAGATTGAATTGGGGCGACAGCTCTACTTCGATCGCCGCCTCTCCGTGGACAACACGGTTAGCTGTGCGGACTGCCACCACCCCACCACTGGTTATGGTGCCAACACCCGGTTCGGCGTTGGCGTTCGCAAGCAAGAAGGAAATCGAAATTCGCCCGTATCCTTCAACCGAATTCTTAGCAAAGCCCAGTTTTGGGATGGCCGAGCTGGGACACTCGAAGACCAAGCGGTAGGTCCAATTGCCAACCCGATTGAAATGGGGCACACCCACGATGCCTGCATTGGGAGCCTCGGGAAGATCGAAGGTTATCGCATTCAGTTTGAAAAAGTCTTCGGACGCGCTCCCAATATCGACGATGTTGGGCGTGCCATTGCGACCTTTGAGCGCGCTCTCGTTACGGAAGCCAGCCCATACGATCTTTATGAACCTGTCCGACAAATGCTGGTGGCATTCCCTGAAGAACTGGAGGATCTGGACGCGTTGAAGGAAGAGGATCCGCAACTCTATGCGCGATTTACCAAGGCGAAGGCCTTGTCGGATGAGCATCCCATGAGCGACTCTGCCAAACGGGGGCGCGATTTGTTTTTCAGCGCTAAATCGAACTGCACCGCTTGCCACGTGGGGGTGAACTTCACCGACGAGCTTTACCACAACCTGGGTGTCGGGATGGAAGCCGCAGAACCAGACCTTGGCCGTTTCGCGGAGACCAAGCAAGAGAAAGACAAGGGAGCGTTCAAGACGCCGACGATTCGGAACATCGCGCAATCGGCTCCATACATGCACGATGGTTCCCAAAAAACGCTGGAGGAAGTCGTCGAGTACTATGCAAAAGGTGGGCATCCCAATCCCTATCTGAGCGATAAAATCAAAAAGCTTGATCTGACCGCCCAAGACAAGGCCGATTTGGTAGAGTTCATGAAGGCCCTCACAGGACCGCTCCCCAAGGTCGAAATGGGACGGCTTCCTCAATAGCCCCCCAGATTCCACTCCGAACGATGGCTCGGCTGCCTCGTTCCATCGACGAAGCAGCCCTTTTTCTTCCAAACGGTTGCCCCCAACCGACCCGAGGTGTGCGAACACCTCGGGTTTTCTTTTGCGCGAACCATTTGAAGTAGCCAAGAAGCCAACGCTCCGCCACAATGCGCAAAACGTTGTATGTGGGGAGCAAACGGGCGCGGGCTCGAAGTCTGAGCAAATGCCCACCCCCGCCGGCTTACTCTGATTTCTTTGGACATTGGCAGGTATTTCATGAGCCTTATCGAGCGCATTCACGGTCGTCAGATTTTCGATTCTCGAGGCAATCCTACGGTTGAAGTCGACGTAACGCTCGTCGATGGCTCCACCGGCCGCGCGGCGGTACCCAGCGGTGCCAGCACCGGCGCCCACGAAGCATGGGAACTCCGCGACGGCGATAAGTCCAAGTACATGGGTAAAGGGGTTCTCAAAGCGGTTGAGAACATCAATTCGCAAATTGCCGAAAACCTCATCGGCTTCGATGCGCTCGATCAACGAGGCGTCGATGCGATGCTCCGCCAAATCGATGGAACGTCCAACAAGAAGAATCTTGGTGCCAACGCGATGCTCGGCGTCTCTCTGGCAACTGCGAAGGCGGCAGCTCATTTCACGAATCAACCTCTCTACCGATACCTGGGTGGAGCCGGCGCGCACCTCCTGCCAGCACCCATGATGAATATCGTCAACGGAGGTCAGCACGCTGACAACTCCGTCGACGTACAAGAGTTCATGGTCATGCCCCTCGGCTTTGACTCGTTCACCGACGCACTCCGCGCCGGAACAGAAATCTTCCACAACTTGAAGAAGGTTCTGAGCGAGAAGAAACTGAACACTGCCGTTGGAGACGAAGGTGGATTCGCACCTGACCTAGGCAGCAACCGCGAAGCCCTCGATCTGATCATGGAAGCGATCAAGCGAGCCGGATACCAAGCGGGCAAACAGATCTTCATCGCATTGGATGTCGCTGCGACCGAGTTCTACGATGAAAAGACAAAGAAGTATACCATCGACGGGAAGCAACTCTCCGGCGATGAAATGGTCGACTTCCTGGCAAACTGGGTCGATAACTACCCGATCTGCTCGATCGAAGACGGATGCTCCGAAGATGACTGGGACTCTTGGAAGAAGCTCACCGAACGCGTCGGCGGCAAGGTCCAATTGGTAGGTGATGATTTGTTCGTGACCAACACCGAGCGACTGCAGCGAGGGATCGATCAAGGAATCGCGAATAGCATCTTGATCAAAGTGAATCAAATCGGAACCTTGACCGAGACCATCGAAGCGATCCAATTGGCACACCGAAATGGTTACTCGAGCATCTCGAGTCACCGAAGTGGCGAAACCGAAGACGCCACCATCGCCGACTTGGCCGTTGCTCTCTCGACCGGGCAAATCAAGACCGGATCGGCTTCTCGTTCGGACCGAATGGCCAAGTACAATCAACTGCTGCGAATCGAAGAAGAGCTGGGTGAAGGCGCTCGCTACGCCGGCCCTCTCTTCCGCCGCAAGTAGTCCGTCGGTCGCATTGGAATTTCGATCGCTGTCGATTGGATCAAACCGGAGTTTTGCACAGAACGGCTGCGTTGCAGCCGCGACCGTGTTGATCTCCGGTTTTTTGTTGGTCCTCGATGTTGGTCCTCGATGTTGGTCCTCGATGTTGGTCCTCGATGTTGGTCCTCGACGATGGTCGGCGAGGCAATCTCTATAGTTTGTAAGTAGGCGGTCGCCGCTCCCCTGCGACGCGAATCATGGGTTACCGAGCAGATGCTACCGTTCTACGTTCAAGCCCTTGTCGATGGAACATCTTTCCGAGCGCTCGAACGGCCCAATAAACGTACGCTGTTACGAATACACTTTGCGGAATGATCCAGTACCATCCGGCCCAGTCGTAATATTCACCCGGCTCGAGCGGCTGACTCCACCCATGAAGGCTCAAAATTCCTCCCGCCGTGAGGATTGCTCCGAGCACGATATAAAAGAAAATAGCGAAGACTCCACGCCATTGTTTCTGAACACATCGATGCACTATCAATCCGATCATCCCGACGATCGGCGAGAATAAAAGCGCCAATCCATAACTTGTAAACCAGCCACCTCCTTCGGTCCCTTGTTGCACCCGAAGCGTGATCAGCGAAATGGCGACGAGAATGGGTAGCAATAACAGCCATCTAAGGCCCCACTTCCGCTTTCGAAAGGTTGTCCACAAATAGAGGCCAGGGATCCAAACCAGCAACACGGATTGGAAGAGACCGGTTACTAGAAACGCAACAACCTCCATGGGTAATTCGGTCGCCATCGAATTTTGCATCCAAGGCAATGGCCTTTGAAATCGCACATCGCGCTCCGTCGATACCAAGGAAATCGGTGACTGGATATTTCTCGATGACGGTGTATCGCTGCACGCTGCCCTCGCATTGGATTGATCGAGGTGATTGGTGACGACGATTGGGAGTTCTCCATCTCGGCGCGGGATAGCGAGAGTCGGTACGATTTCATTCGAATACGTTCGATGTCTCGTCGGACCGTGACTCCACCAATGTCGATCCCCGGTCTCGCTATCGAATGCCGAGACGCTGGGATGTTCCCCCCACGAGTGCAGTACGATGCTAGGAGGATGGGACGCACTCAGCGAATGGACCTCCACGTTCGCTGGATAGCGGTCGGCGTCCAGCGCTCCGTTCATACCGACCGACGTTCCCGCATGCGCATCGGCGATCGTGAAGAGCGTCTCCAAATTTTTTGAGAGATCCACAATTTCAATCCGGCTGCCAACAATCGCTCGATCCAGGATGCCATCGGCATCGTTGTCCAATAACCTCCAGATAATGGGTGGCTTGGGATAGGTAGAGGGCTGCGGATAAGATCGCTTGGCAATACTGGTCCCATCCTCGTCTAAAATCTGAATATGATCCTTTCGATCCTGTTCATAGCCTAAGAGAAGCATCGACTTTCCGTCTGCATCCAGCAGGGTTCCGCTGAAAAGCCTGTCCCCCGTGGAAGCAAAGTTGCGACGAAAACTCGCGTCAACTTCGATGGGATGGTCCCAGAGTTCGACTCCCGACTTGGCTGCGACCGCGACCGCATGGAGCTGCCTGGACAGACTGCCGTCCTCCCGCGAATCATCTCGCACCTCGACGAAGTAAACTTGGGAGAGAGCGGCGTCCGCATTCGCTCCTTGTGGCTGAACGCGGGCTTGTGCCGCTTCGGCGAAGCAGTTGCTGGATTCTCGGCAGGAAGCTCCCGGACGATTCCACAATTCGGTTCCATCCCTCCCATCGAGTGCCAGCCAAGTGGCCGCCATCGGTGGTGTGGTCTCCGCAGACGGCTCGGCGGGCGCGAGAATGTCCGTAACGCCATCGCCATTGAAGTCACCCATTCCCAATTTTGGCATCGGTCGCGACGCGAATGGGTAGGGCAAACGCTGACCGGAATTAGATCCGTACTTACGCGTCAATGCGCGATGCCATCGCTCCGCTCCGGTCGTAGCATCCCACACAGACACGATGAGATTTCCGTCATCGCCAGACCAACTTCGGCGATTTTTCAATGCAAGCAGCGAATCCGAATAGGACAGGTAAACGATCTCGCTGCGTCCGTCTCTATCCAGGTCTTGGCACTGCAGATATCCCGATCCTTGCTGGTAGGTTTTTGTCGCTCGTGTCTTCCAAATTCTCGATCCAGTTTTTCCAGAGATCGCTTCGAGTACTTCGAGCTTGCTTCCGCCGGTCTGGGACTCCAGGATCAGATCACCAATCCCATCGTCATCGAAATCCCAATTACGATGGTCGAACTCGGCAAATCCTTCTGCTTCCCAGCTCGGTGCTCCTCGCAATCGCAACGGTGCAACGCCTTGTTCGCTATGGACAGTTGTGTGCGAGGCACGGCCACTCAACTGGATCTGCCATAGGAGGGAACCGTCCAACGTGTTGTGTGCGGTGATGGAACGATAATCCGTTTGGATCAAATCCAGAATTCCATCCCCATTGAGATCGGACACCTTCTGGTGGGGTTGGCCCATACGGTCCCAAAGGGATTCCCCAGTGCCCCGCACAAAGTGAGTCTCGGATTGTCCTCGCAATCCGAGTTCCGGTGTGCGAAATCGTGAGAGGGAAAGATCGGGTACTTTGTCTCCGTCTAGATCTCCTATTTCTACTGAATGGACCTGCGTCGCTTCTTGTTCGCAATGTCCGGTTCCAATCGAAAAGATCTTCAGTTCCGCTGCGTCTCCTTCGCGGGAATGAGAGCTTTGAAGGGGAACGACGACACGCGGCCAACCATCAACCCGATTCTCCCAAAGAAATGGTTGGCAAAGGTAGAACGTCTCCGGCGAGTCGCGATGCAGCACGCGGCTTTGCCCCTGCAGAATCGTCTTACCTGTCGCGCCGGAAAGGACATCGAGGTGGACGCGAACTGGCATGCCAGCCATCGTCGTCACGATCAAATCGAGAACACCGTCACCATCCCGGTCTGGGCCAACCACCCAATGATCGATCTGCATATCGGCATGTCGAATGCGTGCATGCCACTTCTCCTCACCGTCTTTCGCATGGAGTACTCGAATAGCAGTGCTCTTTGGATTTCCAGGAATTCCGTTTGTCGATTCATCGGGGACGATCCACTCGGGAACATCGTCCGAATCGAGATCGACCAAGAATGGCCAGCGAGGAAGAGTCATTTCCCACGTTCGAAGTAGTGGCAGCTGTGCTTGTAGCGTCCTCTGCCAAAGAACCCGATTTTCGGATAAGGACCAAGCGACGCACCGAAGCGATGGTGGAGCGACATTGATCGGTTTTGCAGCCTGCCCATCCGTCGTCGAGCCTCCGTCCATCCAATAGAGAGTTGCTGGCACGTCGTTCTTTTCGGGCCAGAAGAGGGGAGGGGTTTGGGGGATTCCTCCTAGGTGGATCGCGTCTCCTTGGAACCTCCCCGTTCGCAGATCGATAGAGAGTAGGTTCTCACCGACTTGATACCAAAACGTTGTGCTCGGATTCTCGGCAGCACGCGAGTCATTGAGGAAGATCGTAGCACCGACTGCGACGAATTCGCCGGTCAGTTCACAGCTTTGGTTGCTGTTGCGACTCCAATAGCCTTGATTAAGAAACGTGCCACTTCCTCCTTCACTGCTCCCTGTATTCATGCCCGTAAACCATTTGTAGTGATAGGGGACCTCTTGGGGACTTAAAGAAAAAGCGGAAAGCGGGATTGTGGTGCTCCATAGGATCTCGCCGCGAAGTCCAGACAATGCGATGACTTCGCGCACCGCTTGATGAGTTTGGGGAAGGCCTCTCGGAGGAATGGAGGCGATATGGACGATGAAATCGGGATGTTCATCGCCATCGATATCCGCAACGATGCGAGGGGGTTCTACGATAGTACTACGTGGACTTTGTTTGCAGGCGTCGAGTTGTTCCTGTATCGAATCGGTTTGCAGGACATCGGCTGCGAGCCCACGCGCCCACTTTGTCGTCCCATCGCATCCCACCATTGCCACGAACGCTTGGTGGCGAGTGGCAATGAGAAGATGGTCCGATTCCAAACCAATCGTTGCACCGGGAAGACCTATCAAAAAAGGAGCCGTTGACGACTTCGCGCCTTGTACGATGTTTCGATGGAATTGATGGGCAGACTCCCAATGAAAACTGGGAGCCGAGTCGCCGTTCGTAAACGCAGTCCAGGGAATGGACGCCTGTTTGGGTTCCTCACCCGCGAGCGATTCGATCACCAGATGATGGGCATCGATCGATACCCCCCAGGCATGTTCGGTCCCTTTCACGAGTTGGGTTCGAAAGAATCCAGTCTTGGATGGCGCGAGCAGTTGATCTGTTGGGTTCAGCGTCTGTTTGTGATCCCGTCCTGCTAAGAGAGACAACTGATAGGTTTGGCTCAACAAACCGGGGGTTCGAACCCGCAACTTGTATTCGCCCGGTTGCAGCGGGATGGGGTCTTGTGTGGGAACCGTTTGAGCGTGGAGCGCGAGTGTGCCATCTGCGCTAAGAATTTCCGCCGTCAACGAAGTAGCGGGACTGGTAAGGGAGAGGTGGGATTCTCTCCATTGTCGATAACCGACCCAACTTAGGATGGCAAAGGCCAGCAACATCAGGCTCGCGACAATCGATGTGACCGACCAAGTGAATTCGTTGCGATGCTGACGAATCCACCGCTGAGACCGCTCCACGAGCGTGGGCTGCTTGGCTCGGATCGGGCGTCCATCGAGCAGCGCTCGAAGGTCCGAGGCCAACTCCGACGCACTCGCATAGCGAGAGGTTGGATCCTTCGAAAGGCACTTCATCAGGATCGTGCTGAAATCTTTGGGCAACTGGTGTTGGTAGCGAGTGGCTGGTACTGGCTGACTGTGCAGTATTTGATGGATCACGCCATGTGGAGTCTGGGCATCGAAAACCGGATGCCCGGTCGCAAGCTCGTAAAGCGTCGCGCCGAGGCTGTAGATGTCGCTGCGATGATCGATTGCGTGCACCGATGCGGACGCTTGCTCTGGACTCATATAGCGCGGTGTTCCCAGCAGTGCCCCCGCGACGCTCAAGGTGACGTCATTTTGTTGTTTGGCGAGCCCGAAGTCGGACAGCCAAATACGTTGTTCGCGATCGAGAAGCAAATTGGATGGCTTCACATCGCGGTGAACGATCCCGCGCCGATGCGCATGCTCGAGAGCTTCCGCCGCTTGAAGTCCCCAGTTGGCAACGCATTCCCAATCGATGGGCGTGTCCGGATCGTGAAGGATCTTGTCGAGACTCGTTCCTTCGATGTATTGCATAGCGAAATAGTTGATCGGACCATCGCTTCCCACTGAAAAGATCGGGACGATGTTCGTATGGTGAAGCTTGGCGACGGTCAGCGCCTCACGCTGAAATCGCTTCATGGCTTCCCCATTGGAATGGGATCCAGACCATAGAATCTTCAAGGCGACCGTTCGTCCCAAGGAGGGCTGGATCGCTTCAAAGACAATCCCCATTCCCCCACGTCCAATCTCGCGGACGATTTGGAATTCGCCGATGGACCAATTGCCTGCTCCCTTTCCCAATCGATCTGGCGAAGCCATTCCATCCATGGCGTCCCGTAGTACGGCCGGAAGCCCTTGTTGGGCCGCGATCCAGTCTGAAGCTCCTAAGGTTGGATTTTCATGACATGCGTCGCGATACTTCTCAATCCAGATCGCGAAATCCTCCAGTTGCGCCTGCGAAAGGGCATAGGAGTCGGACAACGGCTCGGTGTTACCACTTCTCTCCGTAGCTAGCGGTGCTTCGGTGCAGTCTTTTGCTTCCCAAAAAGCGTGGAGTGCGGGGATGACGGATCCCAGGTTCGCGTAGAATGCGACCTCGATCGATTGACCTCGTTCGGTTTGCCAAGCCCATGCGATGGGGAGGGTCTCCTGAAGAAATCGAATTCGGAACGATTCCTCTGAGCGAAAAGTGCCATCGGCAAGCAAATCGGCCAAATGTTTCGATAATTGCGATGCAATCTCCACGGAGGAGGTCGGAATGGCGACCCTCAACCAAGTTTCGAATGATTCGCACGCATCATCGAGTCGGAGCAATTCACCGTGAGGAATTGGAATCGGAAGGGCTGGGTGGAAGGTCGATGGATTTTCCATGCTGAGTCCAAATTTCGCGAATCAATTTCAATCGACGCTCGATCGTAGCAAGTGAACAGCCTTGCTCCTGCGCGATTTCCGCATTGGAAAACCCATCCAGTTTACGAATCGCAACGAGTCTCATCGGTTCATTAAGCAAGTCCAACAGGACGCGCAGTTCTTCGATAAGGATCGCTTCCAAGTCCGGACCTAGCTCCGGGCCAGCGACTTGTTCCAGGGGGCGATCACCAGGATTGCTAATGGGTCCCGGAAGCACCGCCGACTCCCCTTGAACTTTGCGTTTCTGCCGCGACTGAAAGCGGATGCGATCGATCGCTTTTCTATGGGTCATCCAGGAGAGTAACCGCCAAAGGCTGTCGCGACCCCTCAAATCGAGAAACCGATTTTTCTGCATAGCAGTAAAAAAACTTTGCAAGACGCTTAGCGCGACGTCTTCCTCGTCCTCGACCGCTTTGCGGATGCCGGTTAATCGTTTGCGTGCTAGCAGGACAAGTTCGGGGAAGAACGCCTCCCAAATCGCTTGCTGTGCCTGGGAATTTCCAGCTCGAATCTCATGTAACCAGCTTTCAATCGAGTTTTCTACCATTCCTTACCATCCCCGCGAGTCCCCCCCAACAATCAGCCCCTCATGATGAGGGCTGACCCATTATGTAGGTTGAATAGTTCCCGTGTATTGAAAACCACCCGCCAACCCGATACCCTAAATTTTTCGAGCGTGTACGCACGATCGCGCGGAGGCATTGATCCGACGCGTCTCCTCTCCCTATTCTGATAGGATCGAATGATGAAAGCGAATTGGTTTATCGGCGGTCTATTGTTCACCGCTCTTATCGGCAATTGCGAGGTGTTGAGGGCGCAGGAGCCTGCAGCGCAGCGTGAAACCAAGCCAGGGCAGCCACCCGAGAACAGCGAAGATCCACAGCGAGTCAACCCGCGTCGGGGAGGCGGGCGGGGCTTCGGTGCACCGATTGTACTCGAAGCCGATGATGTGGCTGCCTATGACGCCCCGCCGGAGGGATTTCTCAAAGAGCGAGAAGGGATCCCCCACGGAAAGCTGGAATTGGTCGAGTACGAGTCGACGACGGTCGGAACGACTCGAAAGTTGAACGTATACACCCCCCCTGGTTATTCGAACGACAATAAGTATCCGGTCCTCTATCTGTTGCATGGGATAGGAGGCGATGAAAACGAATGGGTGCGTTTCGCCTCGCCCAATCATCTCTTCGACAACTTGATCGCTGACGGCAAAGCGGTTCCGATGATTGTCGTTATGCCCAACGGACGAGCGCAAAAGAACGATCGAGCTGAAGGGAATGTGATGCAAAGTGCTCCCGCGTTCGCCGCGTTTGAGCAAGACCTCCTGAAGGACGTTATCCCGGCGATCGAGGCCAAGTATTCCGTGGACGGCAATAGGGAGAAGCGAGCGATCGCTGGTCTCTCGATGGGAGGAGGGCAATCGTTTAACTTCGGACTCGGGAACTTGGACCGCTTCGCGTGGGTCGGACCCTTCTCGGCTGCCCCCAATACCAAGCCCCCCCAAGAGCTCGTCCCGGACGTCGAGAAGGCGAAAAAGGAATTGAAGCTCCTCTGGATATCCTGCGGAAACAAGGATGGATTGATTCGTATCAGCCAAAACATGCACCGATTCCTAAAGGAAAACGGAATTCCGCATGTCTGGCACGTCGATGGGCACGGTCACGACCCCCAGCATTGGAGCAGCAGCCTCTACTGGTTCGCACAAAGCGTCTTCCAAGAGAAAACGAAGAGCTGACCGGGCGTCCACCGACGATCGGTGGTCCTCCATCGCGATATGCGTCGACCTCGGCAGATCGGTCCCTCCGACCGATCTGCAGCCTCCACTACGACCAAACTGTCACCCTCGGCAGATGCGCCCCGTTTAGAACCGTCCCGAAAAACACGGGTTCCCATTCGATCTTAGGCCCTCTGAAGCCTTCCCACGGAACCTTTTGCCGCCGAACGGGTTAAGAGTGTGCCGGTTTTAGCATTTGGAAACCTTTTTCCTGTGCTGATTCCGATATTTGGCACGCGATTTCGAACATTACACCGTCAACTATTCATTAGCCGCTAGCGAATGGTTGCCAGGCAACTAGAGTCGAAGTGCAGCGCAATTTTCTTCATTTGCATTCGTTCTTTTCCATGAATACCAACCGAAGCCTTCGTAATCGAGTTTTGGCATTACTCCTTGCTACCACCGTGACTTCTCACGCGTTTGCGGATGGGAACCCAGCATTGGTAGGGGTGCTCGCGGTGATCACGGACCCCCAGAAAGCGGCAGAATTGGGGCTTTCCGAGGACCAGCTAGGAAAATTGAGCTTGCTGATCAAGCAATACGAATCGAAAGCCCTGGATTTGGCCAACACCTTGCGAAGCGTCGATTCGCCTTCGGAACGCCGCATGCGGCAAATGGAGGCCATTCGTGGAATCGAAAAGCAGGGATACGAATTTCTCAGCGAAGCGCAGCGTGCGACCGCCGAAAAGTGGCGCCTGAGCAATTTGGGTCCCATCGCGATCTTGGATCCCGAGGTTGCGAGCCAATTGCAGGTGACGCCGGAGCAGGCGGAGAAAGTCCGCAATGTCCTCGAGGGACGCAGTGTATTGCTTCGCACCCTGGGGGCCGAGAAGGCGGATGCCGAGATCAAAACCCGCCTCGTCGCGGTCTTGTCCGACGAACAAAAAGGAAAGTGGACGGAACTAACAGGCGCACCAGCGATCGCGGCAGCAGCCGCTCCCGCATCGAGTCCATCGGATGTCCCGAAGGCAACCGGAGCCCCTTCCGATTCGAATTCTGCAGTCGCGTCGTCGAGCCAACCGATATCGGGTCCCGAGGACGGTCTCCTGATCAATTTCAACGCAGCGCCGTGGTCGGAAGTTCTCAAATGGATCGCCCGAGAGGCGGAGTTGAGTTTGCAGGTCGACGCGTATCCCACCGGGACCTTCACGTATCGAGATCCTTATCGGCGGTACACGGTCGCGCAAGCCATGGATATCATGAACAGTGTTCTCTTGAGCAAGGGCTACACGCTTGTCAAGAAACAACGGATTCTGATGAGCATCGACTTAGCCAGCGCCGAATCGGCGGACGTGATGCGATCGCTTCTTCGGGAAATGGCCGAGCTCGTTCCACCTGAGGAGCTCGACTCGCGTGGCGAATACGAAATCATCAAGACGGTCTTCTCTCTTGAGCGGTCAAGCATTGAAGATATCGAGAAGGAAATCAAGCTTCTCATTGGCCCGCACGGCTCCATTGTCCCGATCCAATCGGCAGGTCAAATACTGGTCACGGAAACGGGTGGCAAGCTTCGCATTATCCGTGAAACGATTGAACGATCTGAAAATCCGGACGGGGTCCGTTCGGCAAAGATTGTGCGACTACCTCTGAAATTCGTTAGTGCGGAAGAAGTCCTTTCGATTGCCCGCGCATTGCTTGGAATCAAAGAGAATGAGTTTCGCGCCGAAGATATTAGTATCTCGACCGATACGTTTGGGAACACGATGTTCGCCACTGGCTCGGCCGACAAACTCCAGAAACTTCGCGACATCGTCAAGGAGCTGGACGTCAAACCGGACGAGTCTAGCACGAAGATGGCAGCATCGGAGCAGCCAGTTGTAAAGAGCCATCTGCTGCTTGGCTCCGATCCCACCACGACCATGGATGTACTGCAGTCGACGTTTGCAGGTCAGCCCAATATCAACATGGCGCTCGACCCGAAGACCAATAACATCATCGTCCGAGCGACCAAGACCGACCACGACTTCATCGAAAAGCTGATCAACGAGTTGGCAGGCCAATCCAGCGAATTCGAGATTATCCCGCTCGGAAACATCGATACCAATGCAGCGGTCCTGACGCTCGAGAAGTTTTACGGCAAATCGACGTCGACCGGTAAGGATCCCGCCGCGATCAAAGGTCCCATTTTCTACGGTGATCCTGCAGGCCGCAGATTGCTGGTGAAAGGAACCAAACAGGAAGTCGATCAAATCCGAATGCTGATCAGCAAAGTAGAAGATTCGGGTCCCAAGATCGAAGGATTGGGCGATGGTGTTCGCGTCATTCCTCTGCGTGGCAAGGCCGCCGATCGCTTGCTGGAACAGTTGGAACTGCTTCGCAAAGCCAGCCGATCCCGAATCAAGATCTCGTTGCCAAAGGATGAATCATCCAAGGCCAAAACGCCCGCGGAGGGAGAGATCGGTGAAAAACCGAGCGAAAAGGATGCCCCGCGTGCCTCGCTGAATGCAGTCCCCGAGGGAGTTTTAGTCGCGAACTACGACGAGAAAAAGGAAGACGAAGGAAAGAACGCGCCGTCTGCTAAACAAGCGGTGGTAGCGACATCTGCGCAACAGACTGCCGGGGATGCCAAACCAGGCAAAGGCGAAGTCACCATCATGCAAGGTCCTTCGGGCCTGATCATTGCCAGTGATGATCCAGAAGCGATGAGCGAGTTTGATCAACTGCTCCGAGTCGCCGAGGACCAAATGCGGAATGCCCCAGCGGAACCCACCATTCGCTTTTTGCGACATATCACGGCCAACGCCGCCGCAGAGTTGGTAAAGAGTGTCATTGCTGGGGAGCAAGCTACAGCGGGCAGTGGAGGAGGCGGGTTGCTGGGAGATGTGGCATCGAGTGTTCTCGGGGGAGGCGGGTTGTTTGGAAGCCTCTTCGGTGGTGGCGGAGGTGGGTCAACCGCTGCCGCGACGACCGTATCGGGAGCCGCAACGGTAGGAGACGTGGTGATTACACCCGATGCACGACTCAATGCACTTTGGATTCAGGCCAATCCGATGGACGCGCTCTTCGTGGAAGATATCCTCACCATGATCGATGTCGAGCAGAGCGAAGTCGACATCCAGACTCGAGGAAGTGTCCAAATCGTTTACTTGGAGAACACGCCGGTCGAAGAAGTCGAACCGATTGTCAAGCAAGTTTTTGCAGCGCAGATCGCCCAGCAGCAGCAAGGGGGGGCAGCGGGTGGCCAGCGACAGCCTTCGCCTGAGGATTTGATCAATTTGCTGCGTGGGGGCGGAAATCGACGAGGCGGAGGTGGCGGTGGCAGTGCCCAGTCAGAACTGAAGGAGCAGACCATGACCATCAGCGCCGATAAAAAGAACAATGCTTTGATCGTTGTGGGTCCCCCGTATCTCTACAATCAAGTAAAATCACTCGTGACCAAGATGGACGAGGCGGCCGCCGAGGACGAGCAAACCATCTTGACCGTACCCCTTGATGGGGATGTCAATCCGGTCCTGATCCAAAACACCCTTAACTCGGTGTTTGGTGCCAGCGCCCGAACGACTTCGACCAACGCGAGCGGTACGACTCCCACCACAAATCCCACCAACAACGCCGGCGGTAGAACGTTCGACCCAAGCCAATTCCAACGTCGTCAACAAACCGGCGGATTCCCCTTCGGCGGAACGGGCGGATTTGGCGGGGGCGGCTTCGGAGGAAATGGCGGATTCAATCCTGCCCAATTCGGACGAGGCGGCCAGGGTGGTAATACCCAGGGCGGCGGAAACAATCGCGGAAACCGCGGCGGCAATAACCGAGGAACGAGAAACTAGGCATGATTACAGAGGCAGGCGAATTGCTGCTTCGGCGGGGCTTGATCACGCAGGAGCAACTTACCCAATCCCGCAATAACATGAATGGCGGTGGCATTCTTGAGAGCATTATTAGCTCCGGGTTTGCCAAGGAAGAAGATGCGCTCCGGGCCGTCGCCGACGAGTTCGGCCTCGATTTTATCGACTTGCGAGAAGCGAACCCTGACCTGAGTCTGCTGCAGACTTTCCCGCAAAAGTTGATCTATCGCCACGGACTCTTCCCGATCAAGCGTGAGGGGGGGCAGCTCTTTGTCGCGACCCATAATCCGCTCGACCTGTATCCCATCGATGAGGCCGCCGCAGCGACGGGGCTCCAAGTCGTCCCGCTGGTGGCCGAAAAGTCGGAAATCGCCAAGCTGGTGAAAAAGCACTTGGGGGTTGGTAGCGAGACCATCGAAGGCTTGATGGCAGCCAAAGCCGAAGACGACGAAATCGAACTGTTGGAGAAGATCGAGGCCGATGGCAGCGAGCTCGGAGAGCAAGCGCAAGAGGCGTCGGTGGTCCGGTTGGTCAATGAATTGCTCGTAGAAGCGGTCGATTCCCGATCCAGTGACGTGCACATCGAATCTCAGGCCAGCGGGTTGGTCGTTCGCTATCGAATCGACGGTATTCTTCACACCCAGCCTGTCCCACCCGAAATCAATCGATTCCAAGCGGCGATTATTTCCCGTTTGAAGATCATGGCTCGTTTGAATATCGCCGAGAAGCGACTTCCCCAGGATGGTCGTATCAAACTGCGTGTTCACGGTCGTGAGGTCGATGTCCGGGTCTCCGTCATTCCGATGATTCACGGCGAAAGCTTGGTCATGCGGATTCTCGATAAAGGCTCGATGAAGTTCGACCTTCGAAATCTTGGGATGGGGGACGCCACCTACAAACTCTTCAGCGAACTGATCCGCCTTCCTCACGGAATCATCCTGGTAACGGGTCCGACCGGTTCGGGAAAGACGACCACGCTTTACAGTTCACTGCTGGAGATCAAGTCCCCGGAAGTGAAGATCATCACGACCGAAGATCCAGTCGAATACCAACTCGAAGGAATTAGCCAAATCCAGGTCCATCCCAAGATTGGCCTCACATTCGCGGCGTCCCTTCGAAGCATTTTGCGTCACGACCCCGACGTCGTGCTCGTCGGGGAAATCCGGGACGCGGAGACAGCGGAAAACGCGATCCAGGCCTCTCTCACCGGTCACACGGTTTTTAGCACCTTGCACACCAACGATGCTGCAGGTGCTTTCACTCGGATCGTCGATATGGGAATCGAACCCTTCTTGGTCGCCAGCACCGTGGAAGGCATCATGGCGCAGCGGCTTGTTCGACGTCTATGCCCATCTTGCAAAGAGCCTTATGCTCCAAAGCCTGAGGACATGCCTCGCGACTTCCCATGGCATAAGTTGGAAGGTCGTCCGCTCTACCGCCCCGTCGGTTGCAGGACTTGCCGCAATCTTGGTTACGCTGGTCGTTTTGGTATCTATGAATTGCTTGCGACGACCGAAAAGGTGCGACAATTGGCACACGACCGCAAGAGTTCGTTTGAAATCAAACAAGCTGCGATCGAAGCAGGTATGCTCACTCTGCGAGATGATGCATTCCGCAAGGCGATGGAAGGTGCGACCAGCATCGATGAAGTGCTGAGAGCGACCAAGGGAGATCACCTCGGATAATCTCCTATGCCAGATTTTGCTTACACTGCCCGAGATATGAAGGGCAAGTCGATTACCGGTACGATTTCGGCCAACAGCCAGCGCGATGCGGCTTCTCAGTTGGGTGCGAAGTCGTTGTTCCCGATCTCGATCACGATTAATAAAGGTTCGCAGGTCAAGAAAACCCGCCGGGTTGCTGGTGCCCAGATGGCCGGCTTTTATGAACAACTCGCTTCCCTATTGCGAAGCGGCGTCCCAATGCTTCGGGCACTCAGTGTTCTCTCCACCCAATCTGGTTCCAGCCGAACATTGCGGAACGCGGTGTCGGAAATCAAAAGCCGAGTGGAAGAAGGAGAGTCCTTGGGAGATGCGATGTCCCGCTATCCTCGGATCTTCAATGATATGGGAGTCAACATGGTTCGCGCGGGAGCCGAAGGCGGGTTCCTCGAGGACGCGTTGGAACGAGTCGGTTCATTCATCGAACAGCAGGAAGAAATGAAGGGGAAGACAGCCGGAGCGCTCGCCTATCCCGTATTCGTTATGAGCGTCGGTGTGATCGTCGTCACCGTCCTGCTCATTTTCTTCGTACCGCAATTCGATTCGATCTTCGAACAGATGCGAAAAAAGGGAGCGTTACCACAAGCGACCGAAGTTCTCCTCGCACTCAGCCGTTTTGTGCAGCGGTTTTGGTGGGTGGTTCTCGGAGCGATCGCACTGATTGGCTTGGGACTCAACCAATATCTGAAAACGGAAAAAGGGAAAAGAAATGCCGATTTAGCAAAAATCAAGACACCTTTGCTTGGTTCGGTGTTTCTAAATCTGGCTGTTTCCCGCTTCTGCAGAGTCCTTGGAACGCTACTGAAAAATGGCGTTCCCCTACTCCGTTCGCTGGAGATCAGCCGGCACGCCGCCGGGAATATCATCTTGGCGGAATCGGTTCAGAAGGCGAGTGAGGAAATCACGGCAGGGGAGAGACTTGCTAAGCAGCTGGAGAAATCCGGGCACTTTCCCATGACCGTCGTCGAAATGATATCCATTGCAGAAGAATCGAATAACCTCGACAATGTCTTGGTGACGATCTCAGACAACTTGGAGCGGACCACCTTTCGGCGATTGGAAACAGTCGTCCGATTATTGGAACCCGTGATGTTGCTCGTGCTAGCGAGCATGGTCATGTTCGTCGTATTGGCACTCATGCTCCCCATCATCAATTCCGCGAGCTCTCTGTAATCGATCGCAGTACCTCGCTCCCACCTCCAACGTCCATTGGAAGACTCGTAAGAAAGGAATATTTACTATGAAAAGAAGACCAATTAGCAGAGGACGTCAACGCAGCGCATTCACGCTGATGGAAGTCCTCTTGGTTCTTATCATCATCGTCGTCATCGCAGGCTTTGGTATCCGAGCATTGACGGGAACTTTTGATCAAGCCAAGAAGAACCAGGCTAAGGCCATGTTGGGGATTCTTTCAACCTCGCTGAAGGAATATCAAATCCAGGTCGGTTCGTTGCCTTCGGCGCTCGACGCATTGCACCAGCAGCCTAGCGATTTAGCCGATCCGTCGATGTGGGTTCAGAAGCTTGACAAGCCAGTGCCTGCGGACCCATGGAATCGCCCTTACGAATACAAGCTCAATGGAACGGCGTTTGAATTGCGAAGCCTTGGTCCGGACGGTCAGTCGGGAACCCAAGACGACATTACTCCGTAGTCACTTCGTTCGTCGCCTGTTGGGCGATGTGTGAAGAACTCAGGTGGCATTTCCGATGCGACCGAGACCTCCAGCGCCATCCCCATCGGATGGCGATTTCCTTTATTGCAGGTCACCCCATTCCATGCCAACGAAAGGACGAACATCAACGAAGAGCCAACGCTTTTCGCATTGGCTTCGCTCCGTTTCTTGGCCGACGTTCGTACCTGCGTCGACCCACAGTCGCTCAGGCGTGACCTTGATCGAGGTCCTTCTCGTCCTTGCCATTCTCGTTGCGTTGGCTGGTATTGCGGCCCCGACTTTCGAATCGATGATTACGAGCCGGAGGCTTCGCAATGCTGCAGAAAGACTGGCCAACGATCTTGCGGAAGCCCGCGTGGAAGCAATGAAGAATGGGCAAGCCCAAGTCTTCAAGGCGACGTTGAATGGCCGCGACTACTCGATCGACGCGTGGCTTGGGACCTACGATGATATTGACGCTTCAGCGGGTGCGACCGTGCAGGACGCGACCGGTGCTGTGGTAGAGACTGAGGCTGCTGCCGGTGGTGGTGTTGCGACATCCGCCGAATCCACCGAGAGCGAGATCCAAGAGTTAGAAACCGGAGTTCAGTTCGCGTCGGTCGATACGTTGATCGATACTCGCAACGCAGCTGCTATCGAAACCGAAACAGGCAGCGTTCCCGTCGCAGGGGCTGCAGCACCCGTTGCCGGTAGCGAATCGAATCCCATCCTGCTTTATCCGGACGGTTCGACAACGACCGCTCAGATTATCTTGGCGGATGAAAAGGGCCGCCGAATGGTAGTTCAATTGCGAGGGGTGACGGGACAGATCAGTTTCTACGCTACCACATCGGTTGATCCCTCCACTTTGCCCGCCATCGAAGCCTCGACACCATCCGGAGCACCTTGAGCCATGACGCAGATCAAAGCAAAAAGATGCACCGATACCATTCGAGTCCAGCTGCCTTTCCTGCGGCTTGGTCGTCCTCGAAATTCTTCGGGAAAGGGACAAGCAACGCGTAGTGGGTTATCCTTGCTGGAGGTCGTCTTGGCGCTGGCTATTCTCGCGGTCTCGGCTGCACTTTTAGCGCAGATCACCCGACAAGCCACCGACAACGCTCTGTCGGCTCAAAAGCTCGCGCAAGCCCAAATGCTATGTGAATCGAAAATGGCAGAGGTCTTGGTCGGGGCCATTCCGATGGAGCCACTCGACTGGACCCTCAATGAAGACGGTTCGCTTCCCGGGCAATGGTATTACCGGTTGGAGACCAGCGCCACCGAGCGTGAGAATATGATTGGGTTGCGATTGGCAGTCACCGACAATCCCAATCCGGTCACCGGGAGCCCTGAATTGTTTTTCATCGTTCGCTGGGTCATCGATCCTAGCCTCGGCTTGGATAGTCCCCCCTCGAGCGACCCGACGGCCGACGGTTCTGGGGCGACCGGCATGGGAACGACAGGCGCAGGTGCAACGAGTGGTTCGGCGGGAGGAATTCAGTAATGAACACTCGCCGCATATCCGGATTCACGTTGCTGGAACTGATTCTGGCGCTGATGCTGACCGCCGTCGTAGCCGGTTTGGTAGGTTCGTTGGTCCAGCTCTATTTGATCAATCAAAGTTCAGGACGCGAGCAAGTAAAGCAAGCCCAGCTGGCCCGCGCAATCTTGAATATGATCGCCGAAGATATTCGTGCCACCGTGCGCTATCAGCCCTTTGACTCCAGCGGATTGAGTGAGATCCTCAGTGGCGGGCAAGCGGGTGGAGCGTCTGCCGGAGGGGCAGCCTCAACCAGCGCTGGATCGGGGGCAGCTCCCAGTGCTTTCGGTGCGGACGCGATGAGCGGGAGTGCCTCTCCATCGAGCGGGATGGCTTCCGGCGATGCAGGAGCAGCTCCGGTGTCGGCATTGCCACCCGGGATCTATGGGAGCGAAGCGTCTATCGAAATCGATATCAGCAAACTCCCTAGACCGGATGAGTACTATGCCACCGAAGGGGATATTTCTACGGGCACGCTCGGAGACATGCCCAGCGATATCAAGACTGTGAGTTACTACGTCCAAGCTCCCCGGCCGGACGGCGTAAAAGATCCACTGGGAGGATTGACGATCCTCGGAGCTGGAATCGAAACCACTTCCGCAGGGCCCGGTGGGTTGGTGCGGCGTTCGTTGGATCGCGCCATCACCCAGTATGCGTACGAGCAAGCATCGACGGACTCCCTCTTACGAACGGGAGAACTGGTGGCGACCGAAGTGATTTCTATCGAATTTCAATATTTCGATGGGACAATGTGGCAACTTCAATGGGACAGCAGTGTTCAAGGATTGCCAAAAGTGATCAAGATTACCATCGCATTGCAGCGTGAGGGCAAGGCCCGAACCAATCCGATGGAACCAGGTGTAATGATGTCTTCGATCACACCAGAAACCATGCGGGAGTTCGGCGTCGATGTGTATTCCATCAACGCGATCATCCCGGGTGCCCATTTGCTATCCGCTCCTCAAGCGTCGGGCAGTGGAACAAGTTCAATGGGCTTTTAAGGAGGAATGAAACGATGAGACGTTCTAAAAAAACTTCGATCAGAAAAAGGAAGGCCAATCACGCTTCGCAGTCGAAGCGGCGCGGCTTTATTTTGCTGTTGGTTTTGCTCGTCGTTTCGGCCATTTCGCTTGGTGCATTGGCTTACTCCCGCTCCATGCTAACCGGGCACGAGGAATCCATCCTGGCTGGGGAAGCAGTGCAAGCGCGTTACGCAGCCGATTCCGGTATCGACGCAGCGAGATTGTTCCTTTCGTACACGCGCGACCAGCGAATAGAAGCAGGTGGTACCTACAGCAATCCCGACTATTTCCAAGCCATTTCGGTCTTTCAAGGGAAGGGGGAAATGAACGTTTGCAACTATTCCCTCGTTGCGCCCGATTTGGACGAAGAAGGGTACTATGCGGGCGTTCGATTCGGGCTTCACAATGAATCAGCCCGACTCAATGTGAATGTCCTCCCCATCATCGATAAGCAGTTCAGCGTCCAACAGATCGCTCAGCAGGCCATGGGCCAAGACCTTTCCAGCCTCGGATTGGGAGGGGCGCCGGGCGGAGGTCTCGGCGGAGGTGGTGCAGGCGGGGTGGGAGGTGCTGGCGGATCTGGCGGAGGAGGGGCTAACGGTGCAGGCGGTGGTGGCGCAGGAGGGTCTGCTGGAGGTGCAGGTGCTGCAGGAAGCGGAACAGGTGGAGGTAGAGCAAGTGGTGGAATGGGAGGAAGTGCGATCTCCGGTGCATCAGGTGGTTTATCGGGCGGCAGTGGCTCCGGGGGCGGGACGGGCCAATCAGCTGCTGGCGGCGTAGGACGCGAATTGCTCATGGCCTTGCCCGGCATGACCGAAGATGTCGCCGATGCCATCTTAGATTTCGTGGATGAAGACGACGAACCGCGAGAATACGGTGCGGAGCGGGACTATTACATGACTCTCTCCACCCCTTATGCACCCGTAAACGGCCCGCTGCAGTCCATCGAGCAACTGCTGCTGGTTCGAGGCGTTACTCCGGACTTGCTGTTCGGTTTGGACCAAAATCGAAACGGAGTCCTCGACCCTGCCGAGGAGTCTGCCTTGTCGCAACTGGGAGAATCCCCGGATTATGTCAGCGGTAGCGATGAGGAAACCGAGACCGAGACTCCGGACTTAGGTTGGGCCGTTTACTTGACGCTGTATTCCAAAGAGCGGAACACCATGTCCGATGGATCTCCCAAGATCAACATCAACAATACCGACATCGCGACCCTTCAAACGGATCTAGAAGCAGCGGTCGGACCGGAGCTCTCCAGCTTCATCCTGGCTTATCGGTATATGCAGAACCAACAGGGGGCAGGGCAAGCTGGAACGGGAGGTGCGGGCGTCATTGGAGTGCCCGGACAAGGAGGCGGACCTGGCGGAGGCCCCAGCGGTGGACGCGGAAACAATGGTGGCCAAGACGGACAGGGTGGTCAAGGCGGGCCTAGAGGGCAAGGTGGCCCCGGTGGTCAAGGCGGCGGAAATCGTGGACCTGGCGGTCCCGGGGGGCCGGGAGGCGGATTTGGCCCAGGCGGCCCCGGAGGGGGCCCAGGCGGGAATCCCGGTGGAGGATTCCCGCGAGGCGGTGGAGCTCCAGGAGGGCGAGGAGGCCGTTCTCAGATTGTTATGGAAACCCTCCCCTTGATATTGCAGCAACCTCTCATGTTGACCTCGTTCTTGCAACAAGGTGGGCGGGGCGGATTCCAAGGCGGAAGACCAGGGCAGCCTGGTGGACAAGGTGGCCCCAGCGGACAGGGCGGACAGGGAGGCTTGCAAGGTGGCGGTCGTGGACCAGGACAAGGCGGACCCGGTCAACCCGGGCAAGGGCCTGGCGGCGGCCGGAACGGCGGTCGTGACGGAGGACGCGGCGGCGACAACGGTGGCCGGGGTGGAAACAACGGCGGCGACAACGGTGGCCGTGGCGGAAATAACGGTGGAAACAATGGCGGACCCGGTCGGGGCATGGGCAATGGCGGAGGAATGGGCCCTGGCGGTGGAATAATCGTTGGAAACCCAGGCGGAAATAACGGCGGGAAACGGATGGAATGGAAAGCCGAATACTTCGAGTCGATCGGAATCGATACGGCAAACCCACCCGCCGGACGTGTTCGTCAAGTCCTGGATTTGGTCGGCGCCGAGTTCACCGCCCAATTGAACGGCGAGCAAGTCACGTTTACGTCTCCCCTGGTGAACCAGCCCGTCGCCATGGCGATATACATGCCCATGATTATGGAGAAACTGACGGCTGTAACTGCGACGACCCTCCCAGGGCGAATTAATATAAATGAGGCGCCGCGCGAGATCCTCCGAGGTTTGCCCGGAATGACTACGGAGATTTTGGACGCGCTGTTGGAGGCTCGCGGAATGTCCTCCGATACCGACAATCGCAAGTACGAGACTTGGCCGTTGGTCGAAGGAATTATCACCCTTCAACAGATGAAAACGATCGCACCCTTGATCACAGCCGGTGGTGATTGCATGCGTGTACAAAGTGTGGGCTACTTCGAACAGTCCGCACGATATGCCCGCACGGAAGCCATCATCGACGCCAGCACCCAAGTCCCCACTGTTCTGCTCTATCGCAAACTGGATCACTTAGGGCGGGGCTTTAGCCAAACAACTTTGGGACAGCGAGCCATGGGCTTGGTCGTCCCTCAATAAAACCTAATCGACACTTCCCTTAACACCTCAAGACGAATGTCCAAGACCATCACCATTGACTGCGATCCAAAGGAAATGCGGATCGCGGTTGGCACGAGCGGCCTCACAGGGGTTTCGGTCGAGCAAGTACTTTCGGCCCCGCTCGATCTCGGGCCCAATGAAGATTTTTTGGAGAGTCCGAAAACCCTTGCGGCCCTTCAACTGCTCCTCAAAAAAGGAAACATTCGAGCCGGAAACGCCATCGTTTGCGTCGCGCGCAGCAACGTCGAACTTCGAGCCGTCCATGTCCCCACTGTCGATAAGAACGAAATGCCGGACATGGTCCGATTCGCCGCGCAAAGACAGTTTGCCAGCGTCGGTGACAATTGGCCGATCGATTTCGTCACGCTCGGCTTAACCCCGGATGGTATGACGGAGGTGCTCGCCGCTTCGGTCAATCCGGCCCGCATCGAACGGTTGGAGAAGATTCTCGAGGATAACGGACTTAAGTTTTCGCAGTTGGTCCTGCGCCCGATGGTCGCCAGTACGGTAGCCCTTCTTAAGAGGCCGGAACTCGCCAATCAAGTCACCTTGTTCGTCGATTTGCTTCAGCAAGAAGCGGATATGGCGATCGTGGATGGCAAGAATGTTGTCTTCATGCGAACCATTCGCTTCGATGCGGATCAAGACGAAGGGTCTCGAAACAAAACAATCAGTTCCGAAATCAAGCGAACACTTCTCTCGGCCGCATCGCAGTTCTCCAACTTAAGTGTCACCCAAGTCATAGTGTGGGGATCCCTCTCGGCTCGTGAAGCTTTGTGCCGAATCCTTACCGACAGCTTGTCGCTCCCAGTAAGCAGCCTCGATCCATTCGAACTGGCGGACGTATCGGCGAAAGCGAAAGGGGAATCAGGACATGAGTCCGGCAAGTACGCGGCAGCCATTGGTGCATTGTTTGCTCCCAGTTACCACGAGCATCTGATCGACTTCCGACACCCTCGCAAACGGATAGAAAAGAAGGTCCCAGTCCTTACTTACAGCTTGGCTGGTGCTGCCGCCGCACTGGTCGTCGGACTCGGCCTCTACTCGTATTTCGCGTCTCATGCCGATCTCGACCAACAGATCATCGCTCTCAACGATTCCATCAAGCAGAATGAAGGGGCGGTGAAGCTGGCAACGCAGAAGGAGAACGAATGGAGGAAGATCGAGGCCTTCCTCGCCGGCAATTACTCTTGGCTCGAAGAGCTGGAGTACTTGTCCAAAAAATCACTCCCGGCCGATCAAGCCATGTTTGGATCGGCTACCTTCTCGCTAGACGCCAAGGGAACCAACGCAGCTGTCTCGTCAAAGTTCATCTTCCAAGAAAGTGAAGATGCACCGGAAATGCAAGCCGCCTTGCGTGATCCGGATCACGAGATCAATGCTACGGGCATCGCTAAGAATCCAGATCGAACCAGCAAGTACCCGTGGTCCTCCGATCTCACCATCCGTCTCGCTGGACGAAAAGTCGAAGATCCGCGGAAATGGAAGTCTGTTCCGATTCCTGAGACTCGGACGGCACCGACCTCGGAGAGCAATACGAAGAGTGACCCGACTCCCACCGGGGCTCTCTCGCCAAATCCATCCCCCACCCCCGTCGCAACAGAGAGCACTACGCCCGCCAACAATGCGAGTGATGCCTCCCCTGTAACTCCCTCCCCCACTCCAAACGTAACGGTTGGGGCGCCTTCCACAACCACTTCCCCCCCCAATGTTGGTGAGGGGCAATCAGCTCCCAACACAAATCCCAATCCAAATCCTGCCCCGAACGAAGGATCGGCAGCTCCCACCCCACCTCCCAGCGCAGGCGAGAAATCCCCCACTTCCGAGGAGGGCAACTAAGCATGAACCAACGAGAGAAACTTCTAGCAGCGGGCATTGGCGTTATCGGCGTCCTCTTCGTCGGTCAGATGGTCTGGTCGAGCATCCAATCCGGTTTTGACATCAAGAAATCGGAAATCGATACGTTGACCAAGAAGAAAGAGGCCCAAGATCTGGAAATTCAGAAAGGACTCGTCGCTTCACAACGCATTACAAAAGTGACGCCGCGATCAGCATCGAAGAGCCGCGAGCTCGCGAGGGCTGAGTACGATCGATGGTTGATCGAATTGGCGACCAAGGTGAAGTTAATCGATCCGACACATACCGCCACGTCATCCGCGGAGGCTCGAGATAAGGACGGATTCCAATCGCACAAATTTCAATTGCGAGGCAACGGCACTCTGGCTCACGTCACGCACCTGCTGCACGAGTTCTACAGCAAACCTTTCTTGCATCGCATCAATCGTTTGGACCTTCGACCATTGGGAACACAACGAGACAAGAATCCCGACATGCTCGCGATCGTCATGGACTGCGAAGTCCTTTCGATCCCGACTGCAAAGGACAATCAACTTCCTCTTCAATCCGATCCAAGCTTGGTCGCAAAATCCCTGGATGACTTCAACAAGTCCATTCTTTATCGCAACATTTTCTCACCACCCAATCAGCCGCCGGCACTAGCTGCAACCCGAACGGTAGACGCTTTCCAAGGACTGCGCGTCGACTACAGCGTCGATGCCAAGGATCCAGATCCAAATCAATCGTTGAGCTACACGATCGATGGAGACGCGCCCGAGGGGCTCACCATCGATCCTGCTTCGGGAAAGATCAATTGGACAGGACGCGACTTGGGAGAATACAAGCTGAAAGTCGTCGCGACCGACTCCGGTTTGCCAGCGAAGTCCGCATCCCAACTGCTCACCATTCGCGTTGCGCCCCCACCCCCACCTCGCATCGAACCAGCGAAATTCGACATTGCTTCGCAGGCGAAAGTCACCGCATTGGTAGCAGGTCGGCAAGGAACCGAGGCTTGGGTCCATTCATTAATTGAAGGAAAGACCCACAAGCTTCGCAAAGGTGATGAATTGAAGCTTGGTGAAATACGCGGGAAAGTGCTGGAGGTCGGCGCGAACTTCATCGAGCTAGAAACCGATGGACGCAAGTGGACTATCGGCATCGAAGAATCCATCGCCGACGCCTTCAAACGTGGCCTCATCGATTGAGGTACGATTCAATAGACTCCACTAGGTATGGTGGCAGGGATTCGCAAACCTGTCGTGGCTAAGCTTTCGGCGAATGTGTGGAACAACCCACACATTTTGGGAAGTGACTCGCTGCATTACTTTGATGTTCGCGGTGATGCACTTGTGTCACCCACGAAAGGCAATAGGGTAATCACCTACCGATCGTTTGGTTTGCCATATCGCTCCCGTCTGTCTTGTAGCGATGCCATTTTGTTTGCATCCCGGTATTCCCTTTCGCCGCGATCCCCCGTCTTCCTCCGTCCCCACGTCGATCTCACCTAAATGCCTAATGCTCCATGTTCCATGCTTTTGCACTTCACGCTCTGGATGCTTGCCACGACAAGCGTCGTCGGTCAAGAAGTCGCAACGGGAGGTTCTGACAAGGACTGGGTGTACGTCGAAAACCACCAAATCAAAGTTGGTGTGCTTCGATCCCACGGCGGAGCCATGGCTTATTTGTCGGATCGCGGCACCAAAGACAACGTCCTCAACCACTACGACCACGGTCGACTGGTACAGCAATCGTACTATGGCGTCGAGGACGGCTCGAAGTGGGTGAAACAACCCTGGCGTTACAATCCCGTCCAAGGAGGAGACTATCGAGGAGCGGCATCCAAGTTGTTGGAATTCCGGTCGACAGATCACGAGATCTACACCAAGACCACTCCCAGGCACTGGGCAACGGGGGAACTGCTCACGGAGTGCATCATGGAGCAAACGATCGATCTGACAGGCCCGGTGGTTCGCATCCGCTATGCCTTCGAGTACACAGGAAACAAAGTCCATGCGGCAAGGCACCAGGAGACACCCGCAGTCTTTGTAGAACCTCGGCACAACCGTTTGTTCTACTATGAAGGCAATGATGCTTGGTCGGGACGTGATCTCAGCCAACGTATTCCGGGATGGCCGAATGAGTCGATCAAACTATCGGAATCGTGGGCAGCTTATGTGGACGATAGCGGTCAAGGGCTGGGCGTCTATGTCCCGGGATGCAACGAAGCGACATGTTATCGCTATATGGGAGGATCGGGATCCGATTGTTCTTACATCGCACCATTGCGAACGTTTTCCCTCCACCCAGGCTTGCGTTTCACGTATACCGCCTACTTCACCCTTGGAACTCCCGCTACCATTCGCACCCGCTTTCAAGCCATCAATTCACTCCCTCCCCAAAAGTAGCTAGCTACCTACGTATAGAACTTTGACCTTGCCCCCAAGTTTGATCCACTCAGAAGATTATTTTTCAGACTCCAGCGCGGCGAGATACAACCAAATGTTGGGCTCTGTGTATTCGGAAAAGTGGCGTATCCTGCTGGTGTAAATGTTACGTTTCACTAGCGGCACAACGAGGGCACAAGGAGTACGCCGAGATGAAAAATATGGTATTCGATGCTTCTGAACCATTGAATGGGAGGGAAGTTCTTAAGTTTGGAGCCGTCGAGAACGCCAGAAGCGTCCTCGCCCCAATTATCCAAGACGGGGCGAGAAGGATGCTGCAAACTGTTTTCGGAAGCGAGGTCGACGCGTTCCTAAAACGGCATTCGAACGAAGTCGACAATGAGGGAAGGCGACAAGTGGTTCAAAATCGATACTTGCCGTCAAGCGAGTTGGTGACGAGGGCAGGAACCTTCGAAATCCAACAGCCCCGTGATCGCGATAAATCACCAGAGGCCGACGATCGCGTTCAATTCTCCTCCAGCATTCTTTCGCCCTACCTTCGTCGTTCGAAGGCGATCGACGAGATCATCCCATCGCTTTACGTCAAAGGTATTTCCACGGGAGATTCCTCGGAAGCCTTGCAATCTTTGACGGGCGCTCTCGTGGATTCTCTTACCCGGCAGATATCGTGAGGCGAAGGCTTACAGCTAAAAGAAGAGCGAGGGGGCTTCAATTGCTGGGGATCCCCCCGAATGGCACTTGCGCTTTTCTTCTGATTTCGGAAGTTCAGGTTCTTATTGAACTTAAGTTTTAGCTCGCATTCCAGCAGCGATAAACTGCTATTCAAATAAGAGGCCTCACTTGCTCAAGATTTGGTTTACCAGAACAAACCGTAACCGTTCACGGGTCGCGCCAACAAAATGGAAAAACTGATCTAGACACGGAAGAGGTGTTTGGGACACGACATAGATTATCGTGTCTCCACCAACATCATCCCATCCGCTGATCCCTGCTGAAATCGACGCCGAGATGACTCCGGCGGTTCGGGCTTTTGTGCACGCGTTGATTGCTGGCTTTCAGTCCCAGATCAACATCCTGCAATCGCAGATCGTTGATTTAAATGCGAAAATCTCGGATCTCGAATCTCAAGTCAAGAAACTGACCCCTCAGAATTCCTCAATACCGCCAAGCAGCGTGCATCCCCACGCCAAAGCTCTTAAGAACAAACCCAAGAGCGGTAAAAGTCGTGGTGGACAAAAGGGACACCCTCGCCACCAGCGTGCGTTGGTCCCGGTTGACCAATGCGACTCTATAATTGCGCTGATGCCTTCGACGTGCCGTTGTTGCCAAAAACCACTGTCCGGCGAAGATTCTTCACCTATCCGTCACCAAGTTTATGAACTTCCGGTCATCAAGGCTTTCATCACCGAATACCAGCGTCATCGACTCCATTGCACCCGATGCGGCACAACAACATGTGCTGAGCTTCCAATAGGTGTACCGAGTGGACAGTCCGGACCGAGGCTGATTGCATTTACCGCATTACTGATGGGACACTTTCGCCAAAGCAAACGCCTAGCGTCGGAATTTCTACGCGACCTACTGAACATTCCCTGTTGCCCTGCAACCACCGTCAAGATGCAGGACATCGCATCGGCAGCGCTCGCCAAACCGCACGAAGAACTCCGGCAATCGCTTGCATCAGAGCGCAACGTCTTTATGGACGAAACCCCCACTAAGCAGGCCAACACCAAGGCCTGGCTGTGGACGGCCGTAGCAAATCAATTCGTCGTTTTTTCTGTTTTCGCCAGTCGCGCAGCAACTGCGATCGAATCGCTTCTAGGTTCTAATTTTGAAGGCATCATCAACTGCGACCGTGCGAAGATGTACTATGTTGCGAAACATCTGCAATGGTGCTGGGCTCACTTGATTCGCGATATCCAAGCGATGATCGATTCGAAGGTCCCGGATCGTGTCGGATTCGGTACTCAAGTCATGAAAGAGGTCAAAGAAGTTTTTCGTCTATGGCATCGATTCAAGCAAGGCCAGATCGAATGGGAGGAATTCCAGAATTCAGCGATCCCAATAGCCAAGAAGATCAATGAACTTCTGTACGCAGGAATGGGAAGTCACGATTCGAAGTTGCGGAATCAGTGTAAATCGCTGTATGTGCACCGAAACCGGTTATGGCTGTTCATCAGCAATCAAGGGCTTGAACCAACGAACAACCGCGCCGAACGAGCGTTGCGCAAGGCTGTCATTTATCGAAAGTTATCTTTTGGAACGCAGTCGGAAGGCGGCAGCAGGTTTATCGAGCGCATCTTTAGCGTTGCAGCAACATGCCGCATTCAAAATCGAAGCGTCTATCAGTACCTTGTTCGAGCCATCGAAGCCAAACTAACAAATCAGCCAGCCCCCAAGATACTCCCCACCCCGTGAACGGTTACGAACAAACCCAAGCAGGGCGGCCAAAGATGTTAGCATCATTTTACTCGATGGTGCGAATCGCGCAAAGTCACAAGGACCTGTATTTTGCTGGACTTCTGACAACCCAGGATATTGAAAAGTCTTTTTTGAGAAAGCGTGTAAATCCCGAGGTGCACTCTATGACCCTCTGACGGTTGTGACCGTCTTCTTGGCTCAAACTCTAAGCGCCGATCATTCTTGCCGAGAAGTCGTATCGAAGCTTTTATCATGGCGACTCAGCAAAAGGCTACCCGCCTGTTCAGCCAATACTGAGGCTATTGCGTGGCTCGGGACACGTTGCCGGAAAAAGGGTGCGAGGCATTAGCGCGAAACATCGGACGCGATCTTTGTAACGACGCTCCCAAGAGCTGATTGTGGAAAGGTCGGGAGGTAAGAATTGTCGATGGATCCACGGTGAAAATGCCTGGCACCGCTGAAATGCTGGCGGAGTACCCTCAGGAGTCGCAGCAGCGACCGGGAGTTGGCTTTCCGCTTGCAAGGATTCTGGTTGTGTTTTCGCTCGCGGTTGGAGCGGTAGTGGAAATGGCGATTGGCCCTTATCAAGGTAAGGGCACCGGCGAAACTTCGATGTTTCGAAGGCTTTTGCATCGCTTCTCAGTAGGAGATGTCATCCTTGCTGATCGCTATTTTTCGGGTTGGTTTGATATGGTGCTTTGCGGTGCAAACAGACTAGATCTTGTCGTTCGCATGAATGAATCGCGCAAAGCAGATTTTCGAAAAGGCACTTGGCTCGGGAAAGATGATCACATAATCCGGATCAAGAGGCCGTCGCGGCCTCAATGGATGTCAGTCGAAGACTATAGTGAGTGCCCAAAGGAGATTGAGCTTCGAGAGGTGCGCATACGTGTCCATCAAAAGGGGTTTCGCACGAAGACGATTATCGTGCACACAACACTCCTCGATGCAGAGCAATATACCAAGGAGGACATTGGAAAAATCTTTCGCCAGCGATGGAACGCGGAGCTTAACCTTCGATCCCTCAAGACAACGATGCATATGGAATACCTGCGATGCAAAACCCCACATCGTATTCGAAACGAATTCTACATCAATTTGGTCGCGTACAACTTAATACGCAGAGCCATTGCACTGGCTGCTATCCAGGCTGACACAAAGCCATGGCACGTTAGTTTCAAAGGAGCTATCCAGACTCTCAATAATTTTCTAGCCATACTGACGACTCCGATTGAGGCGATGCAATGGTGTCTTCAACTGCTCTATGCAATCGCAGCTCATGAGGTAGGTAAACGGCCCGATCGCGTTGAACCCCGTGCCGTCAAACTCCGCCCTAAGATGTACGCGCGACTCAGTAAACCTCGCGCACAGTATGAAAGGCTTGGGAAGCGTCCCACTAATTGTTGAAAGTTGAAAGATGTTCTCCCGGAGGGCAGAATCTGCCCTTCGCAACTTTTCAATTTTCGTCGGCGGCAACCGACGGGGAGATCATCATGAATGAAGTTAGTCTTTTGCAATCTCTTGGGCAAGTTTCTGCGTCAGAAACCGGAGAAATCTTTCGAGCGTTCTTACGGGGGCACGTCCGCCAGATGATTTGTGAAGTCATGGCCGCCGAAGTCACTGAGCTTTGTGGACCCAAGCACGATCCGTCATCGAGCGATCTTTATCGCGCGGGATCCGCCTCGGGGCGAGTGCTTTTGGAGGGCGAGCGGGAGGAGGTCGTTCGGCCACGTGTGCGTCAGAAGTCCTCGGACGGGACCAGCTGCGAAGTCGAACTGGCCAGCTACCGGGCGGCCAAAGATCCGCAGCAGTTGCAAGCTCAGATCGTCCAAGCGATCGTCTCGGGCGTCAGCTCACGAGCCATTGAGGAGATTAAGCCAAACTCTCCGGGCGTCAAACGCTCGAGTGTTTCACGGCTTTAGCAGGAAGCTGGTTGCCGGTTGGTTGATCAACTACGCGGTAAAGATCTTGGCTCGATCACGTGGTGTGCATTGATGCTTGACGGAATACGATTAAGCAAGGACCAGACGGCGGTCGTGGCTTTGGGGATCGACAACGAAGGTAACAAGCATGTCCTGGATTTCGTTTTGGGAAGCAGCGAAAACATCGAGATTTCACGTGAACTGATGCGTCGAATCGTCGGGCGTGGCTTCGCTTGCTCGCATCGTCTGTACGTCGTACTCGATGGCAGTGATGCGTTGCGTGGGGCGGTAAAAGAATCCTTTACCGACTGCGTCGTGCAACGTTGCTTGGTGCATAAGGAGCGAAACATCAAAGGCAAATTATCCAAGCGTCATTGGGGCGAACTATCGCGGTTGTTTACGCGTATTCGCAGCGTGCAAGGGATCGCGGCCGCTGAGGAAGTGTTCAAAGAGTTGAAATCGTTCTTGAAGCCGATCAATGCGGAGGCTTACAAGAGTCTACAGGAGGCCGGTGAGGACCTTTTGGCGTTGCAACGTCTTAATGTCCCCAACACGCTTCACCGTTCGCTGCTGAGCACCAACGCGATCGAGAACTCTTTCTTAAACACACGTCGCAAGATCGATCGAGTAACCCGTTTTCGAGCCGAGACGGATCAAGCCTCACGCTGGCTTTCGTATGCGCTACTCGAAGCAGAGAAGGGCTTCCGCAAGATCGCAGGGCATCAGTCGCTACCTGACTGATCGCGGCATTGTCGCGTCCCGAGGGGGCACCCACCTGATCGGCTTCGCCGCCATTTCCAATCGCCTCGGCGATTGGAAATGGCGGCGAGCAGTTGAAAGTCAAGTCAAGTAACCCTAAGTTTTCACCAGCGAGACCATCAAGAGTTTCAACAACAAATGGGACATCCCCCTTTCGGCAATGGGCCCCTTCAGTGGTGCGATACCGGCACGCATAGCGTGCCGGTTCTTTCCCGGAAAACCGCTTTGTCCCACAACGCCAACGGATCTGCTGCTGTTGCTCTTGACCTGTTGGTGCACGTTGTCTCGACCAGATTCTCCCCGACCATTCGTTGCCAAGCATCTCGGCGGGGGCGGTCCCGTGCTTCCTTTTCCGGACCTTTCTGGTCTGATCGTCCAATTCGCCGGCACGTTCTCGCCATCTTCACGGATTTCTCTCGTTCGAAGCTTGCAAACACCTATTGGGTGAAGTTTAATCAGTCATCGGATTAGACAAGGTAGGCAAGGAGTGCTGGTCTTCTTCGAACTGGACGCCAACAGTATTTCCTTGTTTTGTGAGCATGGTCGCTTGCGGACAAGAGCCCCGATCAGCATCCTCCATGCCATTGCCTCTCGAGAACGCCCGAACTCTCAGCCATCGAAACCGCAACCTCCCATCGTGGAGGCATCTTTCGTTTTCTGCGCGGGCCGAGGCATTCGCTGGTAAAAAACCATCTGGATTTCGAGCCTACCTGAAAACGGTCAGCCGCTCTGGTGCTAGCCTTGGTCTCCGACGGTATTCGGGTAAGCACTTTGGCGAAAAGATTGAGTATTCCGGGCGACCGTCGGTCGCTTGGATCGGCAAGGGAGCGAGTTATTCACGTCCTGTTCTTGGCCATGAAGGCCAATCGAACGAATTGATTTTGAAACCATTTTTGCAATTAGTCATTGAGCGATAGAACAACATGAGCATTCGACGCAACCATCGAAACGGCAACACCCAACGCGCAGTCCGCAATCAGCTGAAGTCACAGCGGCTGCGGGATCGCGTCCGCGAGAGTTCGCGAGTGTTTATGGAGCGGCATCAATCGAGAATGACTTGGTGGTCCCGCACGTTCCGCGTACCGATGGTCGCTTCTGGGTGGCTCTTCTCGAAGGCGAGCACGTTGTGGATCGCCATGATGTCCTTGCTCGGTCTCCGCTCCCCTGGCCAAACCATCCGCCTCGACCGTCGCCGCGGCGATGTTCAAAAAGCCAAACGTCGCGCCAAAGTACGTGGCTTGATCCATGAGCCACTCGAAGCTCGGCAATTGTTGGCGTCCGACCTGTATGTCGGCAATCTTGCCACAGAAGGTGTCAATACTGTCGACTTCGCGCTTACCTCGGACGCAAATTCCAATTCTGTTATCGAGAGTGGTGACACGGTAACATGGCTAGGTGCAGACCAAGCGAGTGGCGGCACGGGGGCAGCAGTTGATGTCACCGGCTTGACGTTCGGCAGCGTGACATCGAGTAAAGGCGCCTTCGGCAGCATTCAAGCGGCCATCAATTCCGCTACTGCCGGTGATACTATCTTCATCGCGCCAGGCACCTACAATGAAAATATAATCATCGACCGAGCGATCACGCTTAAAGGATCAGTAGACACTAATGGAGTTCCCACCACGATCTTGAACTCGTTAGGAGCTCAAATCAATGTCTCAGGCACGCTTAGCACCGGAAACGTTACGATCGAGAACATCTCCTTCGATGGCCAAAATGGCGCTGCGTCTCTAGGCGTTTACGTTCCGAACACGACGACAGCAGGAACCGTAACCGTCAAAAATGGTGTGTTCACTGGCTTTAACACCAGCGCCATCGGAATCTTCGGCAATACATCTACCGGACTTTCTGCATCGAGTATCGTAATTGAAGGTTCCAGCTTCGCAAACAACGGCACATCTGGTACGGGTGGGACCGGCGATATTCAAATTTTTGAATACAATGGAAACGTGACACTGAAAGACCTGACACTGGTCGGAAGTGCAACGGCAACAACGGGAGCCCGGCTTGGCGTCCAGCTTCGTGGTGTAGGTGCAATTGACGGAAACGGCGTCATCGCTTCGGGCAATGTCTCGCTCAACAACATCGACATATCAGGAAGCTACCGAACGCAAATGCTCGGTATTCAGCGCTACAGCGTTCCGAACATCACCTTCACCGATGTCAAGCTAGGCGGCGATACATCCGCTGTCACTGGAGCGTTCGGTGCTTCCTTGCGGTTTGACGCGGTAGGGACAGGAACGATTGAATCGCCCGCCAGCATTGACTTAGGCAACACTGCGTTTCGAGGGCTATCTGCCACGAGTGCACAACGCCATGAGCTTGAGATTGCACCGGATAACAACTTCACTTTCCTACGAGCCAATGCAACCGGCACATCTTGGGTATTGGATTCAAGCACAGTCGCTGCATCGGCGTTGACTGAATCTCAAGCGATATCCGTTGAAGATCGCATTCTGCACTACACCGACGCCTTGCATCCTACTCATGGAACCTTTAAAGGTTTTGTCTCGGTGAAGAACAACCAAGCGGTTGTCACGACGGACACTGTGTCGTCTAACCTCGTCAATGGTTCGATTGCTCGTGCTCAGGACGTATTGACCAGTGGCGGAACGGTTCTTGTTGAAGCGGGCACGTTCACCGAAAATGCCACACTAACCAAGGGCTTGACTGTTAAGGGTGCAAATGCGGGTGTGGCCGGTATAAGCACCACGCGGGGTGCGGAGTCAACGATCGTCGGCATTACGACAATCAACTCGGCCGATTCAGTGACGATCAATGGCATCCAATTTTTGGCCACATCAACCAGCGGCAACACAGGCCCAGCCAATCCGGCATTAAACATCCTGACTGTTGGCACAGGAAGCACACACACAATCACCAACTCGGTGTTCTTCAACGAGACAAACGGTGGCACTTCCGATGCACGCGCGATTTCGATTTCTCCAATTGCCATGGGATCGATCGCAATCACCAATAACTTGATCACAGGCACGTCGCTTGGCAAATATGGTACAGCGGCGTGGGGGCGTGGAATTTGGTCCGACGGTAGCGGAGTAGCGTTGACCATATCCGGCAACACGTTCAACAGCACGCGTTCCGCGATTAATCTTGACACACCGACAACGGATCCAGTTGTTTCGAACAACACGTTCGCACTTGCAGGAACGGGCATTTCGTACGGCCCGGTTGGACCATTCGCCGTTTCGAATTTGACCAACAACACATTCGTCGATGTTGATTCCGACATCAACGCGCGTAACGTCCCAGGCAATTTCTCAATTGACCTCAGCGCTGGCGGCAATACCTCTAGCAGCGGTCAAGTCACCGTCGTGCTCGGTGGTGTAGGCAGTGATACGATCGTGGGAACATCAGGAGCCGACTTCCTGGACGGCAATAACTTGAATAGCAACTCGGACAATGACACATTCACCGGTGGCGCAGGCGACGACACCATTCTAGGCAAGGGTGGCAACGATACCGCGATTTACACCGAAGCATTGACAGAATCCCAGATTACTCCAGATGGTAGTGTCTTGGTTAGCTCAACGACGCTGGCTGGTTGGAAAGTAACAGGTACCACTACCAGCGGTACAGACCAATTGATCGACGTGGAAACGGTCGTTGATTCGACCGGAAAGACCTATCGCTTGGTAGGTCGAGGTGGATTCGATTCCATTCAGTCGGCGATCGATGCCGCGAACGCCGGCGACATCATCTTGATCGCTCCTGGAACATTCGTCGAGGATGTAAACGTCACTAAAGCGGGCGTTACAGTCAAGGGGGCAGGTAGCGACGCTACCACGGTTAGCGGAGCGATAGGCGGGGCAGTTGCAACGATCCAGGTCAGCGCAAGCAACGTGACCATCGAAGACGTTCGAATTACGCGTGAGGGAAATAACACAACCGACTGGAATAACTCTGGTCTGAACTCCGCCGGAGTCGCTGTGATCGGGACGGCAATCTCTGGAATGACGGTTCGTCGTACGTTAATTGTGGGCAATCGCACGGGCATTGACATCAACAATACGTCGGGCCACACAATCGTGAATAACACGATCACGAATAACCGTACCGGAATGATACTTAGGAATCAAACGAACAACCTGACGGTTGAAAGCAACTTTATTACAAACAACTGGACCTCGGGCGTATTGTTCCTCGATGCAAGTAATGGCAGCAACGTTCCCGTTCAAGAAGCGTTGAACTCAGCATTCCGGTTTAATAACATAAGTGGAAACTGGTATGCACAGGTAGAGGATCGCCAATACGGTAGTTCAGTGGCAGCGCCAGGTACGAATTTAAAGAATTTCTCATCGAACTGGTTTGGTTCGTCCACTCCTTCGGTGAGTACGGTTCAGGGGGGTGAACCGGGATACGCGGATCAAATACCAGTAGGCTTTGGTGGTGCCGCCGTCGCTCCTCCCGCTGGTCCCGGCCTTGAAGCAATTCGTGGCAGTGCTTCCGCAAACATTGACTTCAGCCCGACTCTTGCATCGGGAATAGACACGAATCCTGGCACGGTTGGTTTCCAACCGGATTTGTCCCATCTCTTGACGCATGCGAACAGCCCACAAGTTGGTTCTGTCGGTAAGATTCAAGAAGCGATAAATCTCTTGTCAGACGGCGTCCTGACGGGGGGGGCGAGAATGGTTGAGGTTACCGAAGGAATCTACGATGAGACTTTCATCGTCAATAAGCCCTCCACGATCGATGGTACTGGTGTTGCTTCGATTAAAAGAACCTCTGGATCGCAGCAGATTATTTCCACAATCGCCTCTACCAACGTCACCATTCGAGATCTGAGCATTCAAGTAAACCAGAATGATAACGGCGCGGGGCAACCCATCGCCCCGGTGGGGATAGGAGCCACGCCCGCAACCACGTCGGACTTCAATGGTTTGGTCATCGAGAACAATACGATCACGTCGATTGGCAATTCCCCTGCAAATTGGTCAGGGTCTCCAAGCTTTAGTGTGCGAGCGGCGGGGATAGTGCTTTATGACAGCCCATCTGGGGGAATTCCTGCGATCACGATTACCAACAACAATGTGAATGTCACGAGTGGCACCAGCTTCTTCCAACGGGCGGTTTGGTTTGCGCAATTGAATGCGACTGTTACTGGTAACACATTTGCAGGTTCTGCAAACGACTTGATTTTCCAATTTCCATCCGGTGCTCCTTCCTCCATAACCAATAACGCATTCAATGGTGCCCATATTAGCGGTGGCGGCGGCTTGGTAGTTGCAGATCCGAATGCGGGTGCTCCAGTGACGATCCAGAATAATGCTTTTAACCCGTCTCTGAGTATCGCGGCTTCTGTTCCGCGCACCTCTCTGCAGGTCAATCGTAACGTAGCGAGCGGTTCCCCCATCTCGATTATAAGCAACACGTTTAATAATAGTGTTACGGCCGTCGATGTAGGCGGTGCTCGCGATGTGTCCGTCAATGGCAATGTCTTCAACCCGAAGGGAGATTTGACGGCCGCAGGCCTTACCTTTACCCATGTTCGTGTCAATTCGCAGTCAGCAAGTTCGAATGGCGCTGATTCTAGCCCCGTTAATACGGTGATCGACGACAATGCATTTGGTGCATCGACCGGGTCTACCGGAACAGCAATTCAGATCTCGGACACTTTGCCGGCAAGCAATTTTGTTGGTGTAACTATCGGTGGAACAGGAGACAATACCTACAGTTTGGGAATTAGCACGGGTGTGCAAGTAACCGGAGGGCGAGCAATTGTTGCCGATTCAGTATCGAACACATCTACTGGTGTACTTGTGACGGGTGGTGTAGCGGTTCTTTCAGGCGCTACGCTTGCGAATAATGAAACCGGAGTGTCGACCAGCTCCGCAGGGTCGCTTGAGGTTCTGCCAGGAAGTGCTGTAACTGGCGGTGATGTCGGCCTAAGTTTCTCCGGAACTGCAGCCTCGTTGGTGGGAAACTCGCTCAACAATCTTAGCTTCAGTGGCCAAGCGGTGGATTATGTGGTGCTAAGCAGTAATGCTTTGGACAATCTAGAGATCAACGCTATTCAAGCAACGTTTGAGGGCTTCTTGGGTGCGGCTGTAACGGTAGCTCAGAACTTTGCGATCGAAGATAAAATCGTTCATGCCATCGATGATGAAAACACCGGCTTCGTAAGGGTGAATAGTGGACATGTATATGTCACCCCCAATAGCTTTGCGTCAACAAATGCTTCGCCTAGCGTGCAAAGAGCAATTGATGCTGCGTCTGCGGGGGATACGGTCCATATTCAGGGCGGATCTAGCTATACCGGGGGAGCTAATGCGTCAGGCAAATCCATTATTTTGTCACCCGGCAGTAGTCCTGCAAGAGTTACTGTTGATGGGGACCTCGTCCTAAACTCGGGCGATGTTCTGCTGATTGAGGCGTTTGGCACAAATGCGGCGTCGGAGTATGATAATTTTGTCGTGAATGGGAATGTGGTTGTTTCGGGAGCGACCTTGAATTTTGTCGTCGATCCCTCCTACGTTCCATTGCATAATGACGCCCTAGCAATTGTTTCAACCACGGGCACGGTGACAGGGGAATTTTCGAATACGACGGTAAGTATCGTCAGCCGACCAAACGCGAAGTCAATTGCTGACACGAAGTGGGATGTGTCTTACGCGAGTGCCAGTGGAATAGTACTTGCCCGGGACTTGCAGGCAGATGAGTCTTTGCCTGTTAGTGTGTCCCTTCCTGCCTTCGCCGGAAATGGTACCGTCTCGTCGGTTCCTTATGTTGTCTCGGGGTTGGATGGCGACGCTGTTGCGACGTTGACCTTTACGGATTCTTTATTTAACACGGTTGAAGTGAGCAATGTAATTTCAAATGGAGCTGTTGACTTGGCCGGTTTGGTGGATGGCGTTATTACACTTGCCGTGTCGGTGATCGATAACGTTGGCAATGTGGCTACCGGGGCAGGTGACAGCACGACAAAGGACACCGATAGTCCTGATGCTCCGGTTGTGTTGTCCATCACTAGGGATACCGGGTTAGTATCGACAAATGGAAAAACAAGCGACAACACGATTCTTTTCAGTGGCACCGCTGAGCCAAACAGCTCAATTTCAGTTTATAGCGGTGTTGGCCTTCTAGGGGACACCGTTGCTGATGGGGCAGGGCTATGGTCGTTTGACTATACTGGCACGACTCTGGCGGACGGAACATACAGCATCACGGCCATTGCGACCGACAACGCCAGTAACCCCAGTCCTCCCTCCGCAGCCTTCACCTTAGTAATTGAAACAGAGGCGCCCGAGATTTACGCAGTGTCGGGCACAGGAGATGTTCTTGAACCTTTAGCTACTGCAGGTTTGAGTATTGCCACGGGCACAATTTCCTTTCAAGATTTGCAATCCGAAGACCCCAGCATCACTCTGACTCCACTCTCGCAAGTAGTCTCTCCGAGCTTGCCCGGAGGACCGATTGGACCAGTTGGCTCGCTGTCAGTTTCGACGACAGATTCGGCGTTCGATGATCAGTTGGGCGAAGTTGAGTGGACATACAGCGTAAGCAACGCGGCAATCAATTTCCTCGCGTATGGGCAGACGCTTACACGAACCTTCCGAGTTCGTCTAAGTGATCCTTCCGATGCAACAAAGTTCGACGAATTTACGGTCACAGTGACTGTGACCGGATCGAATGATGCTCCGGTCATTAACTCGATTGCATCAACGAGTCTCAATGAGCAAACGGATACAAACCCAGTTGTCGCGACGATACCAGTGACGTTTTCGGACGCTGACTTAGTTGATATCGGCCATGTAGTAAGTGTTAACAGCGTAGTTGCCTCCGGAGCTACCACGGGCCTAGCTCTTTCAACGGCAGACTTACTTGCTCTAATAACGCCTAACGCGGTAATCAAGAACAGTGGTGCGTCAACCGGATCCGTTAATCTTAATTTTAGTGCGCCGAGCGCCGCTTTTGACTATCTTCGCCAGGGAGACGTCCTAAATCTCACCTATTCAATTGCCATCAACGATGGAGAAGCGGCAAACAACGAAGGAGCCAGGAGCTTCCTGATTCAAATCACTGGTACCAACGATGCGCCTGTTCTTGGTTTCGTTCAGGACTTTGAGACGGATACTTCCGGTCTTGTCACAGCCGGTGGCTACGGAGCGGTCAGCGGTCCAGCCACGGGACTCACAGGCGCGACTGGTTCGTACGCTGTTGTCAGTGAAGCCGACGGAACTCCGGATACTGGTCCATTCACACGCTTCGGTGGCTACACCAGTGAATTTGTGAACGGCCAACAAGCGGGCGTTGACGTCTACTTGGATATCACATGGGCATTGAACGAAGGCTTCCAGTACTCGGTTGCTGCTAACAACCAAGCTGGCACGCATCGACGTGACTTCGCATTCTTGGTTCGTTCGACTGGCACGGGAAGGATCGAGATTGGAGCTGCCAATGGAGCCACACAGACGGCCTTGACCTCGACACCTTCGAATGCGGCCACAGTCTTGGCCAGTGGCTGGTATACACTAACGCATGTATTCAATGATGTTAGTGGCGTCCTTTCGGTCGACTTGATCTTGACCAACAAGTCCACTGGCGCTTCGCAAACGATCGCTACGTTGTCTGATCCATCAGATTTGATTGCAACTGCAGTTGGCGGCATTCGCTACGGTTGGTTCACCGACATTAGTCTGCCTAGCGGTTTGGCGATCGATAACCTCAAGCTTGGCGTTTATGAGGGAGCGATTACAGAAGTTGCCGATGGAACTGCGGGCGAAGCCACAGCGACATACAGTGACAGCGGCGTGATCAAGTTCTCCGATGTTGACTTGACCGATACGCATACGGTCGCAGCGACTGCGGGCGCATTAGGTTACATCGGTGTGTTCACGCCAACGATTTCCAATGTAGCCACGGGCAGTGGTCAGGGAGCCGTGAGCTGGACGTTCACCGCGAGCAACAGCGAGTTGGATTACCTTGCTGCAGGCGAGACCCTAACGCAGGTTTACACCATTACCGTTACCGACGTTCCAACGGGCGCGACATCCAGCCAAACTGTAACGATTACCATTACTGGTACCAACGATGCGCCGACAGTGACCGCCACGACGGACGTCAGTGAGACGCTGTCCGAAGGCGATGCGGCCTTGTCGACCAGTGGTTCGTTCAATATTGAAGATGTCGATGTCACCGACGTGGTGACCGTTTCGAACATCACGGTCGCGGCCACAGGCACGACCACAGGAGCGCCTACGAATCTGTTGGGGCTGTTCACTGCAGAGCTCAATGCGACCATCATCGATGGTACAGCAACCACCGGTACAGTGGACTGGACGTTTAATGCTGCGGCCGGAGCGTTTGACTATCTAGCAGCGGGGCAGCAGATTGTTCTGACCTATACTGTCACCGTCTCCGATGACAATGTGCCTGCTGGTTCCGCCACGCAAGACATCGTCATCACGATCACTGGTACCAATGATGCGCCTGTTCTTGGTTTCGTTCAGGACTTTGAGACGGATACTTCCGGTCTTGTCACAGCCGGTGGCTACGGAGCGGTCAGCGGTCCAGCCACGGGACTCACAGGCGCGACTGGTTCGTACGCTGTTGTCAGTGAAGCCGACGGAACTCCGGATACTGGTCCATTCACACGCTTCGGTGGCTACACCAGTGAATTTGTGAACGGCCAACAAGCGGGCGTTGACGTCTACTTGGATATCACATGGGCATTGAACGAAGGCTTCCAGTACTCGGTTGCTGCTAACAACCAAGCTGGCACGCATCGACGTGACTTCGCATTCTTGGTTCGTTCGACTGGCACGGGAAGGATCGAGATTGGAGCTGCCAATGGAGCCACACAGACGGCCTTGACCTCGACACCTTCGAATGCGGCCACAGTCTTGGCCAGTGGCTGGTATACACTAACGCATGTATTCAATGATGTTAGTGGCGTCCTTTCGGTCGACTTGATCTTGACCAACAAGTCCACTGGCGCTTCGCAAACGATCGCTACGTTGTCTGATCCATCAGATTTGATTGCAACTGCAGTTGGCGGCATTCGCTACGGTTGGTTCACCGACATTAGTCTGCCTAGCGGTTTGGCGATCGATAACCTCAAGCTTGGCGTTTATGAGGGAGCGATTACAGAAGTTGCCGATGGAACTGCGGGCGAAGCCACAGCGACATACAGTGACAGCGGCGTGATCAAGTTCTCCGATGTTGACTTGACCGATACGCATACGGTCGCAGCGACTGCGGGCGCATTAGGTTACATCGGTGTGTTCACGCCAACGATTTCCAATGTAGCCACGGGCAGTGGTCAGGGAGCCGTGAGCTGGACGTTCACCGCGAGCAACAGCGAGTTGGATTACCTTGCTGCAGGCGAGACCCTAACGCAGGTTTACACCATTACCGTTACCGACGTTCCAACGGGCGCGACATCCAGCCAAACTGTAACGATTACCATTACTGGTACCAACGATGCGCCGACAGTGACCGCCACGACGGACGTCAGTGAGACGCTGTCCGAAGGCGATGCGGCCTTGTCGACCAGTGGTTCGTTCAATATTGAAGATGTCGATGTCACCGACGTGGTGACCGTTTCGAACATCACGGTCGCGGCCACAGGCACGACCACAGGAGCGCCTACGAATCTGTTGGGGCTGTTCACTGCAGAGCTCAATGCGACCATCATCGATGGTACAGCAACCACCGGTACAGTGGACTGGACGTTTAATGCTGCGGCCGGAGCGTTTGACTATCTAGCAGCGGGGCAGCAGATTGTTCTGACCTATACTGTCACCGTCTCCGATGACAATGTGCCTGCTGGTTCCGCCACGCAAGACATCGTCATCACGATCACTGGTACCAACGATGCGCCGGTGATTAGCATCGAGACGGGAAATGGTGCATCTGCGTTCTTGACAGAGGGCAACGCTGGTTTGACAGCGACAGACACGTTGACGGTGACGGAGTTGGATCGCAACAACATGATTACCACATCGGTAGTGAGCGTTGTTGAGAGTGGAACAGGTCCGACCACTGGCCGTCCGGCAAACGCCGCATTGCTAGGCATGTTCTCAGTGTCGCCAACGACACTGTTGAGTGATACGTCCTCAACCAGTGAGCAATTCACATGGGCGTTTAATAGTGTCAGCGAAGCGTTCAACTACCTAGCAGCAGGCGAGACGCTGATTTTGACGTACACGGTCCGCGCCAGTGACGGTACGGCATCGGATGACCAGGAAGTGGTCATCACGATCACTGGTACCAATGATGCGCCTGTTCTTGGTTTCGTTCAGGACTTTGAGACGGATACTTCCGGTCTTGTCACAGCCGGTGGCTACGGAGCGGTCAGCGGTCCAGCCACGGGACTCACAGGCGCGACTGGTTCGTACGCTGTTGTCAGTGAAGCCGACGGAACTCCGGATACTGGTCCATTCACACGCTTCGGTGGCTACACCAGTGAATTTGTGAACGGCCAACAAGCGGGCGTTGACGTCTACTTGGATATCACATGGGCATTGAACGAAGGCTTCCAGTACTCGGTTGCTGCTAACAACCAAGCTGGCACGCATCGACGTGACTTCGCATTCTTGGTTCGTTCGACTGGCACGGGAAGGATCGAGATTGGAGCTGCCAATGGAGCCACACAGACGGCCTTGACCTCGACACCTTCGAATGCGGCCACAGTCTTGGCCAGTGGCTGGTATACACTAACGCATGTATTCAATGATGTTAGTGGCGTCCTTTCGGTCGACTTGATCTTGACCAACAAGTCCACTGGCGCTTCGCAAACGATCGCTACGTTGTCTGATCCATCAGATTTGATTGCAACTGCAGTTGGCGGCATTCGCTACGGTTGGTTCACCGACATTAGTCTGCCTAGCGGTTTGGCGATCGATAACCTCAAGCTTGGCGTTTATGAGGGAGCGATTACAGAAGTTGCCGATGGAACTGCGGGCGAAGCCACAGCGACATACAGTGACAGCGGCGTGATCAAGTTCTCCGATGTTGACTTGACCGATACGCATACGGTCGCAGCGACTGCGGGCGCATTAGGTTACATCGGTGTGTTCACGCCAACGATTTCCAATGTAGCCACGGGCAGTGGTCAGGGAGCCGTGAGCTGGACGTTCACCGCGAGCAACAGCGAGTTGGATTACCTTGCTGCAGGCGAGACCCTAACGCAGGTTTACACCATTACCGTTACCGACGTTCCAACGGGCGCGACATCCAGCCAAACTGTAACGATTACCATTACTGGTACCAACGATGCGCCGACAGTGACCGCCACGACGGACGTCAGTGAGACGCTGTCCGAAGGCGATGCGGCCTTGTCGACCAGTGGTTCGTTCAATATTGAAGATGTCGATGTCACCGACGTGGTGACCGTTTCGAACATCACGGTCGCGGCCACAGGCACGACCACAGGAGCGCCTACGAATCTGTTGGGGCTGTTCACTGCAGAGCTCAATGCGACCATCATCGATGGTACAGCAACCACCGGTACAGTGGACTGGACGTTTAATGCTGCGGCCGGAGCGTTTGACTATCTAGCAGCGGGGCAGCAGATTGTTCTGACCTATACTGTCACCGTCTCCGATGACAATGTGCCTGCTGGTTCCGCCACGCAAGACATCGTCATCACGATCACTGGTACCAATGATGCGCCTGTTCTTGGTTTCGTTCAGGACTTTGAGACGGATACTTCCGGTCTTGTCACAGCCGGTGGCTACGGAGCGGTCAGCGGTCCAGCCACGGGACTCACAGGCGCGACTGGTTCGTACGCTGTTGTCAGTGAAGCCGACGGAACTCCGGATACTGGTCCATTCACACGCTTCGGTGGCTACACCAGTGAATTTGTGAACGGCCAACAAGCGGGCGTTGACGTCTACTTGGATATCACATGGGCATTGAACGAAGGCTTCCAGTACTCGGTTGCTGCTAACAACCAAGCTGGCACGCATCGACGTGACTTCGCATTCTTGGTTCGTTCGACTGGCACGGGAAGGATCGAGATTGGAGCTGCCAATGGAGCCACACAGACGGCCTTGACCTCGACACCTTCGAATGCGGCCACAGTCTTGGCCAGTGGCTGGTATACACTAACGCATGTATTCAATGATGTTAGTGGCGTCCTTTCGGTCGACTTGATCTTGACCAACAAGTCCACTGGCGCTTCGCAAACGATCGCTACGTTGTCTGATCCATCAGATTTGATTGCAACTGCAGTTGGCGGCATTCGCTACGGTTGGTTCACCGACATTAGTCTGCCTAGCGGTTTGGCGATCGATAACCTCAAGCTTGGCGTTTATGAGGGAGCGATTACAGAAGTTGCCGATGGAACTGCGGGCGAAGCCACAGCGACATACAGTGACAGCGGCGTGATCAAGTTCTCCGATGTTGACTTGACCGATACGCATACGGTCGCAGCGACTGCGGGCGCATTAGGTTACATCGGTGTGTTCACGCCAACGATTTCCAATGTAGCCACGGGCAGTGGTCAGGGAGCCGTGAGCTGGACGTTCACCGCGAGCAACAGCGAGTTGGATTACCTTGCTGCAGGCGAGACCCTAACGCAGGTTTACACCATTACCGTTACCGACGTTCCAACGGGCGCGACATCCAGCCAAACTGTAACGATTACCATTACTGGTACCAACGATGCGCCGACAGTGACCGCCACGACGGACGTCAGTGAGACGCTGTCCGAAGGCGATGCGGCCTTGTCGACCAGTGGTTCGTTCAATATTGAAGATGTCGATGTCACCGACGTGGTGACCGTTTCGAACATCACGGTCGCGGCCACAGGCACGACCACAGGAGCGCCTACGAATCTGTTGGGGCTGTTCACTGCAGAGCTCAATGCGACCATCATCGATGGTACAGCAACCACCGGTACAGTGGACTGGACGTTTAATGCTGCGGCCGGAGCGTTTGACTATCTAGCAGCGGGGCAGCAGATTGTTCTGACCTATACTGTCACCGTCTCCGATGACAATGTGCCTGCTGGTTCCGCCACGCAAGACATCGTCATCACGATCACTGGTACCAACGATGCGCCGGTGATTAGCATCGAGACGGGAAATGGTGCATCTGCGTTCTTGACAGAGGGCAACGCTGGTTTGACAGCGACAGACACGTTGACGGTGACGGAGTTGGATCGCAACAACATGATTACCACATCGGTAGTGAGCGTTGTTGAGAGTGGAACAGGTCCGACCACTGGCCGTCCGGCAAACGCCGCATTGCTAGGCATGTTCTCAGTGTCGCCAACGACACTGTTGAGTGATACGTCCTCAACCAGTGAGCAATTCACATGGGCGTTTAATAGTGTCAGCGAAGCGTTCAACTACCTAGCAGCAGGCGAGACGCTGATTTTGACGTACACGGTCCGCGCCAGTGACGGTACGGCATCGGATGACCAGGAAGTGGTCATCACGATCACTGGTACCAATGATGCAGCGGTCATCAATGGAGATTCAACTGGCACAGTAGTCGAAGCAAGTGGTGGTGGCGATTCTGCGGTTGATCTGGGAACGCCGACAGCTACTGGCGATTTGAGCGCTGCGGATGTGGATAGCTCAGAAGACTTTATTGGTGCTAGTGGTTCAGCGCTCTATGGAACTTATTCAATCGATGCGAATGGTGGTTGGAGCTACACGCTGAACAACAATCTTCCAGCGGTCAATCAACTGAACGTGGGGCAAATACTTAACGATTCATTCACGGTCACTACGGCTGATGGAACAAGTCAGGTTGTCAGCATCACGATTAATGGTAGGAACGATGCGGTTGCGGCTGGCAACGATGCTTACTTCACCGCACTCAACGCACCACTCGTCGTCAACGCGGTCAATGGCCTGCTCGCTAATGACAATGACGTGGACAATGTTTCCCGCACCGTCGTGAAGGTCAATGGTGCTGCAAATGTGGGAACTCCCGTTATATTGACTCGTGGAACAGTTACCGTCCAGGCGGATGGATCGCTGCTTTACGTTCCGAATCTAAATGCGTTTGGGTTCGATACCTTTAGTTACACAGTTTCTGACGACGGTTTGGAAACAACCGCTACGGTCACTATGGCTATCCTCAGCTCGAACCAATCTCCGATTGCGATTGGGGATTTTGCGTCGACGACGCGTGGTAATGAGGTGAGTGTAAACGTTCTCACGAATGACTTCGATCCTGACTTCGATACGATGTCGGTGATCGCGGTCAATGGCGTGATGTTGCCTGGTACCATACCAGCAACGAGCGGTGGTGGAACACTGTCGATCTCCGGTGGAACGATCACTTACATGCCTGCTTCAGGATTTACAGGTCTTGATGCATTCAGCTATCTCGTTACCGATGGACGCGGCGGATTCTCGGGTGCTCAGGTCCTGATCAATGTAACTGCACCTGCCAATACAGCTCCTGTGTTGACAGTGCCAACCAGTCCGGTTGCTGCAAGCGAGGGAACGGCTGTCGGGTTTACAGCATCGGCAGTCGATACCGATTCACCTGCTCAAACGCTGACATTCAATTTGGCAGGTGCTCCGCTTGGGGCGTCGATCAATCCAACAACCGGAGCGTTTAGCTGGATACCAGGCGAGACGGATGGTGGTACCAGCGTGACATTTGACGTCCTGGTAAGCGATGGCTTGGTCACGGTCAGCAAGCCTGTCACGATCCATGTTGCGGAATCAAATGTCGATCCTGTTGTCAGCGGTCCAACGAACTTGGGAACGATCGTGGAGGACAGTGCACCGATCTCGATCACTGCGGCGCAACTGCTAGCGTTGGCAAGCGATAGTGACTTGCCTCCTCAAACGCTAAGCATCACTGGATTGACGTTGGAGACGACTTCAGCCGGTACGTTGTCGGGTACCGGTCCATCGTGGACATTCACACCGGCCGCTAATTTTAGCGGAACGGTCAGCTTCAGCTTCACCGTAAGTGACGGGGTACTCGCCACGCCCGGGATAGCATCTGGAACTGCGACGTTGAACATCTTTGCAACGAGCGATCCTGATACGATTCAGCCTAATGCGTCATTGCATGTCAGTTCCACGAACGGCAATGGGCAGCTCACTGAGGGAACGGGTAATTCGGCATCCAACTTTGTTGTTGCGACGGACCCAGTGGATGCTCCTGGTCTGGAAATTGGCTTGAGAGCCGATTTACGATTACAAGGAGTAGCTCAACGCGATCCCGCCAACCCAACGAAGTTTTTCGTTCCAGCGGGAACAGCTCAAGGGACACCCAACGGTAACGATATTGTTGGTGACTTCGATGATAACTGGGCACGTTGGAACTACTGGATTTCGATCAACGCGGATACCAATCCATCTGGTACCGAAACGGGCAAGATCGGCGATTTCCAATACACCTTCGTTCTGCGAAATCAAACGACCAACACCATCCTCGGAAGTGGAACCCTGGAACAAGGTCTCATCGCGGCTGGACAAGCAGCGTTGATTCCTGTGATCAACAACTTGTCGCTCTATCAAGACAGCCTTAACTTCGAAGGTCTATTCGGGTCCGCATTCGATCCGAATGAATCGGCAACCTATACGATCGAAGTCATCGCAAGGAACCGTGTCAACGGCTCTGAAGTCCTGGCGAATAAGATCGAAGTGGTTGTGAACAAGGCACCTGTGGCTGTTCCCGATTCGCTGACCGGTACGGAGGACACTGCGGTTACCTTCATCGCATCCCAACTGCTCGGTAACGATTCAGATCCCGATGGAAATTCACTGAAAATCCTGTCCGTGAGTGATGCGACCGACGGAAGCGTTGTGCTCAATCCTGACGGAACAGTGACCTTCACGCCAAACGCGGACTTCTTCGGGACAGCGACGTTCAAATACGTTGCGACCGATAGCAAGCCAATTGATGGCTCGAGCGCTCCCGCTCTGGTCTCGATCGTGATTCCAAACGCAAACGATGCACCGTCCACCGTCAGCTTGGACAACGTCGTCGCGAGCCTACCGGAGAACTCCGATACTTCGTCTCGCGTCAAGATTGCCGATATCGTCGTCACCGACGATGGCTTGGGGACAAACGAGTTGAGTCTTGAAGGTGCTGATGCAGCGTACTTTGAGATCGTGGGCAATGCCCTTTATCTCAGGGCGGGAACTTCGCTCGACTTCGAGGTCAAGCCGACTTATTCAGGTAAGGTGAACGTACAAGATATTTCATTCACCAAGAAACGTTCGGCCGATTTCACGTTCTCGGTAACCAACTTAAACGAGCAACCGGTCGTGAGCGACCAATCGTTCAGTGTTGCCGAGAATAGTGCCAACGGCACGATTGTTGGGTCGATCGCATCGAGCGATGTGGATGCTGGTGATACGCGTACTACGGTTGTGACGGGTGGAACGGGAGCTGCGATCTTCGCAGTGAACCCTGTTACGGGCCAGATCACTGTGGTCAACAGCAGTGCCTTGGATTTTGAATCGGCAGCGAGCTACTCACTCAACGTTACCGTGACCGATGCGGGCGGATTGACCGATACGGCCGAGATTACAATTGACGTGACGAACGTCAATGAAGCCCCTGTGGTTTCGTCTACCACACCTGTGGTTCCGTTAGGAACGACGTTGGAAGACAACCCGTTCGTTATCACGAAGGCAGCGTTGCTGAGCAATGTGGTCGACGTGGATGGACCAGTTCTGAACGTATTGAACTTGGCTTCACCCAATGGAGTGGTCGTTAACAATGGAAACGATACTTGGACCTTTACCCCGGCCGCAGATTTCAACGGAACTGCAACCTTTACCTATCAAGTATCGGATACGATTGCTTCGGCCGTGGCCAACAGTGCGACCCTCACCGTTGATCCGGTGAACGATGCTCCGGTTGCGTTCGATCTGGATCTGACAGGACCGCTTGAGAATCCATTCCCAGCCAACTCGTCGATCACGTTGACGTTGGTAAGTGGCGCACCGGCCAATGCGTTGGAGTTTCCAATCTCCTTGTTGGCAACCGACGTGGATAGCACGTTGTCACCAGCATCGTTCCAGTTTGGAGCCACTGCGACGGTCACCGTCAACGGCGTACCACAAACAGTGCCAGTTGCTGATATCGGCTTTAGCTACACGCCTGCGACGGGAGCGATGGTATTCAATCCCACCGGCTCGGCGCTTCTTAAGACGCTCGGAGCAGGTCAGATCGCCTTTGTGAACATCAAGTTTGGGGTGACCGATAACTTCAACAACGATGGCACACCATTTGACGTAGGAAACTTTAGCTTCAAGGTACTCGGGGTTAACGACGCACCGACCATTACTAGCAATGGTGGTGGTGATTCGGCGTCGGTTAGCGTGAGCGAGAATTCGACTGCGGTTACAACGGTAGTGGCGACCGATAGTGATGTTCCTGCACAAAATCTGGTGTACAGCATTGCCGGAGGTGCGGACGCGATCAAGTTCACCATCCACCCAACGACAGGTGCATTGAGCATTGTCGCAGCTCCAAACTTCGAAATGCCAACCGATGTTGGTGCAGATAACGTTTACGACGTGATCGTGCAAGTTTCGGATGGGGCGTTGACCGACAGCCAATCGATTGCCGTCACAGTAACAAACTCGAACGACGCGCCGGTCGCGGTTAATGATTTCTTTGCCGCGAGCAATAACGCGACGATTGCGTTGAACGTGTTAGCAAACGATTTCGATGTCGATTCGCCAGCTCAGATCATCACCATCATCAATGTCAATGGTACTGCGGTCAACGATGGTTCCATCGTGCTCCTGGGATCGTTTGGGACATTGAACGTGGCTTCGGTCACAAGTCCACCCGCAACGAACTTCAACTTCAATCCTGCTGGTCCTAGCGGAACAACTATGTTCACGTACACCATTCAGGATAGTTCAGGTGCTACATCGACCGCGACGGTAACCTTGTCCATCGCCGGGGTTAACAACGCACCGACAGCGGGAGCGGACACGTTCAATGGATTCGAGGATTTGGCTGTCACCGGAAACGTGCTTGATAACGATTCGGATATCGATGGAAATACGCCGCTTACAGCGGTTCTACTAAGCCAGCCAGTCGCCGTGGTTGGTGGCAATCCAACGACAACGAGTGCAGGAACGGTTTCGATGCTGGCGGACGGAAGCTTTGTTTACACACCGGTGCCAGATTTCTTTGGTGTTGCTCGGTTCATGTATCGAGTCATCGACAGTCGCGGTGGAATAAACACTGCCACGGTCACCCTCAACATGGCCTCGACCAACGACGCTCCTGTTGGCGTGAACAAAACAATAGCTTTGAACAGGGCCCCTGGGGTAACTCCTGGTGCTTACACCCTGATTTTGTCTGACTTTGAGTTAACGGATCCAAAGGATTCGCCAGTCAATGTGCTCGATGCGGTTCGAATCGCTTCGCTTCCCACCACAGGACAGCTTCGATTGAACAATGTGGCTGTGACGGCAGGTCAGGTAGTGAGTGAGGCCGACATTGCTGCTGGAAAGTTGGAGTTCTTCCCAGCCATGAATGTCTTCGGAGCTGCGGCAAGCACGTTTAGTTTCCGCGTCATCGACAACGGCGGTACTTTGAATGGCGGTGTGAACGAGGATCTGACAGCAAAGACAATTACGTTCAGCGTAGCTTCCACGGACACGACAGCACCGCAAATTAGTGGTGTCTATGTGAATTCGGCCGCCTGGAATCCTGTATTTAGGGATTTTGCGGACGGAGGTTTTGATTCCAATGCTCGCGGATATGCTATTCCATTGGGATCATCCAACCAGCTCTTGACCCTACCTTGGGTCAACATCAATCAGATTCTTGTTCAGTTCACAGAAGACGTCGGAGCTAGTTTGTCCGTTAGCGACTTCAGTCTTCTCAGTTCGGTAGCTGGAATTCGAGCTGATGGAGCGACATCTTCGATACCGCAAGTTGTATCGGTTGCTTTCAATCCAACTACGTTCATTGCAACGTTGACGTTGAATCAATCACTTGATGCGTCGGTGATTAACCTTCAGGTTCTCGCAGCGGGCGTCACAGATTCAAGCGGAAATAGGCTTGATGGTGAGTGGAGTAACACGCTTAGTGCGATTTCAGGAAACGGTTTTGCAGGAGGTGATTTCAACTTCCAGTTCAATGTACTTCCTGGGAAGGCAGCACAGGTTATTCCAAATGAAACCTACAGCAATGCGGCGGTCAGTTTTGGTACTGACGGCTTGCTCGTAATCGGCGCGCAAGCAGGTTTCATTGAGGATGGATACGTCGAGTCTCCTTACTCAATTTTCGCCGATATAAATGGTTCTGGGGATTCGGTCGATTCTATTGATGTTGAATCGGTGGTCCGAAGAATCGCAAGTAGACTACTTCGCCCATAGGGTGGAGCTGACTGCGAATTAATTTTGCTCAAAAGTTTTTTAAGGAAGGTATTTATGAGAAGTCTACTTTTTAGCTTGGTCTTGGTAGGATGGCTCCAAAGCCAAGCTTTCGCCGAATTTACATTTCGCGTAGGGAATGGGACCGGTACTTCTAATCCTATTGAAGTGTTGCAGGGTGGTAGTGTGATAGTGCCTATTTACGGCTACTTTGACACTGCTGCTGAGGCGACGAACCTAACTGTTGGAGGATTTAGTGTCGCATTTGATTTGGGTGGAGACGGGAGATTCGTCAACACCAACGCGTTTGTGTTTCCTGATCCGCCGCCATCAACAACTTCGTTTTCCACTACAGGGGTAACGCTTGGAGGCGGATACTCTTCATTTATCGAAGGTAATCCGCCTTCAACGAATGCAAACTGGGACAGGCGATTGAGTGCGACTTTTGTGAGTCCGGCCAGTTTCACGACAACGCCTCAGCGTTTGTTTGATCTCAAGTTCAACGCAGGTAATTCCGTAGGAGTATTTGGAATTAACATTGTGCCAAATGCCCTTTCTCCGACGAACGCGACGCAGGTTTCCGTGAACACTGCGCCCTATGTTTTCCGTGTCGAGCAAGGTTCTTTCCAAATCACAGCAGTTCCAGAACCGTCTTCGATGGCGCTTTTGGGAATTGCCGGTCTTGGTGGATTTGCTTTGCGGCGAATGCGACGAAAAGGTTGCTGCAGTGTAGGGGAAAGCGGATCAGGAGTTTGATTGTTCTCTGACAACGCAATCCCCCCCTGTAGGTCGAATAAATTCGAATATGTTCACGAAAGGCCATCTCCTTTGGAGTGGGCCTTTCTTTTTTGGTAGAGTTGAATTGGCAACGATCGGGGCATTATGCCGAGGCCGTGAGCGGCACCGGCAGCTTGAACGCTGGGATTTCTGAAGTTATTGCTTCCATTGCCTTGCAGGCATTCGGCAACTGTCTTTCGCGTTAGCGAAACTCGCGATTGCGCCGTCGAACAATTGGGCCAATTGTTTTACGGTCCATCAATTGCTTCACTGTCGAACAATTGGCCTCAATTGTTCAGCAGAGCGAAGGTCCCGGCTACAGTACGACGCGTTCTTGGACTTGTATACGGAGGTTAAGGGCAGCAGACGGGTTCTTGATTTTCCCGACGGGTTCGGTTTCTTTCGCTTCGCGCGATTGCCGTTCAAGTAATTGGGACGTTCTCTCTTGCGCGAGCGAAACGCGACTTTGCACGGCCAAACAATTGGGCCAATTGTTTTACAGCTGAACAATTAGCGTACGACTATGTAGTCTTGTGTCGGGCAAGGGGGGGTGGAATATTTTTTCGATCGGTTGTCTTTTTGGGCGCAGCAGCCATCGGTTTCGCGTTGCGAAATGAGTTTCTAAGTGTGGGCCTTCGTCGGAGCCGATTTTCGGTCGCTCACCCCGGCGAAGTGAGTCTTCGAACGGAGCGAATGGCGACTGACAAGCGAGCGTAGGCGATGGGCCACACAGGGCCTTTGTTGGTGAGATTTGAGGTAGTAGCAGTTCTCTTCTTAGGTTCTTGCTAAGCCTTCGATCATGCTGAAACCACGATAGGATTTAAACGACTATTCGAGTCACCCCTGGTGAGTGTCCCCAGGGTCTTGAGTTATCAAAAAATGGTGAGTGTCCCCAGGGTTACCAGTGTTGGTGAGTGTCCCTCAAAAAGTGGTGAGTGTCCCCAGTGGATTGGGGGAGTGTCACGGGTATCTCGGGGGAGTGTCGATGGACTTTGGACGACGCAAATCGGTTCAGCAACCAGCCTTCTTTATCGCTACCCATGATCTTCCCCGCTCGGACGGGCATGTGTTCTATGCGAACCTCAATCGACTTCTCAATAAAGCTGGCTTCGATCCCTGGATCGAGAAGCTCTGTGCTCCGCATTACAACCAACCCTACGGACGCCCCGGTATTCCACCTGCGGTTTACTTCCGCTCGCTCTTGTTAGGCTATTTCGAAGGAACGAAACGCAATGCGGTATTGCTTGGCGATGCGCCGCTATCTCGTCGATTCGTCAGTTCCTTGGCCTCAAGTTAACCGACCACTCCCTGGATCATTCCTCCTTGACCGTTATTCGGAAACGCTTGCGCGACACAGCTCACGAATCGGTCTTCGAATGGGTATTGAGGCTTGCCAAGGAGAAGAGGCTTCTCGGAGGCAAGACCGTAGCTGTCGGCTCGACGACGCTCGAAGCCGATGCTGCTATGAATAGCATCATTCGTCGTGATGCCGGCGAAGACTGGCGATCGTATGTCATTTGCCTGATGCGAGCTGAATGCGTTATGAAGGACAACGAATTGCCTTCGGATGAAGTGATCCGGCGATTCGATAGGAAACGCCGAAGAAAAAAGTATCCACCAAGATTGAGTACGCGGACTCGATCCAGAAGCCAAAATCGCAAGGATGAAAGATGGAACAACCCTCTTGGCATATAGAGCTGAGCATGCAGTCGTATTCGATTCGGGAATGATCGTCGGCGCGGAGATCACTCCGGCCGATACGCCAGACACGCAATCGCTGGAGGAGAGCCTTCACAAGGCCCAAAGTCACCTGGAAGCTGCTGTCAGCGCAACCGAGATTCGCGATGTTGCCGCGGACAAAGGCTACCATGCGCCCAACACATTGAATGAGTTGGACGAACACACGAACTACCGAACGTACATCCCTGAGCCCAAGTTGCTTGGCGGACGCAATTGGAGCAAGGTCACTCGCAAGGAACGCAAAACGGTTCAGGCGAACCGACGAATAAAGAAAGGGAATAAGGGACGCAATCTTCAGAGGCTGGAAAGCGAGAAAGTGGAAAGAACTTTCGCGCTTGTGCTGAAGACCGGAGGAGGACGTCGATGTCGATTGCGTGGCACCGAGAATATCCAGAAACGGTACTGCCTGATGACAGTGGGTTACAACCTTGGGGGCGCCAAGCGCATGCTATTCGGAATCGGCACTTCGATGGGATTACAGGGAATGATGCGAGCGATTCTCGCCTTTATTGAGGACTTTAGAGCGCTTTCGGAACAGCTTCCACTCCGTTGGGGGCAATTCCAACCGAAGGCCCCAGCATCTCCGAACCCATTTTGGCTACCGGCTACTAGAAATCCAAAATCACCAGTGTCTCACCCAGCACCCGATATTTTCAACCGCCTGCTAGGCTGGAACGCCCGGTTGGATGGTCACATTCTGTATTAGGGGGCGTCGATATTAGGGGGCGTCGATTGATTGGGACGTATTAGTTCGGACCGGGACAGTAAATCACCTCGCTTCCACACGTGTCGCTTGCTAGAATGATCGGCGGCTGGACTTCCAGCTCCCACCCCTATCCCGCCGTCGATTTCACGACACCCACCGGTATGATTATGTCTACATGGATGGTTTCTCCATCACCTTCATCAATTTTCATCCGATGGCCTTCCATCTTAGGATTGCTGATCGCGATCGCTTTTTCTTTCCCAAGGAACGCCATTGCAGAAGAAGGGGGATCGAAACAGTACTTTGAATCGGATATTCGCCCGATCCTGCGAGAGTACTGCTTGGATTGCCACGGTGCGTCAGAAAACCCCGACGGGTCGCTGGATCTTCGATTGGTTCGATTCATGATCCAAGGCGGTGATTCTGGACCCGCCTTGAATTTGGATTCTCCCGAATCCAGTCTGCTATGGGAGCGAATCGCCAGCGACGAGATGCCACCCGGGGAAGGAAAAGTAAGCGCCGAAAAGAAAGAGCGAATTCGCCAGTGGCTCCAAGCGAAAGCACCGACACGAAGGCCCGAACCCGAGACGATCGGATACGGCATCCCTTTGACGGACGAAGAGCGATCTTACTGGGCGTATCAGCCCATTTCTTGGCCCCCCATGTCTCAATCTCGCGAATGGGTTAGCGCTCGCAACTCTCTCGACGCAATCATCCTTCAAAGCATGACCGATGGATTAGCATTGCAAGAGGATGCACCGAAGCCCGTCCAGATTCGTCGCGTCTACATGGACCTGTTAGGAGTGCCCCCGTCGGCGGACGATTGGGAGCGGTGGAACCATTGCCAAGATGTGGATTGGTACGAGCAACTAGTCGATGCACTCCTCGCAGACCCTCGCTATGGGGAGCGTTGGGGAAGGCATTGGCTGGATGCCGTTGGCTACGCTGATAGCGACGGCGCAACGATCGCCGATGCCGAACGGGCATGGGCGTGGCGGTACCGAGACTACGTTATCCACTCGTTGAACCAAGACAAACCATTTGATCTCTTCATGCGAGAGCAATTGGCCGGGGATGAAATAGCAGGTCCGCGTGCTGGCGACTGGACCGAATCCCAAAAAGAATGTCTGGTCGCAACAGGATTCTTGCGCATGGCAGCCGATGGCACAGGAAGTGGCGATAACACTACGGAAGGTCGAAACAAAACGATTTCCGATACCATCCAGATTTTGGGGAGCACACTTCTCAGCTCCAGTCTCCACTGCGCTCAGTGCCATGACCATCGTTACGATCCTATCTCGCAGCAAGATTATTTTGCATTGCGGGCCGTCCTGGAACCATCGTTGGATTGGAAGAATTGGAAGACGCCTTCGGAACGCCTGATTTCGTTGCAATCCGAGGCCGATAAGGCGCGTTCGCAAGAGATTGAAGCCGAAGCGGTGAAGTTGCTGGAGGACAAAGCAAAAAAGCAAGCGGAATTTATTAAGGATGCGCTTGATAAGGAGTTGGCGAAGTTTCCAGATGGAGAACGCGATGTTCTGCGCACTGCCTACGAAACGCCCGCCGATAAACGATCCGATGAGCAGAAGGAGCTTCTACGGAAGAACCCTAGCATCAATATCACCCCGGGCGTTCTCTACCAGTACTCCCCGATGGCCGCGGAGGAACTCAAAAAATTGGATGCCAAAGTCGCTGAGATCCGGGCGAAGAAACCAACGGAAGAGTTTGTTCACGCACTGGCCGAACCCCCAAACCATATGCCCAAAACGCAATTGTTTCATCGCGGAGATCCCAATCAACCAACGCGAGAGGTGAAGCCTGGAAAACTCTCTGTGCTCGTGTCTGAGGACCGCCCGTCATCTTTGCCAGATGATGATGACGTTTTGCCTACGACGGGGCGTCGATTAGCATTTGCTCATTGGCTAACCGATCGAGACAATCCCAACCCTCTGTTCCTTCGTTCGATGGTGAACCGGATTTGGATGCATCACTTTGGCCGTGGAATCGTTGAGACCCCAGGCGATTTTGGGCGGCTTGGTTCAGCCCCTACCCATCCCCAACTCTTGGATGCTATGGCTGTGATTTGGTTGGACCGGGACTGGAGCCTCAAAGGGCTTCATCGAGAGCTGCTCACGGCGAGCGTTTACAGGCAGAGTTCCGCAAGACATGAAACGGGAGATTCGCTCGATCCGGACAATCGAACCTACTGGCGCAAGCCGACGATACGTCTTGAGGCGGAAGCCATTCGAGACTCCATGCTAAGCATGTCGGGCACTCTTCATACCAACTTTTTTGGACGTCCGATTCCCTTGCAAGAAGACGAGACGGGACAAGTTCGCATCGATCCGAGTCAGAACCGCCGAAGCATCTACGCGAAATGGAGACGCACCCAACCGGTTGCCATGCTCCAAAGCTTCGATGCGCCCGTGATGGGAATCCATTGCGATGTGCGAACCTCTTCCACGGTGCCGACCCAATCGCTCATGCTGATCAATGGAGAGTTTGCCATCGAACAGGCTAGCAAGATTGCCTCGCGGGCTATCGAGCTCGCCCATCAAACTCGCCCCGAACACTTTGAGTCCTGGGATCTGCCAGCCCCCCCTAAACCCAATTGGTCCTACGGTACTGGTTCATGGAACGAGAAAACTCAGCTGCTCGAGGGGTTCGAAGCATTGGAGCATTTCAACGGTACACAGTGGCAAGGCTCGGCAAAGGTCCCTGATGAACGCACCGGTTGGTCCCTCTTGCATGCGTCGGGTGGCCATCCAGGAAACAAGCAATTCCCCGCCATTCGACGCTTTAATGTACCTGTCGACGGCACCCTTCACATCGATGGGAAAGTCGATCACCCAAGTGAAAATGGTGACGGAATCTCCGCAGTTATCCTGAAGAATGGGAGCCCGATTGGAAGCTGGAGTGCCAAGAAAGGATCGGCGCCCACCGCACTTACAGATGTTTCGGTGCGCCAAGGAGAGACTGTCGACTTCCTCGTTCGATGTGGGGAAAATGAAACCTCGGACTCCTTCCAATGGCCTGTCGTTCTCAACCTCAAGACGGAAGCCGGCCAGTCGCTCGTTTTCGACTCCGTGAAGCAGTTTGCTGGCCCCATGGAATCGCACGCCGAACTCCCCATCCAAATCCAATCCGCTTGGCGAATCGTCCTTCACCGAGACCCAGATCCACGCGAGTTGGCTTCGGTGAAGCGGTTTGCAATTAATCAACTATCACTGCTTCAGTCAGAACCCGAGCGGATCTCCAAAGGAAGTAGTGTTTCCAAGCAGTTGTTGACGAATGTTTGCCAGATGCTGCTTTGTTCGAACGAGTTCCTCTACATCGATTGAGATCATAAACATGGATGCATTACCGATAGGTTCGAGAAGGCTCTGGCTTAAGCACTCGGGGATGGGCATTGGTGCTATCGCGTTGCAGTGGATGTTGGCGTCGCAGGGAAGCCAAGGCGCTCCGCCTATCGTCAAAGCGAAGCCTCACAATGATTTGAAGCCCCGAACACCGCACTTCGAACCCAAAGCGAAAGCCATGATTTCGCTTTTTCAGCACGGCGGGCCATCGCACATGGATTTGACCGATCCTAAGCCCGAGTTGTCCAAATACAATGGGACCGATTACACAGGAGATATCCACTTCTCGTTTGTCAATCAAGCGAGCAAGAAGTTGTTGGGAAGTCCATTTTCCTTTCAACCTCGCGGCGAATGTGGAATGGAGTTATCGGAATTGCTCCCCCACACCTCGGAAATTGTCGATGACATCTGTCTGATTCGGAGTATGCACACCGGAGCGAATGGGCATGAGGTTTCGATCCGTTACTTCCACGGAGGCATTCCCGGTATTCTAGGACGACCGACACTGGGGTCATGGCTGACTTATGCACTCGGTAGCGAGTCGCAGGATCTGCCCGCTTACATGGTATTGTCCGATCCCGGAGGTCATCCGGTCGACGGGGTAACCAACTGGTCCAATGGCTTCATGCCCGCGATGTTCCAGGGATCGGTTCTTCGTCCAAAAGAACCCCGGATATTCAATTTGCAGCCGCCGCCCCATCTTGCAGGTGAAGTGCAACGACAGAATCTGGATCTGCTTCAGGAATTGAATCGTTTGCATTTGGAAAGTCACGCTGGGGAATCCGATTTGGAGTCGCGCATCGCCAGCTACGAATTGGCTGCCAAGATGCAGATCGCTGCCTCCGATGCGCTCGATATTTCCAAAGAGACAGAAGCGACATTGAAGCTATACGGCATCGATGAGCCAGCCACACGAGAATATGGCACGCGTTGTTTGTTGGCTCGACGATTGGTAGAACGGGGGGTGCGGTTCGTGCAACTGTTTCACGCCAATCAACCTTGGGATAATCATGACAATTTGAAAGCGGGGCTTACCTCGATTTGTAAGAAGACCGACAAACCAGTCGCGGGCTTGATCCAAGACCTCAAGCAGCGAGGCTTGCTCGATTCTACCCTCGTACATTGGGGAGGAGAGATCGGACGACTGCCCGTTACACAAGAACATGGTTCGCCGGAGAAGGCGGGGCGCGATCACAACGGGCAAGGTTTCAGCATCTGGATGGCAGGTGGCGGGATCCAAGGTGGAAAGGTTTACGGGGCAACAGACGAATTTGGCCACAAAGCAGTGGAGAACATTGTGACTCCTAACGACTTCCAAGCGACGGTCATGCACTTGTTCGGATTGAAATGGGAAGATGTTACCTATCCGTATAACAATCAAATGCAGATCATCACTGCGAAACGCCCCGCTAAAGTCGTAAGCGATATCCTCCGCACTTAAGATCGGTTGGCCTTTTCGACGACGAGGCCACCGGACAGCTTTGCGGAATAACGGAGCGGTGGTCGCGTCGTTGAGTTTGCTTACGAGCTGCAGGAAAGAGTGGAACAACCCGGTTTGTGACGCGCCCACTCCGGACGCTTCGCATAGAATTTCGCTTCTTGGTCCGGTTGCTCCTCGTATGGATTTTGGAGCAGGCTCGTCAATTCGTGTAGCGGCTTCAAATCCCCTTGCTCGGCTCGATCGATCGCCTGTTGCGCAAGATAATTCCGGAGTACATACTTCGGATTCACACGATTCATGGATTCTGCCCTGCTGCGATAATCAGTAGTGCTCTCGCGAACGCCTAGCCGATATTGGAGTACCCAATCCCACAACGGTCGTAAGCCCGGCGCATCGGGCTCGATCGAGTCATAGAACGCGGGTCCGACATGATCCCAGAACTCGTGGACCAACGATGTTTCCGAAGAAGCCGTGCTGGTGTACCAAGTTTCAGGGATTCTCGCTAATTGTCGGTAGAAGATCGTCATGTCGATCTCCGTCAACCGCCAACAGTTTTCCAGGGCCTCCACAACGTTTCTCCCCGACGACTTTCGGTCATCAGGCAAACCAAGCTTCGCCAATTGCATCGAGAGATACGAGTTCGCAATTTCGGAGACAAAGGTATCCAATCCTCTCTGCAATGGCTCGGTTTGCTCAAACAGCGGAAACAAGGCATTTGCCAGTTGGACAAGATTCCACTGGGCGATCTGCGGTTGATTCCCAAATGCATAGCGATGCATCTCGAAATCGGTTGTGTTAGGGGTCCAATCCGTATCGAAGCCATCGATCCAACCATAGGGACCATAGTCAATGGTAAGGCCTAAGATGGACATGTTGTCAGTATTCATCACTCCGTGCACGAACCCAACACGCATCCAATCGCAAACCATCGCAGCCGTCCGGATGCATACTTCGCGAAACCAAGCTTCGTACGTTTCCGGCGATGGAGTCCCTAGGTGCGGGAAGTGGTTAGCCATGGTGTAGTCCGCCAGTGCACGCAGGTTTTCAGTGTCCTGTCTCGCCGCAAAGATTTCAAAGTTGCCGAAACGAATAAAACTTGGAGCAACTCTACACACAATGGCACCCGGTTCGTGCTTTGCGTTTCCATCGTAGAACATATCGCGCACAACGGATTCACCCGAAGCGACTAAGCTTAGAGCTCGCGTGGTGGGTACACCGAGGGCATGCATGGACTCACTGCACAAATACTCTCGAAGAGAAGAACGAAGGACCGCGCGTCCATCGGCAAATCTCGAATAAGGCGTTGGTCCAGATCCTTTTAATTGCCACGTCCAGGACTGACCGGCGTTGTCGATCCATTCTCCTAGATTGATGGCCCGCCCATCTCCAAGCTGCCCGGCCCAATTGCCGAATTGATGACCGCCGTAGCACATCGCGTAAGGCTTCATCCCTTCGACCAATCGATTTCCAGCGAGAACCTCTACTCCCTCCGAACTCTCGATCCATCGGGGATCTATGCCGATCTCGTTTGCGAGGGGAATGGAGTAGGCTAGCAGGGAAGGGGCTCGCACCGGGGTCGGAGCCACGAGCGAATACATGGCTTTCCATACCAGATGAGGACGGGAGTCGGTGGATGGATCGCCCGGCAATGCATCTACGAAACGAGATTCAAATTTCATTGTGGAGTTTCAGAGATGGGATTGAAGCCGCTTCGGAATACAAAGTACACCGCACCACACATGCATAACGCAGCCCAAAGATAGTCCCACTTCAGCCCTTGTTTCATGTACAAATAGACAAACGGGACAAAGACGCAGAGGGTGATGACTTCCTGCAGGATCTTTAACTGCCCGAGAGACAGATGCCCATAACCAATTCGGTTGGCTGGAACCTGAATAAGGTATTCAAAAAACGCGATCCCCCAACTGACGAGGACCGCGATGAACCACGGCTTCTCGGCAAGATCCTTCAAATGGCCGTACCAAGCCAAGAGCATAAAGACATTCGACACCACCAATAATAGAATCGTCCAAACGATCGCCATCACACACTCCCTCGCTGCAATGAAAAAATGTGAATCCTTCCGAGTGGCAGACCTTCGCTAAGGATTCATTCGCGGAATGCGTAGATAGCATTTCGTGTTCGAATAAGCAAGGTGCCGCCAACCGCGGCGGGAGAGGCTAGACAACCAGCAGAGAGGATATTCTCAGCCAATACCTCTCCCTCCGGTGAAACAACATGCCCTTTGCCTTGCTCGTCCATGCAGTAGATTTTGCCACCGGCGAAGATGGGAGAGCTGCTAAAGTCACCACCGAGCCTTTTCTGCCAAACCGTCTCTCCTGTCTCTTTGTTGATTGCAGAGAGCACTCCGCGATCTTCCAGGGCAATCACTTGGTTTCCTATCAAGAGTGGGGACGGCTTGGCGCCAATCGATTTGGAAGCTTGCCAGAGCACCCCTTTCTCGGTCAGGTCACCCGTACCGATCGGACGAATCGCGAGCAACTTCCCTTTGCTAAAACCAGTACTCGTGTAGATGACACTCCCATCGTACAGAGGACGCAGGGATGCCGAATGTTCTTCGTATCTGACCTTCCATAACTCTTTCCCCGAATGAGGGTCGTATGCGATCACGGCTTTGGCGGCGGGACTGATCAGCTGAAGGTCGGTTCTGTCGCCGTTTTTCACTGGAATAACATGAGGTGTTCCATAGGCCTTTTTGTAATCCCCATTGTCAGTCCCGTAGTCGATGTCGCGATCGGTCTTCCATAGCGTCGTGCCGTTGGATCGATCCAGGGCGACAATGTACTGCACGTCGAACCCATCCATATGGAAGATAAGAGAGTTTTCGAAAAGGATCGGTGAAGAACCTGCTCCTCGGTAATGATTGCAGGGGAGGTCGCGTCGCTCCCAGATGGTGCCCCCTGTTTCTTTATCCAAGCAAGCCGTTCCGTAAGCACCAAAACTGACAAAGAGGTGCTTTCCATCCACTACGGGAGTCGGTGATGCGTAGGAATTGAAGACGTGAAAATCCTTTTGCACTTCTTGGTTCTTAAACAAGACACGTTCCCAGAGCGCTTTTCCGGTTGCCAATTCAAAGCAATGGACCGACATGGATAGCCCATTGTCCGTTGCATTGGTGAGCCATAGCCTATCCCCCCAAACCACCGGTGAAGACCACGCCTTCCCCGTTAGTTCCTGTTTCCAAGTAAGATTCTTCTCCTCGCTCCAATGGATTGGAGGTGTCGCGTCTGCTAGGGCATGACCATCGCCTCGTGGGCCTCGGTATTGCGGCCAGAAGGAACTACCTGCACTAGCAACATCCTGTTGCGACCAAGCCCACTCAACGGAATAGGCAGGATCGGAGGCTTGCCCATAACCGAGCGTTGCCCCGAAGTTCGCGACGGCGATCGATAAAGCTAGGCCCGACAGCATTCGCTTCGAAGCAGAATGGAGACGTCCGATGGCTAAATTCATGACGAGGAAACGCATTGCAACGTGCCAAGGTGGGAAGGGAGGGGAGGGGAATGCACCGTCTCCAGTATAGTTCAATCGATGGGAGTCGGGAAACGCGGCTAAAGCACCCTAGCCCAAATGCTTTTGAGATAGCCTGTCTCGGGACAGTGCGCCACGACGGGATGATCGGGGGCTGCACCAGTGGAATGAAGAATTTGAAGCGTACGCGGCGGGTGAGGCTTTCCTTCGGTATCAAAGCCTGTCGCTTTGGCGGCCGAGCGGACAATACCTTGGAAGGATTCGGAATCCAACAAACCGGCACAGGAGCAAGTCAACAGGATCCCACCTGGCTTCACCAATTGCATCGCCAATTTGTTCAAATCGAAATGCTTCTTGCTCCCTTCTTCCAATTCGGCTCGCGAACGAATGAGTTTGGGAGGATCAAGCACAATTACATCGTATTGTCGGCCGATTCGCAGCATATCACGCATGAAGGCAAACGCATCGGATTGAACGAAGCGAACTCGGGTTTGATTGATATCGGCATTCTTCTTGGCCATGGACAAAGGCTCATCATCGAGATCGACCCCGGTCACATCGGACGCTTCCCCCGCTTTCGCCGCTTGCACAGAAAATCCTCCCGTATAGCAGCAAAGATCGAGAACCGATTTTCCTTTAGAAAAGTGCGCCAACTGCTTTCGATTATCCCGTTGATCGCAGAAGAACCCTGTTTTATGTCCCGTGCCGAAATGGATGCGATACTTCACGCCGTTTTCTTGGACGGTGACAGTCGGAGACAATCCTTCCGATTTTCGCGAGGGAACGGACAATCCCTCTTGGCTGAGAAATTGGGGGCACTCTTGGATCAGCCAGTGCTTGGTCCCCAGTCGCGATTGCAATCGCTCCAGAATTGCCTCGCATCGATACGACATGCCCAAACTGAAGAGCTCAGCGCTCAGGCAATCCCCGTAGCGATCGACGACTAAGCCTGGCACGCCGTCCGCTTCGCCGTGCATGACTCGATAGGCGTCGGTGGTCTCATCGAGTCGGAGAACATCCCGTCGCAGCGAAACGGCTTGATCGACAATCCGATCCCAAAAGGCGTCGTCCGGCCACTCTCCCCACCAAGACATCAGTCGAACGGCCACTTCGGATCGAGGATTGTAGATCCCATAGGCGAAGAGACTTGGCTCAGACTCGGATCGAGTTCCACCCGTTCTTCTTCCCTCCGAATCGCGATCTGGGTAATCCGAATTCACCGAATAAACAGCAACCCATTGGCCAGCGACTGGATTCCCTTCCGTTTGAAGGATCCGTTTGCGGTAGATATTGGGGTGAAGCATCGGTCGGTTGACGAAGACCGCAGGCATCGAAGCGTTTCGGTTAGGGATCAACGCTTTGAGGGAATCATCCATAAAATCGGTCGGTTTCGTCTCGGACTGGAGTACAGAACAAAAGTACAAAGGGGCGTCAAGAATGGATTGCTATTCTTTCGCTTCCAAAGTCGCTGGTTTGCGGCCCGAACTTACCGGTGCAGTGAGTTCAACAATGCCACGAGAAGCCAGCCAGCGTTGGAGTGCGTTGGACCAATCACCAGTAGCAGGAATTGCTTTCCCGAGACCGACACCATGCCGACCCTTTTCGTAGATATGTAGCTCTCCCGGCACGCCCGCTTTCACCATCGCCGCGTAAAACTCCAACGAGTTTTCAGGAGGTACGGCCGTGTCTTCCATCGTGTGGAAAAGGAACGTCGGAGGGGTTTCCTTCGTAACGCGATCCGCGTTCTGCAGCGATGCTAGCAACTCTGGATCCGGAGATTTTCCAAGCAAATTGTTCTCGCTTCCTTTATGCGATTTCGGTTTCCCAAACAGTATCACCGGATAGCAAAGGACTCCGAAATCAGGTCGGCTGGATTGCTTCAAGATGGGATCGGTTGAATTCGCGTCCCCAAGATCGAACTGAGTTAGTACCGTCGAAACAAGGTGGCCGCCTGCCGAGAACCCCATAATCCCGACCCGATTCGGATCGATATTCCACTCCTTTGCCATAGCTCGCGTCAATCGGACGGCTCGCATCGCATCTTGCATCGGAGCTGGGTGGCCATAGCCTTTGTTGCGATGTCGGTAGTCGCAAATGATGGCCGCCATCCCGAGTTCATTCGCCCAAGCAGCGATCTCATGACCCTCATGCCCCATTGCGAGATTCCCGTAACCACCTCCAGGACAAACCACCAAGGCAGCGGTCGGAGCACCGCTTTCCGGAAGACGTACCATCGCCAAGGGAATGTCCTTCGGCTCGCTCCCCAATGCACCTGGGGCTCCATCCTTCCAAAGAGGCAACTCAAAGGAACGAGGTTCTGCTGCACTCAATCCTGTGGAACCGAACAAAGCAATGCATCCAATGAGCAAGGGCTTGCACCAAAGAGAGATCAGGGAACGCATGGTTTGGTTTCGCATGATAGGAACTCCGGGGACTTGCACCCACTGACCACGAGCCAGGAGGTGTTGGAAAGGAATGGGATGATCGCGACTTTTGGTATTCCACGCTCTGTGGCTTCGCCCCACTATGCTCTACGCAAAGTGCTGCTGTTTGCTCTGCTCGGAGTGAACCATCATTCACCCAGGCTTGCAAAATGTAGCGAGAGCCTCGGCAAAACGATCGTTGCGCCAGTTCATCGATGGGCCAGTTCATCGATCGGCTAGTTTCTGTCAACCAAATCGACCGAGCACGCAGCGGGCGAGCTACGCCTGGGGTTCGGTCATTGTGAACGGGTCAAGGGCTTCGTCGAGCGTCTCTTTCGGAAGCACATTTTGTTCCAAGCAAAGTTCGCGGATCGTTTTGCCGGATGCGAACGCCTCCTTGGTTAGCTTTGCCGCTTTCTCGTATCCGATGTGTGGGTTCAAACTCGTTACCATGGACAAGCTTTGCTCGACGCTCGCCTCGCACGCTTCCGGGTTGGCCTCCAGTCCGTCCATGCAGAACTCGATAAACGCTCCGACACCGTTGGTGAGTAACATGATACTCTCCAACATGGCGTGTCCCATCACGGGCATCATGATATTCAGCTGGAAATTGCCTCCCGATGCGCCGCATAGAGTCATCGTCGTATCATTTCCCATGACGCGGGCGGTGAGTTGCATCATGCTTTCGCACATTACAGGGTTCACTTTTCCGGGCATGATCGAAGAGCCAGGTTGGCGATCCGGCAAAATGACTTCGTAGAACCCGCAACGAGGTCCTGATCCAAGCCAACGGATATTGTTCGATAGATTGAAAAGAGTCATGGCAATCGCTTTGATCTGGCCGTGCGATTCGACCAATCCATCCCGTTGGGCGTTGGCTTCGAAGTGATTGACCGCCTCGATGAATGGGATTCCCGTTTGGTCGGCGAGCGCTTTGGCTACGCGCGCACCGAATTCGGGGTGGGTGTTGATCCCACTTCCTACGGCGGTTCCACCCACGGGCAGTTCCAAAACACCCTTCAAGGCTTGTTTGGCACGCTCGATCGACAGCTCGATTTGGCGTGCAAACCCTCCGAATTCTTGCCCCAGCCGAAGAGGCGTTGCGTCCATCAAGTGGGTTCGTCCGATCTTGATAACCCGATCCCATTTGCTGGCCTTCTCCTGAAGTGATTCGTGAAATCGCTTCAGCATCGGGATCAACTTGGTCTCAATTTCAACTGCGGTTGCAACGTGAATAGCAGTGGGGAAAGTATCGTTGGTGCTTTGCCCCATATTGACGTGGTCGTTGGGGTGGATTGGTTTCGATTTGGAGAATCGATCCCCCCCCAATATCTCGATCGCTCGGTTCGAGATGACCTCATTCACATTCATGTTGCTCGAGGTACCGGAGCCGGTTTGGAACACATCGATCGGGAATTCGCCGTCCATTTTCCCGTCGATCACCTCATGGCAAGCGGATTTCATCGCAGCGACTTGCTCTTCGCTCAATCGTGTTTTTCCGGAACCCGTCAGCTTTCCCAAATCGTGATTGGCGATCGCGCATGCCAATTTCACTCTTCCCATCGCTCGGATGAGGGGGATCGGGAGCTCCCAGCCTGAAATGGGGAAATTCTCGACGGCACGCTGAGTTTGAGCGCTGTAGTAAGCATTGGCGGGGACTTGTACCTCGCCCATGGAGTCCACTTCGATTCGATATTCAGACATGTTCGGTTGATGAAGGGTTTGCGTTACGAGTCCTGAGTGTCGTTGAGATTCTATCAGAGATGTCCCGCCCCGCGAGTCGAGAATCCCCCCCATCCACCGGCTGTTTCCGTCCCGTCAGGACTCATTGCCTAACCTCTTCGAAAGCGTTATTCTTCCGGTCTTAGAAAGTGGTCTCCGGAGAGGGATTTTCCCGGAGTTCTAATGATGCACGCCACTTCTTTGATTAACTCAACTAATCCGCAGGCCATCTATGAACGCACCCGTTACCAGCCCAACCCAAGTCGCTATCGACACCATTCGAACCCTTAGCATGGATGGCGTGCAAGCTGCGAATAGCGGGCACCCAGGTACACCGATGGCTCTGGCTCCTGTCGCGTTTCAGATTTGGACCGACGCGATGAACTACGATCCAGCTCAGCCACTTTGGCCGAATCGCGATCGCTTTGTTCTTTCGTGCGGCCATGCGTCCATGCTCCTCTATTCGTTGATCCATCTCGCGGGCATTCGCAATGTCGATGCGCATGGAAACGTGACTGCCGAACCTGCTCTCACGCTTGATAACCTGAAGAATTTCCGTCAGCTGCATAGCCCCTGCGCAGGTCACCCAGAATTCGGATACGCGACGGGTATCGAAACGACTACCGGACCACTAGGTCAAGGAGTCGGGAATTCGGTTGGGATGGCGATCGCGTCCAAGTTTCTCGGAGCGACCTACAACAAGCCTGGATACGATCTCTTCGACTACAACGTTTACGCACTCTGCGGTGATGGCGATTTGATGGAAGGTGTCGCTTGCGAGGCAGCCTCGCTCGCCGGTCACTTGCGGCTGTCGAACCTATGCTGGATCTACGACGACAACGGGATCACTATCGAAGGGCACACGGATCTAGCTTACAGTGAAAACGTAGCCCTTAAGTTCCAAGGTCTTGGTTGGAACGTTGTTCAAGTCGCCGACGCCAACGACCTGTCTGCACTTCAGGCAGCGTTCGCGAGCTTCAAATCGACCCAGGATCGTCCAACCTTGATCATCGTAAAGTCGGTGATCGGATTCGGATCTCCCAACAAAGCCAACACCCACGGAGCACACGGGGCACCGCTCGGTGATGAAGAAATCAAATTGACGAAGAAGGCATATGGATGGCCTGAGAATGAGAAGTTCCATGTGCCCGACGTCACCCGCAAAGTCTTCGCCGATACTATCGGTAAAAAGGGTGCCGCCTCTTCGGCCGCTTGGATGGCAAAGTTTGCCGAATACAAAGCGAAGTTTCCGAAGGAGGCTGCGGACGTTCAATCCATCATCGATCGCAAGCTTCCGGCAGGCTGGGATGCCGGACTCAAAGAGTTCGCGACCGATGCGAAGGGTTTGGCGACGCGCGTGAGCAGTGGCAAGGTGTTGAACATGCTCGCTCCCAACCTTCCGAGCCTCTTTGGCGGCTCCGCGGACTTGGCTCCTTCCACCATGACCAACTTGGATGGCTTCGGAAGCTTTGGGTCCGCTAACTATACGGGCCGCAATATGCACTTCGGTATTCGCGAACATGCCATGGCGGCTTCTCTGAACGGAATGAGTCTTTCGGGACTACGAGCCTACGGCGCGACCTTCTTCGTCTTCACCGACTATATGCGACCGTCGATGCGATTGAGCAGCATCATGCATCAGCCGGTCCTCTACGTGTTGACGCACGATTCGATCGGTCTGGGCGAGGATGGCCCGACCCACCAACCGGTCGAACATTTGGCAGCATGCCGCGCAATTCCTGGGCTGTACGTATTCCGCCCTGGGGATGCGAACGAAGTGCTGTTCGCCTACAAAGCGGCCTTGAGCATCGACAATCATCCCACTGCCATGGTCCTTTCGAGACAGAATGTACCGACTTTGGATCGCACCCAATACGGGGCTGCCGAAGGAGTACTCAAGGGCGCTTATGTCTTGAGCGAATGCGATGGCGAAGCACAGGCACTGATTCTTGGAACGGGATCGGAGATCCCCATCTGCCTCAAAGCCCAAGAACTACTTGCAGCCAAGGGTATCAAGGCTCGCGTCGTCAGCGTCCCGTGCATGGAGTTGTTCGACGAGCAAGACGATTCCTACAAGGCGACGGTATTGCCAAGTTCGATCACGGCTCGCGTCGCATGTGAGGCTGGCATTCGACTCGGTTGGGATAAATACATCGGTATCGATGGTAAATTCGTTGGCATGAGCACCTTCGGGGCATCCGCACCAGCGAACCAACTTTACGAGCACTTCAAGATCACCCCAGAGAACATCGTCAACCAAGTCGAGACGATGTTGGCGAAGAAGTAAAACGCTGCACGAGTCGCGTTGGGACTGCAACCAACTTTTGTCCGGCAAGTTAAGAAACCTTTCTCGCGGATCCTTTTGCGTTGGTTTAACTCAAAGGATCCCGAGATCAGGTTGCATTGCGTTAATAGATCAAAGAGTCGGGCCGATTGGCCAGGGGCAGAATTCGTCGTCCCCGTATCCGAGCAATTCGCTCTTCGTCTTCTTTCCACTGGCAGTAGCTAGGATTTCGTTAAACAAGCGCTCGCCGGCGTCCTGCAGGCTTTCGTCTTCCAGAACGGTTCCCATGTTAAGGTCCATATCATCGGGCATACGTCGGTAGAGGGCGCTGTTGGTTGCGACTTTGATACTGGGAACAGGTTTGCACCCAAAGCAACTTCCTCGGCCAGTCGTGAACACAACGACATTGGCGCCACTTGCGACCATTCCGGTCACGCAAACAGGATCGAACCCCGGTGAGTCGACAATCACAAGCCCCTTGCGGTCGACGATTTCACCGTATTCGTACACGTCTTGCAGCGCCGTGCTCCCCCCTTTGGCAGCAGCTCCGAGGGACTTCTCGATAATGGTGGTGAGTCCCCCCGCCTTGTTCCCAAGGGATGGGTTGTTGTCGAATTCTTCATGGTAGTGTTTTGTGTAATCAATCCACCATTCCATCTTGGTGAGCAGTTTGCGAGAAACCGCTTCGTTTGCAGCTCGCTTTGTAAAGAGCTGCTCCGCTCCGTACAGCTCGGTAGTCTCTCCCAAGATCGAGGTACCTCCAGCTGCAATCAGTAGATCGGATGCGATTCCAAGAGCTGGATTGGCTGTGATGCCTGAATAACCATCCGAACCACCGCATTTAGTCGCAAGAATAAGTTCGCTGGCAGGAACGGTCGTGCGTCGATAGCTGTTGACGATCGGAAGGAGCTCCTGAACCAGTTCGACACCCTTTGCGACGGTCTTTGCCGTTCCGCCGATGTCCTGCATCGAAAGAATTGGAATGTCCATCGTCGCAGCGGTGGACTGCCCTGGCATGCGAAGTGAAACCAATCTCTGTGCCTTCATCAGATGCCCGAGCGTATTCTGTTCGCACCCAAGACCGATCAGCAGATAAGCCGCGATGTTCGGATGCTTCGCAATGCCACCTAAGACACGGCTCAATGTTCGGTGTTTGATCCCCTCATAAGCCAATCCGCAGCCGCTGTCATGCTTGAAAGCGACGACACCGTCGACGTTAGGGTATTGGCTCAGCAGTTCAGGGGTGAAATGATTTGCGATATAACGTGATACGGAAGCCGAGCAATTGACTGTCGAGATAATACCGATGTAGTTCCGCGTCCCAACTTTTCCGTTCGGTCGTACATAACCTTCAAATGTTTTGCCAACAAGCGGTTGGGGTGGTTCGGGGGTCATGGATGCGAGCCCCTCATAGTCCATTCGATGCTCGCACTTGAGATTGTGATCGTGGATATGAGTTCCTGCAGCGATGGGCTCTGTCGCGACGCCGATCGGCCAGCCGTACTTCAGAATGCTCTCGCCCCGCTGGATCGATTGGATCGCCATTTTATGGCCAGCGTCAATCGGCTGCCGGACCAAGGTGGAATTAACGCTGTTCTCGACCGTTTCGCCGGTTTGAAGCGACCGCAATGCGACGATGCAGTTGTCGTTGGGATGAAGCTGAATCCAAGCCTTGGCGAGATTGCCCATGGTGTTTTGGTTGCGGGGAGGGAGCAATGTGGAGTGATGTGAAAAGCGTAACCGATCGCGACCCGCGACAAAAGGTCGGAGGTCGAGTGCCAAACACTCCTTTAGGCAATGGGTGGGATTTGTTATCGTATTCGGATTCCGTGCACCAAGATCGAAGGGAAACAGGGATATGGCCTCCAAAAAGATACTTTTTATCGTCGGTGACTTCGTCGAAGACTACGAAGTGATGGTTCCCTATCAAATGCTAGGGATGATTGGTCACCAGTGCGATGCAATTTGCCCGGATAAGAAGTCTGGTGATTTCGTCTCAACAGCGATTCATGATTTCGAAGGTCATCAAACCTATTCGGAGAAACCGGGGCACCGATTTCGATTGAACCGAGACTTCGATTCCGTGAAACCGGAGACTTACGACGCTTTGGTGCTCCCCGGAGGCCGTGCACCGGAGTACTTGAGACTTCATGCTCGAGTACTGGAGATCGTTTGTCACTTTGCAGAGACCAATAAACCGATCGCCGCTATTTGCCATGGACCCCAAATCCTAGCAGCGGCTGGTGTACTGAAAGGCAAATCCTGCAGTTGCTATCCCGCTTGCCAGTACGAAGTCGTCGCGTCGGGTGGGAAGTACATGGCTCCGAGCGAAGGATTCGATTCGGCACACACCGATGGCAACTTGGTCACCGCCCCTGCTTGGCCAGCCCACCCCGCTTGGATTTCTCAATTTGCAAAGCTACTCGGTTCCAAGATCGAAGCGTAGGGATGAAAGAGGCCTATCATGTCCTTCGCGATTCCTTTGGCTATGAGGCGTTTCGAGGCTGCCAAGGCGAGGTAATCGCGAGGACTCTCGCTGGCGAGCATTCGCTCGTCCTGATGCCTACCGGTGGTGGGAAGTCTCTTTGTTTTCAGGTCCCCGCCTTGGTACTCGCGGGAGAATCGAGACAAGAGAGTGGTTCTCTTCCTCCGTTGACTCTCGTAATTTCGCCCTTGGTCGCTTTGATGAAGGATCAAGTCGATACGTTGAACCGCAAGGGAATCGAAGCAGCGATGGTCAATTCATTGCTAAGTCGCGAGCAGCGTGAAGACCGATACCGAAGGATTCAGAGTGGTGAATTCAAACTTCTCTATGTCACTCCCGAGCGATTTCGAAAGCCCGACTTCCTCGATGTCTTGCGTTCCAGGCACATCGTTCTAATGGCTGTGGATGAGGCCCACTGCATCAGCGAATGGGGGCACGATTTCCGTCCCGATTACTCGCGTATGCGAGAGATTCGCCGAGTGCTCGGCGATCCCACGACCATTGCATTAACGGCGACGGCAACTCGCGATGTCCAAATCGATATCATCGAGCAGCTAGGATTGTCTGGTAGCGATGAGACTCGATTGCACTGCAAAATTTTTCACGAGGGAATTGATCGTCCTAATCTCGAGCTGACAGTTGAAACCGTGTGGGGAGTTGATGAGAAGCTCGATGCGATCGCGAAAACGGTCGATCGCTGGCCGCGGGGACCTGGAATCGTGTACTTCACGCTCATTCGCAAGCTCGAAGAGATGAGTGAACGGTTGAGGAAGAGAGGAATCCCACACATCCAGTATCACGGCGATTTACCAAGGCACCGCCGAAACGAAATTCAAAATCGATTCATGCGTGGGGATGCACCACTTGTTCTAGCCACGAATGCATTTGGGATGGGAATCGATAAAGAGGATATACGTTTCGTCCTCCATGCCGAGGTCCCGAGTTCGCTGGAATCCTACTACCAAGAGATTGGTCGTGCTGGACGCGATGGCGAACCGTCCCTCTGCACCCTGCTATATTCGCAAGATGATTTGCTCACACAGATGGAATTCAATCAGTGGAGCAATCCCGACGCTGATTTCTACCATCGGGTTTATGACTTTTTGAAATTCGACACGGTGGAGGTCCGCGCGTTTGGACTGGAATGGTTGCGCGAGCGGTTGTCCGATCGTCGCAAACAAGATCGACGCTTGGAAACCGCGCTCTCCATGTTGCAACGGTACGGTGTCATCGAAGATGAAAACGATCTTTCCAATGTCACCGTTCAGGCTCCGCTTCCGGCGACGCTAGCGAGCGATGCGGACCGCTCTGCCAAGCTCCAACGCGATCAGAAGAAGCTCTACGCGTTGGTCGAATATGTGCAAGCGGAGGATCGCAAAGAATATTTGCACCGCTACTTCGGAGTCGACGTTCCGGCGTAAAACCCCTTATGCCAAGATCTTTGTCGCGACTTGACCTGCGACATCGGTCAATCGGAAGTCACGTCCTGCATAGCGATAGGTCAGCCGTTCGTGATCCAATCCGAGCAGATGCAAGATCGTGGCGTGAAGATCATGTATGTGCATCTTGTCCTCGACGGCGTAATACCCGTATTCGTCGGTCGCACCGTAGGCGAATCCTCCTTTGACACCCCCTCCGGCCATCCACATGGTGAAGCCGTGAGGATTGTGATCCCGGCCGTTTCCTTGGGAGGTAGGAGTTCGACCGAATTCGCCTCCCCACAGGACGAGAGTATCCTGGAGCAATCCTCGTTGTTCCAGATCGGTCAGCAGCCCGGCGATGGGGCGATCGACTTCGGCGGCATTTTTGGTGTGTCCCAAATAGAGGTCGCTGTGCTGGTCCCACTGCACCTCGCTGTCGCTATGGGTGACTTGAACGAATCGAACTCCTTCTTCGAGGAATCGTCGGGCGAGCAGGCATTGCCGCCCGAAATTCTCCGTCATCGGATCGTCCATGCCGTAGAGACGCATGGTAGCTTCGGACTCGGACGCCAGATCCTGAATGCGCGGAATGGAATTCTGCATCCGGTAGGCGAGTTCGAAGTGATCCAATCGGATATCCAGTTCTCGATTTCGATCGCTTGGCAAAGTCTCCGCAAACTCCATCTCGCGTAGTAAATCCAATTGTTTTCGTTGGACTGCTGAATCGATCATCGGATTTCGGATGTTACCCACCGTGGCCGCGGTGGCTGGCAGGCTCGCGTTTCCAATGGGCGTCCCCTGATAGCTAGATGGCAAGAACGCTGATCCCCAATTGTTCACGCCGCCATGAGCTAAGGTGGGGCAAATCGTAACGAATGCGGGAAGGTCTTGATTCTCCGTCCCCAATCCGTAACTGACCCAGGCACCCATGCTGGGGCGTACAAACTGGTCACTCCCCGTATGGATTTTCAGTAACGCGCCGCCGTGTGCTGGATTGCTACCATGCAACGATCGAAGAACACATAGCTTATCCACGTGCTTGGCAACATTCGGAAACAACTCGCTGACCGGAAGCCCCGACTGTCCATGCTGCTTGAATTTCCAAGGAGACTTGAGCAAGTTGCCTTGCGCTGCAAATACAACGCGTGGCAGTGCGAACGGAGGTGGCTTTCCATCGTCGCGATCGAGCGCGGGTTTTGGATCAAACGTATCGACGTGCGACGGCCCCCCTTTCATAAAGAGAAAAACAATCCGCTTGGCCCTCGCCGGGAAGTGAGGATCTTTTGGACGAAGTGGATTGTTGGATGGCTGGTTGCAATACCCCGTCGACGCCAGCAACGATTGGAGAGCTAAATATCCAAATCCCGCTGCGGAGGATTGAAGCAACTGTCGTCGATTATCGAACATAAAAAAACTCGTTGCTGATGGCGAGGTTCTGAAGGACGAGTGACCAAATCATGGCTTCCCGATCGCGGGGCTCCGTTTCCCCCGTTGCGGTATGCCAATCGGCATGCAGGAAGTTCGAAAAAATTCCCGTTTCTCGTTCGGTCGGCGAGCGCCCCAAACTCGATTGGAAAGCTGCATGAAGCCGGGCGGAATCGGAAGGCTCTCGGTCCAGAAGTCTTACCGCGGCGCGGCGACTAGCTTCGAGAATCCAAGGCGCATTCATAAGCAATAGAGATTGAGGCGCAACAGAAGTCGTATTGCGAGCCCCGGTTGGCATCGTCGGATCCGGGAAATCGAATTGCTGGAGAATGGGGGCCAAGTTATTGCGAATGATCGGAAAGTAGGCAGTCCTTCGGTGCATGTCGTACTTGGTATGATCGATCGACGTGTGATCGAACACGAACTGTCGATTGCGCAGAGGCACCGTCTTTCCATCCAGCTGCAGATCCAACTCTCCGAGTTGAAAAAGAATTCCATCGCGGATCTCCTCGGCCGTGAGCCGCCTCATCGGAAATTTCCACAGCAACCGATTCTCGGGATCTTTTTCCGCCATTTCTTTTTCTTGCGGATGGGAGGAATCCATTCGGTACGTTCTGGAGAGGACAACCATGCGGTGAAACTCTTTCATCGACCATCCCGATTCCAGAAAATCGCGGGCGAGGAAATCGAGCAGCTCAGGATGTGTCGGCTTCTCACCGAGCAAACCAAAGTTCTCTGTGGTCGAAACGATACCTCGTCCGAAGTGCCATCCCCACAACCGATTCACGACCACTCGCGACGTAAGAGGGTGGCGTGGATCGACCAGCCATTCGGCCAATTCGAGTCGCCCACTCTGTTGGCGATGGAAGATTGGCTTTTCGCGCTCGCCCAGTAGTACCTTTGGGAAAGACCTGGAAACGAGTCGTCCGCGCGAAAGATAGTTTCCACGAATGTGGATCGGCATTTCGTCCGTGACACGGGCATCGCGAACGCCCATCACGGCCGCCTCGTCCTTTGCGGCACTCTCGAACAGTCGAGCCTCTTCGGCTAGACGATTGATCTCTTGAATTTGCGCCTCGGTGAGCGCATGTTCAAATTTGGCTGGTACCGCGAGAAATCCGGTGGGATTGGCCAAGGCGGCCGCAGCGGCTTTTTTGGACTCCTCCGGTTGGTCCGATTTCGGGTCGAACAGAACTCGGTAGTGATTCAGCATTTCATCGCGAGCTTGCCGCTGGTAACAGTCATCCCAAACGCGAAAGAGTTCGCCGTCCGCGAATCGAGCAAGATACAGTCGGCAATTCAACAAAACGCGTGGGTGGAGCGAGTACTTCTCCGCGAGGGGGACGCATTGCGAAAGCGTGCAATCCGGTTTCAATTCCATCGATGCGGAAAGATAGTCCAGGACTTTGGCTCGGGTGTTTTGTCGCAATTCCTCCATGGCAGAGCTTTTGGCTTTGTTATACGCCGCTTGCTTTGCTGCAACCTCTTTATTCAGTTCTGCGATCTCCTTGCGTTCCTCGTCCGATGCAATGGAGATCTCATTCCAATGGCGAATCGCTCCGGTGTTGGAATCAGCAAACGTACGCGTGCTTTGAAAAATCGCAGCCAGCGAGTAATAGTCCTCCTGCTTGACCGGATCAAACTTGTGGTCATGGCAACGAGCGCAGCCGAACGTCAACCCTAAGAACACCTTCCCAACTGTGTCGATCTGTTCATCGATCGTGTCAACACTTAGCTTCTCGCGATCGGGCTCCGCCAGCACCTTTGCACCGAGAACCAGAAATCCAGTACCGGTTTGCGATTCGACCGAGGCATCGTCAAGCAAGTCTCCTGCGAGATGCTCCTTGATGAATCGGTGAAACGGTTTGTTCGCATTGAAGGAATGGATGACATAATCTCGGAATCTCCAAGCGTTACCAAACGCTAAATTTTCATCCAGACCGTTGGAGTCTGCATATCGAACCGTATCGAGCCAATGACGTCCCCAATGGACCCCATATTGCGGTGAATTCAGCAGTCGGTCGACTACTTTTTCGTAGGCATCAGGTGCATCGTCTTGTTCGAATTCGATGATCTCACTCGCAGAGGGGGGGAGGCCGGTTAGATCCTGGGTCACCCGTCGAAGCCAAACGTGTCTGGAGGCTTCGGGTGCTGGGGTGAGGCCTGCCTCTGCCCATTTGCGCTCGATGAAAAGATCGATTGGGGTAGTCGGGGCATTTGCCACATCGAGATGCTCGGAAGAAAGCGAACTGATATGGGGAGGATTTATCGGTCGAAAGGACCAAAACTCACGTCCTTCTTCGATACTCATCCCTTCGAGGGGAGTAGCGGGCGCATCGTTTGGTTCAGGACGGGGATCGGGCGCTTTTTGTCCTACCCATTCCTCCAGCCAAGCGATTTCTTGATCGGATAGCTTCCCGTTAGGTGGCATCTTCAACGATTCGTCCTGATAACGGACCGCTTTGAGAAGCAGGCTTTGGGACGGTTCCTGCAATTCGATGGCGGGACCGGTATCCCCACCTTGCAACAGAGAGCCCCGATGGGTTAGCGAGAGCCCCCCGCTTTTCTCAGCCTCGGTGTGGCACTCCATGCAGTGCGACTCCAGGATCGGTCGAATTCTCTTCTCAAAAAACTCCGTTTGCGCGGCGGTGGCGACGAGTTCCTCGTTTGATTCGCTCGACGCTAGCGAATCATCGGAGAACACTGCGAGAGGGGCAACGAAGAGCAACGCCATGCCCGCAGCCCAATAAAAGGGCATTCGACGCAGCGAGCGGAAACATTTCGATTCACGGAGCGTCGATCCACTTGGGAATGTGAAAATTGCACGCGGTGGGAACATTGCACGCAGTCAAAGGGGAGGGAGGGGAACGGTGGGAACCATATTGTAACGCATGGAGCGTCCTGTTTCAGCGACAACCTTCGCCTCCATCCGAAAATGCTGGACTTGGAAAATCCGCACGCAAGGTCTCTGGTCGGGCGGATCGGAGTCCGATTAGGGCGGTCGATCGGGCTGTAACGGGAGGAGTAGCCCCCATTTTGCACTTGGAAGCGATGCCACGTTCAACTGACCTTGCTGATTGCGTAGAATAGGACGTCTATGTCCCAGTGGAATTCGAGCTCCTCACCAAGGCAGATATTGTGCTTCAACAATCGTCAACGGATCGCAGAGCTAGGCCGCGACCCTTGACGGCCTTCTTCCGCTGTGTGTTGATGCTACTGTGTGGCCTCCTGGGGGTCTGGCTCCTGCACGCGACAAATCTCTCGGCGCAGGAACCGGAGCTCATGCCGATGCCACCGGCCGACGATCTGCTCCAAAGCGTACCCGAAGGATTGCGTCCCGACCTTGTTCTACTCAAGAACGAAAAAGGAGAATCGATCCTCGTTCCGAAGGTCCGATTCGAGGAGTTCGAGCGGTTCCTCAAGGCATCCAACGATGCCTCCGCCGATAGTCAGGCCATTCTGGAAATGCTCAATCTCGATCTGCAGATCGAAGAGAATGTTGCGAGGATCCGCGGAACAGCGAAGGCGAGGTTGAACTCCCCAAATCGAAAATGGGGAAGTGTGCCACTCGCCCTAGGCGCCATTCAACTGCTCCCACCCGAAGACAATTCTCCATTCGCGATCGGTCTGGCTTCGGTGGCGACCGGCTACCAGTGGAGGCTAGAGCCTTCGGAGATTCTGGAACGTTCGCTCTCCTTTCAAGCCGTCGCGAAGGTGCAGACAACCGTTCAGTCAAGCCAAGTCCGATTGGATCTTCCTACCGCGACGACGGTGGTCGATCTGCATCTTCCTGAAGGGGAATGGGATCTCAACGTCACCGGTGCTGGATCGGAAGTTGTCGAACCGATTCCCGGGGCAGCTCCCTTTACCCATTACCGAATCCGAGCCTCGGGCGGCTCCATCGACTTGATATGGACTCGGCGCGCCGCTTCCGACAACGTCCAAGCGACCGAGGCAATCAGCGTGACCAAATTCACGCAATCTTCAGGGAATCCAAAATTTGATGCCAGCTCGCGCATCACCATTCGCGGCCCAAAGAGGCTTGGTGGAAGACAATTCTTGATCCAACTTCCCAAGGGAGGAGTCGCCAGGGAGTCATCGGGTGAGGTGCCACCCGTCGCTGGATACCGCTTGAACTCCCTCGGCACCGGCGAAGATGGCGCACCATCATTCAATTTGATGATCGACGAGTCGGTCTCTCGCTTCGAGCTGGAGTTTCCTCTCGATTGGACTTGGGAATCCCCCAAGGTGGAATCGGACAATCTGTTCTCCATACCATTGGTAGCTGGAGTGGAGCGGCACGGAGGAAATGTCGAGTTGGTCTTACCCCGATCGAGAACGTTATTGTGGGATTCCCAGTCGGGGGTGGAATTCAACAAGCGCACAGTTGCACCGGAGTCCAACGACCTCATTCAGCACTCATTCCGCGTGTTGGATCAAGCCACTTCGCTTCGATGTCGATTGCTCGAGCCACAAATCACCCCTTCGATTCGTATGGACTATCGGGTTTGGCTCTTTCCCGATCGATGGCAATTGACGGGAACGCTCGAATTCCGAGATGACCCGCGTGGTTTTCCATTTCTTCAGTTAGAGAGCAAAGGCTGGGACGTCGAACGTGTTACCGTCGCGTCGACCGGGCGGGAGTTAGCCTTTACCGACGCCGACGCTGCAGCGGGGAACAATACAATTATCCCGTTGAGCCTAAGCGATTGGGCGGAATCCAGTGAAGGAGCGACGGGAACCGTGACGGCGACGACGTCCACCGAAGGTTCTCCCACTCGGCGCATTCAACTGAGGATGTCCTACAAAATCAGTTCACCGACGACCGCGGAAGGGGCATCGAATGAATCCTCTCCACTGGGATTCGACTTGCCGGTACTCACTTGGCTAAACGAATCGAGTCAGCAGCGTTCGACGTGGAGTCCCTCGGGGAGTCTCTCGCTTTTTTCATCGCTCGCAAGCCTTGCGCCAACGAATGTTCAGGCGGAGGGAAGTCGTTGGTCACTGACCACTGTCACGGCGCCGACATTGGAACAGGCACTGCGAGATGCCAGGATGATCAATCCGAGGGAAGGCATTCCTCGATTTTCCCTCGGATTGCAGCTGCGCGGCGATAAAGCCTCGACCCGTTGCGACTTCTTATCGATCCCGCTCGAGCCATTCATCGAGGGTACCAGTACGCTGCGCGCGACCGCATTGGAGAGCTCATGGAAAGTGGAGCAAGATTGGTTGTTACAGATCCGTGGTACCTTTCCAGACCATTTGCTTCTCGCGGTTCCAAAAGCTTGGATCGCAGATTCCGAGTCGTCTAACTTTGCTTCTGCAATCGACCTCAATGTCAATGGCGTCGCTATAACGAAAATCGAGCGTCTTTCCGTGGACGAAGCTCGCATGTGGGGGGATAGATACCCGAGTTTGAAGGATCATGTGGAATGGACCCGCATTGAAATTCCCCAGCAAGTTTACTTAACAGCGACGGGGGACTTTACTTGGCTGATAACCTTAGGAGCGCTCCGTCCACCTCCTCGGAATGCCGATGAGGCCGATTCGTTGAAGCAACTCTTTGCTCACCTAGACACTTCGAATCTAAAAGCCCCTATTCGTTATGGGAATCCCGTCGGATTGCTTCAGAGCCGCCCGAGCACCCGCGTGTTGCTCAACACCACCGTGTTAAATCGTTCCCAAACAGAGATTCGCATCGGTGAAGATCTGTGGACGCAAACCAAGATAACATTTCCGCTCGACGCCCCTTGCCTCGACGTGACGTTGGTGCCCGAGCAAAATCAGATCGCGCATTCGGTGAACGTCGATCGCGTGTGGATACAAACCATTACGAAACCTGGAACCAATCGCCACCGCTATGTTGTTAAGTTCAGAAGCTCACAACCGACGGTCGAAATCCAACTCGATGCATCCCTCTCCGAAGATATCGAGGCGGTACTGAATCATGCCCCCTGCGAGCTCTCTCTCCTATCGTCCGGACAAAACTCGTATCGAATCGATTTAAGCAACGCCCCGAGGCTACCCAGTGATGCTGGAGAACCATCGGGGGCCGATAGTGAGAACGCCTATGTCTTAGAACTCTTCTCGTGGCCCGCGAATCCGTCGTCCTGGTGGAAGAGGATTGAGATGCCACAGGTTCGGATCTTGAATAGCAATCTCGAACGGGCTCCGTGTGTTTGGCAACTCGTCACGCCCTCTTCCGAGCATCTGATTTCGACCTCAGATTCACTCCTGCCCGATTATCAATGGAGTTGGAATCAAGTCTGGATGGCGAGACAGGACACTCGATCACAAAGCGATCTAGAGAAGGAAATAGGGGCTTCGGTGCAACCCGATGTTGGGCAACAGGTCAATCAATACTCTCTTATTTCCTTGGACACGAAGGAAGCTGTCCATGCGACGTTCATACCTCGATTCCTCTTGTGGACCCCGCTCGCGCTGCTCACCTTGACATTAAGTTCGTTGCTCCTGAGGAATGGGTGGAATAGAAAAGCGATTGTTTTGATCGTCGCGATCCCTCTCTTGGCAGGTTTGATTTCATGGTCGCTAGACATAACGATCTTGGTGACTCAATCGATGGTGGTGTCATGTGCAATACTGTTGATTTACGCCTTCGTCGAATGGCTTCTCGATCGCAACGCCAGAAAGAAAAGTGTTTTTGCAGGTCGAGGAACATTCGCGGGTTCGGTGTCGGGATCACGCATGGACTCGCGCAGTGAGTCGCCTTCCGGTAGTGCTTCCAAGTCAGTTCTCACCACCATCGCTCCTGGTGCTGAGGTGATTGCAGGAGGTCCGGTGGCGGGGGAGATGGGCTCGCACGGGAGCCGGCAATGAGCTCTGTGCGAATTCAAAATCACATCTTCGCTAGGCCACTCGCCCGGCGGACGCCATGGTACTGTCTTGTGTTGCTTTTCGTATTGTGCGGATTGCAGCGCACAGGCTTTTCCCAAGAGAAGGAGTCTAACAAGAAGAGCGAGCTTCCTTACCGTCGCGTTTTTCTCCCTCTGGAGGATCTAAATCAACTGGATGGTTTGGACCTTCAATACACAACCCGGTCGTTGGACGAGCTCTCCGAGTTGTTAAAACCTTTTCAGTCCTCGGACCCCCAAGCGGCCAATCCACAGCGTCCGCCCGAACTACTCGATGCCATCTATTCCGCTCGACTGGTAGGTCCGGATTTGGTGTCCACTCGATCGATGATTCGAGTCTCGCGCGGGTCCATGCTTTCCGAACGTTTGCGACTTGCCCCGTGGGGGTTTGCCCTCACACCTGGGTCCGATCGTGCAGTATCTCCAGCTTCCTCTGACCCGAGAGTGGCTCCAAGTAACAGGCGATTAGAACCGCAGTGGGGATTCGACGAAGCAGGTACGCCCCTTTTAAAACTCCACAGCGATTCGCTCGCGGCAGCCAGCAAGCCGATTGATTTTCCATTTAGTTGGACGCTGCGGGGAGAAACACTGCCCACGTCGTCTCTTCGTTACGAGACGGCTATCCCGCGTTGTACCAATAGCTGTCTTCTCTTGACCTTGCCTCCGAACACTCAAGTCGTTCGGGCGAATGTTCCAGCACGACTCATCCTGAACGCCAATGAAATTGATGCGCGTTTGAGTCGGGTGCCCGCTGAAGTTCGCCCTGGTTTTGAACGGACCAGTTTGGATACAGCTTCCAATTCGCTTTGGCTTATCGAGTTGGGAGGAGTAGAGAATGTTTCGTTTGAAGTGGTGACTCCGGGTTTCGGAAACGAGATCGGGAAAAACGGGGGAGCGAAAGGGTCGTCCTTCGAGCATCTTGTGCTTGAGCAATTGAATGAGTATCGATTCAGCGATCAGTTTCTCGACTGCCGAGCAACAATGGAGCTTCAATGGGATGTACCCACCCTCGATAAAATGCTTCGGTTCAAGCTGGAATCTCCGGGCAAGGTCCGACGCGTTTCTGCAGCAGGAAAGGAATTGGACTGGAGTCAAGATGGAGAATGGATCCAAGTAACTGGGAGTGCGTTGAGCAATTTGACACCTCCGAGGGCTGGACGACTACAAGTGATCGTGGAATGGTCCTACCGCGCAGAGCCGTGGCTCTATGTCCCGCATCCTACTAATGATTCAGTTCGTTCCAGCGATACGATTCGAAACGCCTTGCCATTGCCTGCGCTAGCCCTCGACAAAGCGTTCGTTTTCCGCGGGGAAAGCCAAGTGGTTTTGGGCAACCATCATAAATTGGCATCGATCAGTGCGCCCGGCAGCCAATTCCTTGAATCGACAGCACCCAACATGCTCCGTTTTCAATGGTGGGACCAACCGTGCACGATTCAAATGGTGATGACATCGAATCCACGGGCGCCAACGCTGCGCGTTTTGAACAAGATCATGGGGTCGGAAGGGAGTGTCGCATTCTGGGGACGAGTTGTCCCAACCAATGAGCCTGCCAAGCGGTTGTTCGCCCAGGATTTGGTTCTGGAGCTTGAAACGGGGTGGGGCATTCTAGATGTTCTCGAGTCCGAAACCAAACGAACGATCCCTTGGGAAGTCGTATCGAAACCGGATTCACCGAGGGTATCTATCCGATTAACCCAAGAAAACTTGGCCGGAGTATCGGGCGCCGTGGATATTCAACTCGATCCACAGGAATCGCTCGCGGGAGAAACAAGATCCTTTCGCGCTCTCTCGGAGTCGACGCGTGGGTGGATACGTGTCGCGGGGAGTTCGGTGGAACATTGGCTAGTGGCGGAAAACATACCGAACTATCTGACTCTATCCAACCTCCAGCATCTCTCATCGGTACCTCTCGATTCCCTTTCTTCGGTGGAACGGTCCTTCATCACTTCGTCGGAGAAATCTGCCATTTGGCGTTGGAATGACAACAGGCTGGTGATCCAAGAGAGGCGATCCGAACGTCCGACGAAAGTAAGGATACGCACGAAGGTTGATCAAATCGACAACCATAGACTCCAGGTAAAGCATCGATTGGACTGGGAACCTGTGAGTCGAAAGCAAAAGGTTCCTATTCGTATCCCAAAGCAACAGCAACCCTGGATCGTGGGACGAGTAACCACTCCTTCGCTCGGAAACAAGATCTCCGAAGAATGGCTCGATGTTCTGCCAGTGGATGCCACAAACGAGTCGTTCTCGATTCGGCTTGGGCCCGAACTTCCCTCGCTGGTGGTCTTGATCGAGAATCAAATTCCGATGGCGGAAGTCAATACCGCGATTCCTTTGCCACAGTTCGATTCCGCCGTCCAAGTCCAACATACGGTCGAACTTTCTGACGGACTAGTAACCGTCGAAGGTATGGGGGACAGGGACGCTTGGCAACTGGACGCGCAGGGACAACTGCAAGGCGAGAGGCTCGATTACCGAATCCCCTTGACCGTCCGACGCTCGACGAACTCAGGCTCGTACGCGACCCCTGCGGCGAAGTTAGTGACGCACTATCTCACGGACTCCGATGGCATGAGACGGTTGGTCGCCCATCTTTCCTTGCCTCCGGTTGGTTTCACCGATTACGAAGTTGCAATCGGACCGGAGTGGAAAATCGATTTTGCATCGATTCGGTGGCTTACGGATGCTAACGATCTCTGGGTCCAACCCGATCAAACCAAGGGCACCATTCGGATTCGATCCGGACAGATTCAAACGGATGTCACAACACCCCCCCACGCAACGCGGTTGTACACCGAAGTGCTTGAATTCACCGCGGATTCCATCGACCGTTCCCCCTTTCCCTTGACTTGGTTCCAAAGATGGGATGGTACGTCCCTCGCTGCACCGGAAATTTTGCTCAATGGATCGAGTCTCCCCAGCCTGGCCCATTTCTGGATGCCCCTCCATAGTTCGCTCGCGATTCGAAGCGACGATGCGGACGAAGATGCCTTGTTCTGGGAACCGGATTCCGGTTTTCGATGGTGGAAAGAATCGATCGCATTTCTCTCTGGAAAAGACTCAAAAGCAGCCTCCTCCAAGAATTTGAGTCCGGCGTTGCCATCACTTGATTCCGATGTGGCACTGCGGTTTTCCGACTGGACGCACGTCGATTCGGTCCGCAGCATGGACAGTCCAGCGACGATCGTCGTGGTAGATGGGCGATTGCATCGCGCCGTGCGAGGCTTTGCAATGCTCCTTTTTATCCTTCTGCCTGTTGTCCTACGCGGAAAAGCTGCTTGGGTGCAAGCACTTGTGTTGTGTATTGCCGCTGGTGCAGCGATCGGTTTCGCAGCCATGCAATGGCAAGGAGTGAAATTGATCGAGACGATAGTCAGCGGACTTTTTATAGGATTAGTTACCTCTGCGATCCTCGCTTCTTTGCAGAAAAAACGAACCAAGCCCATTCATGCCAGTCGGACCCCCAACTCCAATTGGGAGGGCTCCAACGCCAGCCGCGAAATCGAAGCCGTGTCAGCGATGCGAGTTCTGTTGGCCTGCTGTTTGTCAGTTCCCTTGTCTAGTAGTGGGCTAGGGCAATCGATTGACGTTTCCGCACCTGGAGCAAATGCCGATATTCTCTTTCCACTTGATAGCAACGGCGAAGTGTTGCGAGATTCGATTTATGTACCGAATCAACTTTTGTCGGCTCTGAAGGGCACCCCTGCTACGGATTACCTCATTTACTCGTCGCGGTTCCAATGGAAAGTCAATTTTCGCAATCGACCTACTGCGATTCCTGATCAAATCACGATGGTATACGATCTGTGGATCGGCAAAGCTGGTGTGCCGATCCAGTTTCCCGTAGCGACGTCCCAGGCGTCGTTGATTCGCATCACGGTCGATGATCAAGACGTGCTGCGTTATCAACATAAACCCGAAGGGATTGAGTGGGTTCCCGAGAGGGCAGGGAGGCGTATTGTGCAATTGACACTAAGTCCTAAATGGGTGACACAAGACCCCCCCGCAAGTCTTTCAGGCCGAGGCGATGAGGCGACGACCCAAGCCTTTGAATTGGGATTACTTCCTTGCCCGAATGCATTTGTAGAAGTCGAATCGCTTGACCCAGCGATTCAAATCGATGTCGAGTCGGTGGGAGGAATTACCAACCCTTCTCCGGGACGCTATCTGGTCGCCTTGGGGAATAAGACCTCGCTACGCGGATCGACTCGCTTTCAGATCGCGAACAACCTGACGGTTCCTTCGCCATCGAATGCCTTGACTCCTCCGTCACTCAACATCGAGTTGTTCCTTCAGAATTCGAACATTCGCGCCAAAACCGTTTTGCGCATCCCCGAGGGATCGAATTGGGAGCGGACTTTTGAGATGGAGGCAGATGATCCTTGGCAACCCATCGGCAACCGATGGGGAGGAGTCACGTTAGTGGATACAAAGCCGGCCAGCACCTTTTCTCGGCGTCGATACGTGTTCGAAGTGGACCGCGAATTGTTATCACAATCGCAATTTGATATTCCCATACTGTGGGGGCTGCGAGACAAATCCCTTTTAGCTTTAAACGTATTGTTTGCGGAGTGTGTTGATCGACGCGTACGACCGAGCACGCTGCGCTACGCTCGATTTCCCGGCTCGGAGTGGAATTTGGAACAGGTTAGTACGTGGATCCCTGCCATCAACGAACGAGAACGTTTGGATTGGCCCGAACTTCAAAACAGTTCCAACCCGCGCGCCTCGTCTCTTCGATTCCCCGCGAGCGGCGGTTTCGGCGCATTGAAGAGAGTTTCGGCGGTTCCCACAATGCAGGCCCGCGTCTCAACGCGGTGGACACTCCTCCCTGAATCTCAATCGATCAATGTCCGCATCGATACGTTGGGAACGACCAATTCAGATAGCTTGGAACTCGTTTTGCCACGCGGTTTCATCGTGACGGATGCATCCCACCGAAACCGACTTGGAAACCTGCACGTCGTACAAAACTTGGAGAACTCTCAGGGGCCCCAGAGTCCTAACCGAGTGCAATTGTTCGCGGAGCGTCAATTAACAGAAAACTACGAGATTGAACTTCGCGCGGAAAAGCGAAACTCGGAGTCGGAAGTGGAGGTGCCGTGGGTGACAAGCCCCGTCTTAACCATTGCGGAACAATCTCAATCGATCGACATCGCAGCAAGTGAACTCTGTTCCATTCAAATCACTTCGCAGGATGGTTCTGTTCGTAGTTATATCGGCAAAGGAGCGAGCAATCCGATCGCCATGCTCGCCCAGTCCGATCGCATTCAATGGAAAATTCGGCGACCTCTTCAAGTATCGGATGTTCGATGGGAAATCGAGCCCAGTGGTGCGGGCGATCGCATCGATGTCATCGTCAGGGGTCGAAACAATGTCTCGCAAGAAACCCGGTCGAAACTGACCATCGAGCTGCCGACGGGTGCCTACGAGAGCGTTCGATGCGATCGTCCGATTGCACAGATCCCCAGTCCTATCAGCGACTTTAGTTGGTGGCAAATCGATATGAACACAGCGGAGGCGACAGAACAATCCGTCGATTGGTCGCTTCAGCTCACTCTCTCCGAGAAACAACTCGAAGCTCTGGTCGCGAGTTCCGATCGATTTCGAGTCATCGATCAGCCATCGATCGCATTCCCGACGGCGATGGTCAAGGATTGGCTGGCACAACACCAGTTGAGCAAGGCGGATCTCCAACGTTCGACATCAGGAACCAACGAGGAAAGGAATCGACCCATCGAATTCGTCTCTGTTTGGCAGAGCCCGTCCCAAACCGGTGGTCCTTCCCTCACGCGAGTAGATTATTGGATTTCAGGAACCGAAAATTCCCGGACCTATGTGCTCCTTCCAGGTGTTAAAGTCTTCGATGTCCGAGTGAATGGCGAATTGGCTTCCTGGGAACAACAAGACGACACGATCACTCTTCAAATTCCACGGCTCCCTTTGGGTATCCCTGCATATATTGCATTTCGTGTGGCAACCGACGGATCAGATCGGGAATCCATCCCGGTTGCTCCAAAACACCGCGAAGCACCCGAGTTGATTTCGGGTGACGATCGCTTACCTCGGACGCTTGAGTTGTTGCAAGGGTCTTTGGAATGGATTCCCTCGACAATCGAAGAGGGGAGCTTCGCACATCGTTGGTTGCTAGATGTGATTCGAGCGGCGATCGAGCCATACGGAGTCTTCGAGACGGATCGCTCCCCTAGCATCTATGATGCTTCGTCTCTCGATGCTCTAGAAGAGTTTTTGGTAGTCTTAAACAACCGTTGGCCGCAGCTCCGATGGACTTTACTCGAGATTATCCCAGCAATTCCAAACGACGGCAGGAGCGAAACGGACCGTAGCTCCTTGGGGAACGAATCCATTGCGATGGCTTATTGGATTGGCTCGGCACTATTGATTGTTTCGATCTTTCTCCTCGGCTGGATATGGCGAAGTGCTCCCGATAAATTGTTGGGTTGGCTCGCAGGCATAACGTGGATTGCGACAGGTCTCTGGCTCTTGGCGGGTGCTCTCCTCCTGGCTAGTTTGGTGACTCTCTTAGATAACATTCTGATTCGCAGATCGTCGCCGATTCCTAAGCGGGCTTCGAAGGGGCGTATTACGCATCTGTAGTTTGTTCGAAGGTGATAACGCCCTTTCGAACTTTCGCGACGATCTTGCCTGGCAACTCGATCCGTTTTGGGTGGGGCGTCTGAGATGCAACCGCAAAGAATTGTTGCAAACGTTGCCAGTGTTTGCGTGTCCAGGGGCGGAGCGACCAATGCTGGGTATGCCAGATGGCCAGGACAATTTCGCGAGTGACGTTCCAATCCGCCTGCTGAAAAATCGAAAGAGGGAGGGATATATCCTTTGTTGGCAAAGCGCGATTCCAGTGCTCCGCCAAAATGCGATTCGCCTCAAGTTCGCTTGATTGGGTCTGGTTTGTCATCGAATCGATGACCTGGAGTACGTGCTTTCTCCATCCCTGCCCATAAAGCGAATCCAGGATCGGGAGCAGTTCGTTCCGCAATCGATTACGTTGGTAGATTCCGAGCCGATTGCTGGAGTCCTCTCGAAATGGAATTCCCTGATCTGCAAGCCATGCTTCCAACTCGGATTTCGAAATAGAAAGCATGGGTCGAATGATCTCCAGCGGCCGACCATCGGTCGTGGGAACCGATCGCCGCAAGGGGATTCCAGAAAGCCCTCGAGGGCCTGAACCGCGAAAAAGGCGAAGAAAAAACGTTTCGAGATTATCGTCTCGATGGTGGCCCAGCGCAATCCAGCGAGCGTCAAAAGCCATAGCAGCCTCTACATAGTGCTTGAATCGAATCCTTCGCAATGTTTCCTCGCTCGACGAGGAGAGTTCGGAGGGGTCGATTCGGACCGATAGGCATTCGATTCCTCGTTCCAAACAAGTATCGATCACGAAGGCTTCGTCTTGGTCGCTCTCGTCCCCTCGCAATCCATGATTGCAATGAAGAACTTTGACCCGATCGAAATCCTCGGCATGTCGGAGTATCAATTCGAGCAAAGCCATGCTGTCCGAGCCACCGCTGACCCCGACGAGGACGGTCTTCCTCGTCCACTCTGTCAGGGGCCAACGGCATTCGAACTCCCTCATCAACAGCGCGGTACGGGCATCGAGTTGCGACGATTCGGAAGGGATGGAACCCAAGTCGGACGGATTATCGCTACCGGTGTCCTCACGAGACAATCCACTTCTCCCATTGCGGATCGTACTCTCGGCGCCAGTATTCATTAGGCAATGCACCGTCGGACCATTTCCCGTTTTTCGCGTTTGTTTTTACCACTTCCCCTGCGCGCTGTGCGATATTGCCAAGGTGGCAAAGGAGGGTACTTTGGTGGCCGCTCAGAATTGGCTGTGCGAGCATCTTAGGATCGTTGGCACGGATCGCATCGATGAAGTTTTTCAGATGCTCTTCTTGTCCCCACGCTTTCTTTCCTCCCGACTCTACCAACTTATTCTTCGCATCGTAGATCGAGTAGACGCCATCGCCGTCGATCTCCATATAGCCTTCCGTTCCATAAAAGGAAACGAGCGAGCCAGGAGGATGCTGAGTGCATGAAAGCCCCTGGTAGGTGATTTGCTTTCCTCCTTCGAATTCCCAAGCTACCTGTTGGGTATCGGGCGTCTCTTGGTCATCTTGGTAGCAGTAACGGCCGCCGCTGGAAACGGTTCGAATTGGGTAATCGACTTGCAATCCCCATCGACAGACATCGAGACCGTGAACGCCATTATTGCCGAGTTCTCCATTCCCCCAATGCCAGAACCAGTGCCAATTGTAATGCACCACATTCGAGCGATAGGGCCGCTTCGGTGCAGGTCCTTGCCAAAGATCGTACGCCAGTGTGTCAGGGGGTGTTTCGTCTTTACCCGATCCGATCGACCCTCGCAATCGATTGAAGAAGCAGCGGGACAAATAGACTTTTCCGATAACCCCTGCATGAAGCTTCGCAATTGCTTCTTGGTATCCAGGACCGCTACGTCGCTGCGTCCCGACTTGTACACATCGATTCGCTTTCGCTGCTGCAGCGACCATCCATTCCCCCTCCTGGGGGTTATGGCAGGCAGGTTTTTCGACGTAAACATGCTTACCTGCATTGCAACCCATAATGGTCGCCGGGCCGTGCCAGTGGTTGGGAGCAGCACAGATAAGTGCGTCCACTTCTTTATCGTCGAGAATCTTGCGGAAGTCGGCGATGGCCTCGGTTTTCTGTCCCGCATCGGTGGCCACCTTTGCCGCCCCTGCGAGCCGACCGGAATCCGGATCGCAAACATACTTCACCCGAACATTAGACATCTTTAGGAAATCTCGGAGCAAGTCGCGGCCACGAGAACAACCCATGATACCGATGACGGTCGGCTTGTCGTCCAATGCTGCTGCTCCTGTTCCGGCAGCCTGGGCGATTCCAACTGCGGCCAGCCCGGCTGAGCTATTGGCGAGAAAAGATCTGCGTTGCATGGTGGTGTAAAACCTCAATTCAGGTGGGGGGAAGCAGGGTGGTTCAGCGTCGAAACGATGACCGACCCATCTTGGATACTCGGATCGCGGGTCCTCATTATAAACAAAAACCGATCCACTTCGGAAAAGACCTAAAAGATCGTCCCGCCACCTATGGATTCCTACCTTGAGCCAAAAGGAATTGCTAGATTGGTGCAGCTATTTTCAGCCGCTCTGCGATGACAGGGACTGAAAATATTCCGACCTCCCCAAATCCACTCCCACACATGGATCATGAAGCATTCCCATCTCTTTTTCGCGTTGTGCCTCGTCGCAACCGTTGCAATCTCAACACCCGAATGCTGCTGCGCAGAAGAACAAAGAGCGGAGCTCGTCTTTCCTCTCAATGCGCAACACAACCATGCACCTGGGATCGTCGAATTGCCCAACGGGGAGTTGCTTGTATCCTGGTATCGGGGTTCCGGGGAGAGGAAGGCCGATGACGTTAGGGTGCTTGGGAGTCGAAAGAAGCCAGACGAAGACAAATGGTCGGAGCCCTTCTTGATGGTCGACACTCCCGACCTACCCGATTGCAATACTTGCATGATGGTGGATCCGAATGGCCAACTGTTTTTGTTTTGGCCGGTGATCCTCGCCAACACATGGGAATCCTGCTTGACGCAAGTCGCCGTATCCTCGGATTATTCCGGTTCCGGTTCTCCTCGTTGGAAACGGCGAGAGACCATGTTTTTAAAACCCATGGACTTTGGCCCCGAAGTTCTTGGGAAACTGGATGCATTTCTCCAGAACAACCGAATTCAACTGGATGCCAAGCAACAGGCTGGAGTCGATTTGGTGAAGGCGAGATTAAGCGACAAGCTTTATCAACGCTTGGGTTGGCAACCGCGCTGCAAACCGACCGTGCTCCGCTCCGGACGCATACTTCTGCCCCTTTATACCGATACCTTTTCGATATCCCTGATGGCGATCAGCGATGATGGCGGACAAACTTGGCGAGCTAGCGGACCACTGATTGGATATGGCAACATACAACCGGCCGTCCTGGAACGAAGGGATGGATCTTTGGTCGCCTACATGCGGGAGAATGGATTCACTGGCAAAATCCGCATCTGCGAATCGCGTGACCAAGGGGAAACGTGGACCGATGCATTCTCCTCGGACCTCCCAAATCCCGGATCCGGTCTCGATGTGGTTCGATTGCAAAATGGGCATTGGGTCCTCATTTACAACGATACACTCGAGGGCCGACATCGTTTGGCTGTTTCCATTTCCGAGGATGAGGGAAAGAGCTGGCGATGGACCAAGCATCTCGAAGATTTGCCTGGCAACTCGTTCCACTACCCCGCGATCATCCAAGGGAAAGACGGAACGATTCACGCGGTCTACAGCTACTTTGTTCCAGAAGGAAAGAGCATGAAGTACGTGGCCTTTGACGAGAATTGGGTTACAAGCCAACCTTCGACTGTCCAACCCATACCATAATCGAATCCCGTTCCTTCCTTTTGTTTTTCACGGATCTACCAGGGTTCGACAATGGATTCTTGAAGCCCTTTTCAACGACTATGGAATCTGATTACCAACGTTATCCTCACGCCTGGCCATCTATATTGATCGGCAGGTGCATCCAGTTCTTATCCGTCCCATTTTTGTACTGGGCCTATACACAATGGCCACCCCTTCAAAACCATTTCGTCGGTGGTCTTCACGGGCAGGCAATTGACTGGCCTGCATTTGCCAACACTTTCTATATGGTTGCGTGGCCAGTCTTCTTGGCTATCGTTCTCCTCTTGTTTCCTCAGTGGTGGCTAAGTACGGAAAGCGTTCGCGAGGGACTTCGGAGGAATCCCGACAAACCGTGGCTCGCTCGCAGCGACTGGGCTCGCAAACACATCGTTCTAAGCAATCGAGTAGGGTGGAGAGTCGGAGGAGTACTTTTCCTCGCCTTGCTACTGATTGCTTGGCCGTTCGCGATTGGCAGAGCGACCAATGTCAGTTACGGAATCGCTATTGCCGCGACTGTCCTATGGTTGTTGGTCGTTCGTATGTTCTGGATGGGTAGGAAGTGGAATACCGCGGAACTGAAGTTGGCGGATGTGCCGGGAATCATCGGAGGCCCATTGAGTGGTGCAGTAATCCTGCACGACGTCTTCCCCGAAGGCACCGTCTACGCGATTACGCTGCGATGCACGAAATCGAAGCAAAGTCGAACGCGAAAGAATGGTCAGACGAAGACGCAGAGCTACACGGAGACCATTTGGAGTGAGACTTTGCATCTTTCACAAACCCTTCAAGCCCCCCGATTGGGGACGACAGCCGTCCCTTTTTCCTTCACAATCCCTTATTCCTGCGTGCAGACCGATTTCGTATCCCAGCAGCCCGTATATTGGGAGCTATCGGCGAGTACAAAAGATAGCCTGCCAGGGATGCAATCCTCGTTTATCGTCCCTGTTTTCCGAACCTCGGAAAGCCAGCTGCACTACCAACCTGACGACTCTCTCGTCGAACCGTTCATCGACCGCGTCGATCCCGAACAAGTCGTTGCACGGTATCACATGCGAGAAAAGGTCTCGACCGATGGCGAAATCCAATGGACCTTTTCGCATTGGAGGCAATCTTACTTTCTGGGTTTGCTTTTGTTCTCCGCCATCTGCTTGGGGCCGGTTGTTTGGATCCTGCTCGCCATTCGCCCCTGGAACACCGCATTGTTCGTCGCAGTCTTCCCCGGTGTCTTCCTGGCGATGGGGCTTTATGGTCTTTACGATTTGTGCACGTGGCGCTGCCACCTCCGATTTATCCCCCACCCGAGACCGCAAAACCAAGATAAGCGAAAACTCGCTGCACTGCAGGGGCGTCCGCATTTCCAAATTCAATTCGAGTCAGGGGTCTTTGGTTTTCGGTCTCGTGGTACCTGCCCTTCCTCTGATGAGTGCCAGATCGGGAGCCATCAAGTGGTTCACAACACGGCAGGAGAACGCTGGGACGTTGTTCTGACCATTCGTGGTCAATCCAAGAGAGTGATCATGCTTTCGGTTTTGTCCTCGCGACGCGAGTCCGATGTAGTCGCGGACTTCTTGGCTGCAAAACTGAAATTATCGAAACGAAAAGGACACACGACGGAGATCGTGTCGTCACGATAGCGGGATGCGCCGGTTCCTCACCGAATTTGAAAGAGCTTTCGGAGCGCGGAGACAAGGGAGTCTCGTTGCTCGACGTGGGAGACTTCTCGGATCGACTGCAAGGGTTGATGCAGCAGCTTGTTAACGAGTCGATCGAAAGCGTGGTTGATTTCTTGCTGCATGTCCGGGGTGATCGATTGCATCGGTTGTTTGGCGAGCAAGCGGGCTAGTTCCGACTCCCGAATTTGGGCGGCTCGCTCCCGAAGAGCCCGAATCGTATCCCCTGACGCGCGGTGTTGCCAATCGGACATGATGCGATCGACTTCTTCGACAATAATTCGCTTCGCGCGGGGAACCTGCTGCTCGCGCAAATTGCGATTCCTGTCACAAACCGCTTGAAGATCATCGACGGAGTAGAGATAGACATCCGGAAGCCTCCCGATGGAGGGTTCGAAATCCCGAGGGACAGCCAGATCGAGAATGAGCAATGTCCCTTTGCTTCGCGCGTCGAGCATCTTTCGGAAGCTGCTTTCTGTGACGATCGGCTCGGTTGCCCCGGTCGTGCTGACGATTAAATCCGCACTCGCGATCTGCTTCTCGAGATCGCTCCATGGGAACGCGCGAACGCCGAATTCCGACGCGAGTTTTTCGGCGTTCTCCAGCGATCGATTGACGATGGAAACATGCGACGCGCCCGCGTTGCGAAGGTAGATCAGCGTCTCTCGCCCCATCTCACCGCTTCCGATGAGAACGACATGTTTGTCGTCGAATCGCTCAAAGAATTCCGATGCCACTTCGCTTACTGCGACGCTCGGTACACTGATCCTCCGTCGATGAATCTCCGTTTCATTGGTGACTCGCTTGGCAACCTGGTTCGCATGTTGAAAGGCGGTGTGGAGGGCTGGCCCTGCAAAACCTTTCAACACCGCTCTCTCGTAAGCCTCATGGACTTGGGAGGCGATTTGCGATTCGCCCACGATGAGCGAATCGAGACTGCTCGCGACAGAAAACAAGTGTTCCATCGCTTGCTCTCCATCGAGTTGTAAAAAGTAATCGCGATGGGACTCTAAAGGGAGTCCGTGAAATTGCACGACGAATTCCACGAGTTGCTCGGTGGTTGGCAACGCCGCGTCGCTCGATGCACCCACGTAAAGTTCGACGCGGTTGCAGGTACTCAAAAGAACCGTCTCGCAGTCGGCGTACTGGTCCTTGAGAAGGTTCAGGGCGGCGTCACTTTGCTGCTCGGTGAAAGAGAATCGCTCGCGAATTTCCACCGGCGTCGAGTGATGGCTGCAGCCGATCATTCGAATCTTCATGGAACCTCACCAGGTTGCAAGGTGGGATTCGGTCGACTTTCCTCTGGGCGAACTCCAGGCTGATTGCCACCGTGGGGTGTACTCAACACGAGCAACACCGCGATGGCGACGATGAGAAAAGACAGCACATTCATCCAGGCGATCGCGTGCCCCGATCCGCGCCGAGCCAATAGCCACTGCGCAAGGGAAGCGATAACGAGCCAAACAAACAAACCTGCCGAGAAGAGGATTCCGCGATCGAGCCATTCCACCCTCCCGTCTTGGGTCAGATTCATAATCACGCCAGACACCATCCCAAATCCGATCGAGGCGGCGCTACCGACCAAACAGACTCGTCCAGAAGACCGCAAATATTCCAGAGAAGGGAGAGGAAATCGGGATTGGAGCGGTCGTTTGCTTTTGAGGCGAGAGGAGTGGAGGAAGTACATCACACCCATCGAAAAACCGAGCGAAACCAGAACCGTTCCGGCAGCCATACCGAGCCCGTGGGCGAATCGCCAAGCCGACGCGGCAGAATCGGGTGGAACCCCAACTTCAGGAGGAAGAGCGATCGCTCCCCCCACAAGCAACAAGACGATCGGTAGGACGAAGATCCCGATGCGGCTATTTCCACGTCTTAACAGCAAAAATGAATACGTCGCGCCCAAAGCCCAGCTGGCAAGTACCGCCCAATCGTGCCACGAAATAGCAGTCCAGCTGGTTTCGGCTCGATAGCCGATCAATGCCCGTTCAAGGAGATAAAGCGTGTGCGTGAATAATGCCACGCCCACTGCTACCACTAGCGAGATGCGCAACCGCTGGTCCCACACGCTCGAAAGCGGTCGCCAACGTGCAAACTCAAGCAACAGAACCAACGCGTACGCAAGGAGAAAACATGTTGCGTTTGGCATGGTTTGACTAGCAGATCGATGGCTTGTCGCGGAGGGGGATCAAGAGTTCAGCAGAACCCTTTTCCAGAAGTATAGCAAGGACTCCAGGGAGGAAAGGGCCCCTGATCGAACGACTGTAACCATTCCCTCGACAAGCAGAATGCGAAAACATAAGGGCGGCTCCCCAAACAATCGGGTGCACCGCCCTAGAACTTTTAAAGAGCGACGAGATCAATCCCACTCTTCTTCTTCGTCTTCTTCTTCTTCTTCTTCGTCGTCGTCATCGTCATCGTCATCCCAATCGTCGTCCTCGTCGTCCCAATCATCCTCTTCGTCTTCTTCCTCGTCAGACTCCTCGTCTTCTTCGTCGTCCTCGTCTTCTTCGACCTCTTCCCACTCTTCGTCTTCTAGGTCGTCTTCGTCTTCCTCTTCTTCATCATCGAGATCATCTTCGTCGTCGAGATCATCCTCGTCGTCGAACTCCTCATCTTCCTCGTCTTCGAAGTCGTCGTCTTCTTCGTCTTCAAGCTCGTCTTCGTCCTCGAAATCTTCATCTTCGTCAGACATGACGAATGTTTGGCCACTGGGGGACCAAGATGCGAATTCCCAGGTTAACTGCTCGGATGTTGACATCGTTGACAACTCTCGTGCGGTTAGCGTCATCTTCACAGGTGAACTCCTTAATCTATCCGTCGTACGTGAGGTTCTCTTCGCAAACAAGTAGGACTATCTTAGCGGGCATTCGGGGGTTGAACACTGACCCAGAGGACGGAAAAGTTGATACTTTTTCCGACCTGTTTTGGGAGGGAGTCGCTACTCCTCGGCTCGCTGAGGGGCCATATCTTGAGCAGTTGGCGTCTGGTCCGCAAGTCTTGATGCAATTTCGGCTTCCGCTTCGCGAATCTTTTGCGCCCTCGGAAGATATTCCAAGGATTGAAGCCCAAACACCTGTAAAAATTTGCGTGTTGTCCCGTATAGGTAGGGCCTACCGAGATCCTCTAACCTGCCTGCAATGCGAACCAGATCCCGTTGCATCAATTGTCGCAGGACCTCATCGGAGCTAACCCCCCGAATTGCCTCGATCTCCGCACGCTCCACCGGTTGCCGATACGCGATGATCGAAAGGGTTTCCAGCATCCCCTGACTGAGCAAAACTTCGCCAGGCGCAAGCTCCAATCGACGGATCCAACGTGCGAACTGGGGACGGGTCAGCAATTGCAATCCCCCAGCAACCTCCTCAATGCGAAAGGAGTAGTCCTGCTGGTCGTACTGCTCGTTCAAGGACTTGGCTAATGTTCTCGCTTCCGTCGGATCGGTCAACTCCGCCAACATCGCGAGTTTGCGAGCCGAAAGCGGCTCTTTAGAAATAAACAGTATCGCCTCCAAAACGGCTTGTTTGCTCAACGAAATGGGCTGAGACCCCGCCGCATGCACCCCAGTATCCGAAGAATTCTCCCTGGCCGATTGAGCCTGTACCAAGCTCGGCACACCCGCATCGAACCGGCCTTCTCTCTTGAAGGCGAGGGATCGGTATCGAATGGAACTGCGACGATGGCTAACTTCCGCTTCGATGTCGCGGTGTCTCCCCAGGAGGTCGCGCTGGGCCGTCAAGAATGGCAGGGAATAGCTGGGGACGATCGTTCCCTTTCTATCCATTCGCGCTCTCATATCCACTCTCCTGGGACCGATCTACTGGCTGCCTTTCCACGACCGTGGACTGGAGGCCTCCCGTCCACTCCCGTAAGATACCGCTCAAACCGGTTTGGGATCCAGACCCGATGCGATCGCACGGAAAGATCGGAGTGGCCATGAATTTGCAATCGAAAACGTCGCCAAAAGCCCCTGCCGGTACCAAGCGGCTCCTTTCAGTCTCCGCCATTTTGATCTTTATAGTGGGTTTGCTCTTCCTTTCCCTCTATTTATTGGTGGGGACCCAAATCACCGGCACGGAATTCTCCCCCCAAACCTTCCAAACGAGAACCTTTTCCTACCGCCGTATTCCGGGGACCAAAATCCGACTTTCGGCAACAGCGCTGGGAACCGCGAGCTCCCGGGTCACCAAACCGGTGCTCCAGCACCTGACAGCCCCCACATCCAATCCGCGATGGGATATTCTTCAAGTCACCGCAGGGGCAGAATCGGAACAGCGTCCTCCGTCCATCCTCCAAACACTCCTGGAAGCCCCCGGTGTGGACTCCAATTGCCACTGGGACGAATGGTCCACCGCCCATGCAGAGTTGGCAAAGGTTTTTTGGCCCATTGTTCAACAACAAGCCATCGATAGCCATTACGCCATTTTGCCGGAACTCTGCGAAATCGCTATGAATTCGGACTCCCCGGAATCCTTGAAGTCGCAATGCGATGACGCGATCGCGAACTACCTAAGGAACATCGGAGAAACGCCGAACTCCCCATCTACTCGCCCCTAGCGGATTCTGACGATCCACCGAAGTGTGACCTACTTGGTGGGATTCGCGGACAGAAATCGAATGCAAGCAGGGGCTTTCACCTCCACTTTCTTCTGCGTCGGAGTCAAGTGCCCGGACTCTGAGTCCACGGCAAATGTGTAGATCGTGTCACTGGTCTGGTTCTCAGCCAACAACCATTTGCCTGTTGGATCGAATCGGAAGTTTCTTGGCGTCTTACCAAGAGTTGGGACGGTGGCTATCCGTTCGATCCGTCCCGAATCACGATCCAATTTCATCACGGCAATCGTGTCATGGCCCCGATTGCTACCGTATACATACCTCCCCGATGGATGCACAAGAACCTCGGCCGTCGAAAAACCTTTGCGATCCACCCCCTCAGGTACCGTTGGCTCGTGATGAATCGCCTTCAGGCGTCCATTAGCCGCATCCCAATCGGCAGATGTCATCGTCAGGTTGGTTTCGTTGATGATGAAAACGCGATTGCCATCCGGATGAAAACTCAAGTGCCTGGGACCTGCTCCCGCTGGCAACTCAAGAAACGGAAAAGCACCGGGTTTGAGTTTGCCTGTTTCGTAGTCCATCTCGTATACAAATACTCGATCAAGGCCCAAATCACAAACCAGTACGAAACGATCGTCAGGCGAAAAGGCACTGCAATGGCCGTTCGATCGCTTCTTTCCCTCAACGACCGTGTGCACGACGTTGCAACTCTCTTTGCCTATCGATCCATCATTTTGAATCGGAAAGACGACGACAGATCCATTCGTGTAGTTGGCAATGACCAAGTAGCGTCCTTGACTATCGGTGGTGACATGGCAAGGGATGTCGCCATCGATCCTTTGACGATTCACTTCCTCGAAGACCGGTAGCCGCTTTTCGTGCATAGCATTCGCATCAAATCGATAAGCGACAACCGCCGCGGGGTGGTTGGGATCGTCCCGCATGGTCTCCGTCACGGCATACATCATTGGCAATCGTGGATGCAAGCAGAAGAACGAAGCGTTGGTCTGCTTCGCCAATAGCTTGGGGGCATCCATCGAACCATCCTGATGAAGGTGGCTACTGTAAATCCCGTCGCCGTACCCGCCTAAGAAGAAGGGTTGAGCATTGCACGGACTCATGGCGATCGCCCATGCGATAAAAGGCAGCGAAAGAAGAGTTCCAAATCCGCTTGCACGAGATCGAGAGGTTGTTTTCATAGCGATTCTAGGAGGGGGGAATGGGGATGGGGTCTTCGCAGAGGGATTAGAGTATACTCGAACCCCTTCCGATCACAGCCGATTCGACGACATAAATGAGGTAACCGAACATGTTGAAGTGGTCGCCCTTGGTATCCCTATTCGCGCTCACCAGCTTCTTCTCTTTAGCTGCCCCGGAGAGTAGCCCGACGTACGCAACAGAGAGCAAGCTTCCCAATATCGTCATCCTTTACGCGGACGACATGGGCTTTGGCGATCTTCATTGCCAAAATCCAGACTCGAAAATTCCAACACCCAACCTGGATCGACTCGCATCGGAAGGGACGCGCTTTACCGATTGCCACAGTTCGTCCGGGATTTGTACCCCCAGTCGCTATGCGTTGCTGCAAGGTCGTTATCACTGGCGCAAATTTCATGGGATCGTCAATTCGTTCGATGCAAGCGTGGTCGATGCGGATGCCACGACGCTTCCCGAGTTACTGAAAACCAAAGGCTACAAGACAGCATGTATCGGGAAATGGCACCTTGGGTGGGATTGGAATGCGATCCAGAAGCCAAGTGTGAAACCTCGCTCAAACCCCGATTCCGGAAAAGTGGAATATTGGTCCGAGGATTTCGATTGGTCGCAACCGATCCCCGGTGGCCCGTTGTCGCACGGCTTTGACTACTACTTTGGAGACGACGTTCCGAACTTCCCGCCCTATGCGTGGTTTGAGAACGATCGAGTCATTACCCCTCCGACTGTTTCACTCGACATCACCGCTTCCACGCTCGAAGGCAACTGGGAGGCCCGTCCCGGTCCCTCGGTCAAAGATTGGGATTTCTTTGCTGTCATGCCCACGATTACGAAGAAAGCGGAGGAGTGGATCGATCGGCAATCGCGAGACGAACCGTTCTTTCTTTACTTCGCCTTCACCTCTCCTCACGCCCCGATTATTCCGACGGAATCCTTTCAAGGAACGTCGAATGCCGGTGGGTACGGTGATTACGTTTCCCAGACAGATGCCTCCGTGGGACGGGTGATCGAAGCGTTAGAAAAGAAGGGACTACTCGACAACACGTTGATCCTCTTTAGCGCGGACAATGGCCCCGAACATTACGCGTACGAACGAGTCCGCAAATTTGGTCACCGAAGTGCAGGTCCACTTCGCGGCCTCAAGCGAGACCTTTGGGAAGGAGGGCATCGCGTGCCGACCATCGCGCGATGGAAAGGCAAAATTCCAGCTGGGATGGTCCAAGACGGATTGATGAGCCAAGTCGATTTTTATGCGAGCATCGCCAGGATCGTCGACGCATCCATACCTGAGGGATCTGCTTCAGATAGCATCGACCAGTGGAAGTTCCTGTCCGGCAAGTCTCCCTCGAAACGTTCCACCATAGTCCATAACACCAATCCGAATGGCTACGCGGTCCGGCATGAGCACTGGGTGCTGATCGACGCAAAGTCAGGTGGTATCAGCAAAGTCCCTGATTGGTACACCAAGCAAATGGGATTTGAGCCGAACCCACATGCGGGAGAACTCTACAACCTTCGAGACGATCTGGGGCAACGGAAAAACCTCTTCGCGGAACATCCCGAACAAGTGGCTGCACTCCAGGAAATCCTTAAGCAACAAAAGGATCTTAAACCCTAGCGGATCGTGCGAATGGCTCGATCTGGCAATGGTATCACTTTTGCCAAGGTGTACTCCCAGGTCGTGCTCATCACTTCGTCAAACGAATCGCGCACATATTCCCATTCCGAGACCTGGTTGGAGCCGTCCTGCCGACTCCAACACCATGCGACGCCTGCGATTGTATTTCGGCTGCGTGGATGCATAAAGCGGACCGTTAAACGCCGATCGACCAACTCGGGAATGCACACCATCCCGAGCTAGACCGACTTACGTGACCAGTCCCTATTCAAGGAGATCGACGTTCAACACCCACGACATCGTTGTACTCTCCTCGCAGTTCGTCGGTCGAGATTCCAACAAACGAGGGAGAGTAGCCGTAACTGGATAAGTACGCGCGATCGATCAAGTCTCGGTAGTGGGTGTCTACCTCCAGTGGCGCTACGACTGTTTGCTTTAAAACTGTTCCCGTTTGCACTACCACCTGCCGATCACGTGCAAGCACTTGTAATCCCCTTCGAAAGACGTAAGTTGGGGAACTGAACATGGCCGCCCGGTCGGATTGCATTTCGTAGACCGCGATATCCGCTAGCATGCCGTCTTCCAATGTACCTCGGTCTGCAAGCCCGAGAATGCGAGCGGGGCCTGCACGTGTCATCATTGCGATCTCTTCCAGCGAATACTCCCGTTTGAGCGAAGGCAGAGAGCTCGTCGCCCGGACATCGGGATGCAATTGCTCGAAGATCGACATCCGGTAATCGTAATTGGACAAGAGTTTTATCAAGTGCGGGTAGGCGGTGAATGGACCGCCATTCGGATGGTCGGTCGTGAGAAAGACTCGCGAAGGGTCCAGGATCCGCAAACAGAGCTCCAGGCCGATGGTCCACTGCAGTCCGTGAACATACTGATCATGTCGGTATCGAAAGGGAACAACACCACAGCCAGCTTGGCATTCGGCATCTTGGAAGATCACCTTACGCGGTCGAGCCAATGTCCGGTTGAGATGCTGGTGCATCGTGTCTCCGGAAAGAGTAACGGTTTGGCCGAACAAGACTTGGCCGATATCGATCGTGACGTGGGGATGCCAATTGACATATTCGGCTAGAAGCGAGGCTTCGGAACTGTACCCGTGCGGTCCATTCTTTCCATAGCAATGGTATTGAGCGTGGGTGAGGTGTATGCGATGCCCTTCGACAGCTTCGAGTGTCTGCATCGTGGATTCGATATTGCCTGCCATACCCAGATTACTGCAGTGCACATGGAGCGGATGCGGTAGGCCAATACCATCGACAGCCCGAGCCAGCGTCAACAAAATATCCCGGGGTGTGATGGGATAGTGTGCGGCCTTTTGATCGACATTCAAATGCCGTTGGTTGAATTTGAATGCCTCGATCCCACCCGCGTTGACCACCTTGACTCCACAGCATTGATGAAGCCGTAACATCGTCGCCACATAAGCATCGATCTGCGATTGCGGAGCACGCTGCGCCATCCATTCAAGCAGAAGGCGATCGTTTCCCAGCATCAAATAGCCGCCCGTGTCCAACCAAGGGATATCAGCCATCTCGCGATGGGCATACCGAGCGTTTGCGGGAAGGACAGCGGGTTCGAAACAGGTCGTGTATCCCATCTCGAGATACCGCAATCCAATTTCACTAGCAGGTGGTACTGGCGATGTGAGGGGACGCTGCTCCGTCCAGCGATCGGGTTCCCTCGCCCCACCCATGGAAGTGTCCCACGCTACCAAATCGGGGAGTAGAAAACGAGCCAAATTGACTTTTCCACCCCCGATGTGGGTGTGCATATCGATTCCCCCCGCCATCACCACGTGACCACTTAGGTCCAAGATGGAATCTGGAATGCGATCGGGTGGCGTTCGATGGATCACACCATCGATCAAATACAAATCCTGGTGAGCAGAAAGCCCGACTCCGTCGACGCAATACCCATTCTTGAGATGTACGATCATTGCCGGGGCTCCTTCGGAAGCATGCTCTGTAGCCAGCGATCGCATCGAAACAATTCCTTGCGCCGAAGCTGTGCATCTCCTTCGGGATACGCCATGACCACCTGATCGGCTCGAAGAACCGTAGCCGGATAATCGACACCTGGCCGTCCAATAGGAATGCGCTGTCGAGTCAGTCGCTTTCGCCCAGGAACGAGTTCCACAGAATCCGAATCGCGATCCTGTGTAACCAATTCAATCACCTGCATTCGATCATCGGGTCTGGCGCCCCAAGCGGTGGTCGGTTCCCTTTCGGAGGACTCGTCAATCCAAATCAATAAGGCGTTCTCATTGTCTCGATTCCTTTCCAACCATCGATCGGTCGATGCTTCGGCGCGATCCCAACGCATCACTCCCGCTGCGAAATCGAGGCGTGAAGGAAATCCCGTCAGCCACGTACACGTATGCTGGAAGACACTTGCAGGAGGTGACAGCATCAGACCACTGCTTCGCGAATGCTCGTTATGTTGTAGAAACCACGTCTGCATGCGTTCTGCCCACAAGTCGATCGCAGGAATCGGCAGCGCGATGCTTCCCCAAATCACTACCGGATATTTTGCGCCGCGAACCTGCTGCATCCACTCCTCCTGCGTCTCCCCCCCGGCTTTTGCCGTAAGCCCAGTGGCCGTGTCTTTCTCGTGCCTAGTGAGTCCCGTGAGAACCTGAGGAAGCGACTCGCAGTCGCATGGACCGTCGAGGACTTTGGAAAAGTGCTGGCCCCAGCGCTTCCGATGTTCCCCGTCGCCACTCCCGATGAGGATGACGCAAGCCTCCGACTTCGGTGCACTACTGTGTTCGGTACCCATTCCGGATTCGCCACCCAATAGATGCTTGTTCAGAACCGCAGGGAGTTGTGGGAAGTGCTCTAACATCCCTTCCGGGTTGACGACGAGCAAGCAGTCGCTGGTGGATCGTGCTTCGGCTAAGGTTGTGAGATAAGCGCCGTGGGCGGCGATGGCTTGCGTCACATCGAACATTCCCGATGGATGGGATCCATCAATCGAAGCTTGATAGGCTCGTGCGAGTTGGATAGCGGCCCTGCTGGTCTCGACGGAATGAAACCGGCCTCCGATGTGAATCGAAGTCGCCGAGCCCAACACCGCGTTCAACGAGGCTGGGGATGAAGACAGCACATCCCTCGCTGGCGACGTGGATTGGGAGAGTTCGTGCAGGCGGCGGGGGCACGTGTCATGCAGGACTGGTTGGTCGCAGAGCAGGGAACATAGGCTGCAGATCATGATGGAGCTCGGTTATCGGCTGGGAGGAGCCCAATCCTCCGTCGACAAGACCATGATCTTTCCGTCCCCCATCCGACCGCTCCGAGTGGAGCGAACGATGGTATCCAGGACCTCTTCTAATCTCAGGTCATCGACCCACAGGGTAACCTCGACCTTGGGGAGGAAGGAGAGGGAGAATTCGGTCGACGAATACTGATCCAAATAACTTTTTTGTCGGCCAAACCCCTTCACCTCGGATACTTGTAACGCCTCGAGAGGAGCGAGTTTGAGATGATCTAGAAGTTTTTCCGCTAGGTAGGGACGAATGATGGCGATGACTTGCTTCATGATGAAATCTTGCTGGAATGATTCGCGAACGGTGCGATCACTCACCGAAGCAAACAATTGCTCCTTTCTCGGTCGCAATCACCAACTTGCCATCGGCGATAGCGGGGGAAGCCAAGATCTGCCCGCTCAATTGATACGTCCAACTTTCTTTTCCACTCTCAATATCGATCGCATAGACCATCCCGTCGGAACCGCCGATCCAAGCTCGTCCGTCGCAGATGACCGGGGATGCGTCGGATCGCTTTCGCAACACAGTTTCCCATTTCAATTTGCCTGTGGCCGCATCGAGACCAATCAATCGCTTGTTGCGACTGGGAACGACGACGACCCCTTCTAGCGTGCCATCTTTCCAAGTGGCGAGCGTCGCCGAGGAAGCTCGCATGTCGGCGTTTGCACCCCCATCTGGCTCATAGCTCCAAAGTATCTTTCCTGCTTTCGCGTCGATAGCGAACACCACTCCTGGTTGTGTGGGAACGATGGCCACGTCGCCAATAATATTGGGGGTGCTCAACGTCGGGGCCATCAACGGCTCCCCTTCGCTCACAGGCTCTCCCTTTGCGATATCGATTTTATGCAACTTGCTATCGCAGCCACCCAACAACGCAATTTGGTTCCAAAGACTAGCGGTCGATCGAAGTTGGTCACCCGTCGCGTAGGTCCACCGCTGCTTGCCGGACTTCAAGTCCAGAGCGTAGAGCGATCCCGAGTCGCTGGAAAGCAAGACCTCGTCGCCGACGAAGTTGCCTCCGCTCACGATGGCTTGATCCAACTCTCCGGTCCAAACCTCGGATCCATCGTGAACGCGATAGCAATAGATGTTGGCACTAAAATCACCCATGACGAGATAGTCGCCCTGGATAGCCCCTGCGGCCACGAACCCTTCCTTCGCTTTGACTTTCCACACGACTTGGCCCGTGGCGAGATCGAGCGCGTACACGTTCCCTTGGAAATCCCCTAGGAAGACTTTCCCCCCTGCGATGACCGGCGTCCCTTCAAATCCTGCTTGATCGTCTTCGGTCTTAAACTCCCAAAGAACTTTGGGCTCTTTGGGAAGCTTTCCAGTTGCAACCCCAGTCCCTTGAGAATTTCCGCGAACGACAGCCCAATCGTCCGCCTTGGCTCCTCGCTCTGCCGTGGCTCCCAGCACACACGACGCGACGATGCCAAAAGCGATTAGCAGCCCGTTTCGGTGCAAGGTAAAAAATGCGTCGCGTGCATTTAACATGTTGTTCCTACCTTCTGGTCAACGGAATCGGGATCAAGATTTGATCGGAGGAACTTCGTGCACAACCAGCAAATTGTGGGTGTTGTGAAGCAATCCAGTGCCCGTCACATAGACCACACGATCACCGGGACTCAAAATCCCCCTCGATACCCCCCAAGCAGTAACCTCATCCATGAGAATCTCTGGATTGTCCAAATTCTGCACTTTGTGAGGCATGATGCCCCAGAACAAACACATGCGCCGAAGCGTGTGATCCGAGTCGCTCACACCGAGCGTTGGAATATAATTCCGTTGCTTCGCTTTCACCCAAGCCGTTCCGCCAGATCGGCTGGCGACAACCACCAACTTGGCTTCGATGGCTTCAGCAATATTCGCCGCGTTGTGAGTCACCGCAGACGTTACCGGGTGCACTCGGCTAAAGAATCGCGTTTTCGATTCGTTTGGTTGCGTTTTGAGAAGCTTCTCGGTGCTCAACATGATTTTATTCATCGTGTCGACCGCGATAACAGGATAGTCACCGATCGCCGTTTCCCCGCTGAGCATGCAGGCGTCCGCTCCGTCGAGGATCGCATTGGCGACATCGCTCGCTTCCGCACGCGTGGGGCGGCGGTTGTGATGCATGCTTTCCAACATCTGGGTCGCGACTATCACCGGCTTGAGCTTCTCACGGCAGACTTGGATGATCCGCTTTTGAGCGACCGGTGTATCGGCGACATCGATTTCGACCCCCAAATCGCCACGAGCGACCATGACTCCATCGGCCGCATCGACGATCTCTTCCAGTTGTTCCAGCGCTTCTCGCTTCTCGATCTTCGCAATCACGAGCGCGGTGGCATCCATCGAGGCGAGCAAGTTCTTCAAGGAGAGAACATCCTGCGCCGAACGAACGAATGACAAACTGATGAAGTCAACGTGATTCTTGGCAGCCCAGAGTGCATTGTCTACGTCCTCAGGGCGCATCGACGAAACCGAGAGAGATGTGCCAGGAAGATTGATCCCCTGCTTCGAACGGATCGTACCACGCACGTTCACTTCGCAGCGGACAGCATCTTTTTGCTTCTCGATCACTTGCATCGAAATCATGCCGTCGGCGAGCATGACGCGATCCGCAAGATTCAGTTCATCGATCAGCTTCGTGTAGTTGCTAGTCAATTCGTACCGGCTCTTAGGAGTTTCCCCGCGGACGAAGGTGACCTCGGTCCCGATTTCAACGTCGAGGGGCTCCTGGTCGAAGAGTGTTCCGAGTCGAATTTTCGGGCCGGCCAAGTCGAGAAGCACTCCCACTGGGAAATCGGTCTTCTCGCGCACCCGTACGATCTTTTCGAGAACCCTCGCGTAATCGGCCTGTGTTCCATGCGCTGCATTGATTCGAAAGATATCAACTCCGTGGTTGACAAGCTCCGCGAGGATCGATTCATCCTCACAGGCGGGGCCAACTGTTGCGACGATTTTTGTCCGTGCTTCACCAAGCGTATTTCGCGTCATTCGCTGTCCGTGCCTTCAATGTTGGGAGTAGTTGGGTTCGAGAACGATCTTTCCAGCGAGAATGCTGCTCTTCTGTACCGTGTGCTGTTCTTGCAATCGATGGGCTTGAGCTGCTTCTTCTAAGGGGAGAACGCGGTCGATCTGCGCGCGAAGCGCTCCGGATCGGACCCAATGATTGATATCGGCAGCGGAGGCAGCCTGCGATTCGGCGGATTCCTTGAACATCGCAAAGCCGTGGAGCGAACAACCCTTCACGTAGAACGGGCCCACAGGGAAGTGCGGTCTCGCATCGCGACCCGCCATCAGAATCATCCGAGCGTTGGGTGCCATCGACGACACCGCAAAATCGAAGTCCGGTTCTCGGAGGGTTTCCCAAAACACGTTCACCCCGTCCGGCGCATACTCTTTGAGACGATCTGCGATCGACTCGCGGTTGTATTCGATGACGTGGTCCGCTCCCAACTCCAAACATCGTTGGGCCTTTTCCGAACTGCCCGCCGTCGTGATGACGGTAGCCCCGACGGCCTTCGCCATCTGGAGAACCATCGATGAGACTCCACCCGTACCACCGCGTACGAAGAGGACCTCTTTTGCCTTTAATTGCGCCCGCGAAAACAATCCAAGATGGGCGGTAATGCCCACCAACGCGATTGCCGCCATGTCTCGGTCCGTTGCCCCCTCTGGGGTGGAGTAAGCCCACTTGGGATCGATTGCAATCGTCTCCGCAAAAGTCCCTTGCCTGCCGAGGAGCCCTTGGTTGGAGCCCCAAACCCGCTGGCCGACTTGATGGGAACGAACATCTCGTCCAACCTCTATAACGGTACCGGCGAAGTCGCAGCCGAGAATAAAGGGGTTGGGCAGTGGCCAATAGTTTGCCCCACCGCGAATGTAGGTATCGATTGGATTGACCGAGACCGCTGCGACCCGGATCAGAATTTGATCGGCCGCACAGGCGGGAAGTGGCAATTCCCCATACTCGATGGCTTCAGGTGGCCCCGGTTGCCGAATATATGCCGCTTTCATCGCACCTCAAGTCTTACGAATGCGTTGAGTTCGTTCCTTGTCCGTTCCATTTGCGGTATACTACCAAATGAGTTGCAAGGACGCCGTACCAACTGCAGGAATTCTCACAACGATGAATCGAATCTGCTTATTTCAACGACACCGCCCAAGGACTTCCGTGCCGAGCTTCAACTATCGATCTTGGCGACCCCAATCTCGACCTCATGCAGCCTTCCGCTCGATTGGGCTGATGGCGATCGCGTCGGTTCTGTTTTTTGGGCTTGTTGGCAACAGCTCCAAAGCCTCCTTGAAAGCAAACCTTCAACAAGTTCGCATTTCCAAGATCGATGGTTCGAATTTGGATGGAGAGTTGCTGGAGCTCAGCCAAGCGTCGGTGCGTGTGCGAACCGGTGATGGCGAGCAATCGGTCCCTGCCTCAGAAATTGGAACGGTCAAACTGGCCTCCCCTCCCGCATCGGTGAAGCCCCCTGTATCAGTCCTAGTCACGGTCGATGGTTCGCAACTTCGATTCGATTCCCTGACTGGCAAGGGGGAGGAGTGGACTGTCGAGTCCGCATCTTGGAAATTGACCTCTCCCCTTTCCTCCAAGCAGTTGGTCTACGCGCAGCTCAAACCTTTTGAAGCGAATCTGGAGGGTCCATGGCGTGACATCCTCGCCGAGACCATTACATCAGACGGATTGATCCTGACGCGTCCGAGTGGGGAACTGACCCGTGTCGGGGGTACGATTGTCGAAGTCCGGCAATCGCAAGTGGCGTTTGGGTTCGACGATCAGAAATTGGAGATGTCGATCGAGAAACTCCTTGGAATGACTTGGTTCCAACCCACCCAACCCCGCATCACCCCAGCGATCGAAGTGGTCACCGTCGATGGCTCGATTTGGAACAGCACCCGCTTGGATTGGAAAAACGATCGCTTGGAAATCGAAACTCCGTCGAAGGTCCTCGGTTCAGTCCCTCTGGCGAACATCCTCGAGATCCGGTTTGGCACCGCAAACGTGCGCTGGGTCTCCTCTGCCGAAAAGTTGGGAGCTACGGTGGACGAATGGGGCAATTGGAAATTTCTTTCGCCCAGCACACCCAGTGCATTTCAACCTCGATTCGTGCGAGCCACCTCGTCCCGCGATCCCGGAGCGGCGAACCAAGACCTCCTGTTCTCATTGCCTGGCACCTACACGTTCCGAGCTCCGGAAGGGGTCGCACGCCTAGAATCCCGCGTGGAACGAACGCAGCGTGGAGATTTCCGTGCCGAACTCCAGATAGAAGTTCGCCAAGACTCTGAGGTGATTTACTCAGGAACACTCGCACCCGACCAAACCGTTCTAAGTATCCAAGCGGCAATCGCATCAGAAAAACGAATCACGTTGGTGGTCAAAAGTCGCTCACCCTCCCAAACAGGAACGGAAGTCCAATGGAAACAACCGCGACTTCTTCGTTAAAGAATACCCGGATCATTTCTTCGGCGCATCGGTTGGTAATGAAAGGCGAATGGATGAACCGCAGGGTGCTGAGTTGGCTAGGAGTCGTCTCGGCGATCTCGACTTTCTCGTTGAACGGGACATGGGCGTACGGACAGGAAGACGCGCCCCCCAACCCGCCGCAGCCGATTGTCTTGCAGGCCGAGACGGAGCGCATCGAAGCCATGCAGCGCGCGAGCCTCGCAACCGTCGCAGTGCATGGTGCGGATGGACAGGGTGGCGGGTCGGGGGTCTGTATTTCCAGCGACGGGTATGTGTTGACCAATTTTCACGTTTCCAGTCCGTTCGGACATCGCATGAAATGCGGCATGAACGATGGGAAGATGTACGACTGCGTAGTGGCAGGCATCGACCCCACTGGGGACTTGGCCGTTTTGAAAATGTTCGGCAGGGAGGATTTTCCTGTCGCGACGCTGGGCGATAGCGATAAAGTGCGTGCGGGGCAGTGGTGCTTTGCTGCCGGAAACCCTTTCGTATTGGCAACCAATCTTCAGCCGACCATTACCTACGGCTTGGTGAGCGGTGTTCGGCGGTACCAATACCCCAGTGGTACGTTTCTGGAATACAGCGATTGCATCCAGACCGACGCCGCTATCAATCCAGGCAATTCGGGTGGCCCGTTATTCAATATGCGTGGCGAACTGATCGGTATCAACGGACGATGCTCCTTCGAAAAACGTGGGCGCGTAAACGTCGGAGTGGGGTATGCAATCTCGATCAAGCAGGCGATGAATTTCTACTGGCAACTTCGTTCCGGCCGAGTCGTTGATCACGCTACGTTGGGATTTACCGTCGCCACCGACACCAAGGGACTGGTTACCGTCAGCAACATCTTGGAAACCAGCGATGCATTTCGTAGAGGGATTCGTTTCGGTGATGAGATTCTGCGAGTCGGGGACCGCGACATCGGTACGACGAACCAACTAAAAAACATCTTGGGTATCTACCCAGACTTGTGGCGTATCCCGGTCCGCTACCGGAGCGAAGATGGAGTTTTCGACACATACGTTCGACTCCAAAGCCTTCACTTGCCTAGCGAGCTTGAAGAAATTGTCGAAGGAGAAAGCAATCGACCTTCCCAACCTCCTCGGCGCGACCCGAAAGAAACGCCTGGCGAATCCGAGCCACCCTCGCCAACCGATCCGCCTGCCGTTGAGAAGGAAAACGAAAAGCAAGCCGATGCACTAGCGGATTTTTACGAAGCCAAAAAGGGATTTTCCAATTACTACTTCAATAAATCCGAGCTGGATCGCATCACTCAGCTTCAAAAAGCGCACACCCTCTTTACGGAAGCAGACGCGAATGCTGGGTTGTGGAAATGGCAAGGGGAATTGCCAGCTGAGAATCAGACTTGGTCGGGTGAATGGTCGGATGCGTCGCTGACCTTCAAAATGGGAGATCAATCCGAAACGCTCCCTGCTGTGCAAGGTTGGCAGCAAACGGTTAAGAAACAATCACCGATGAGCCTTGCTATCGCCCTCCGCGTTTGGCAACAGTGGCATGCAAAAGGGCCTCGGTTGATTGGCGAAGCAATCTACCTGGGGCGCAATCCGGTCGTCGGAGAGCGAGAACTCATGGACACCACAAAACTCACCATCGGTGAAGTCACTTGTTTGGTATACACCGATCCTGAGGACGGTATGTTTCGGCTCGTGGAAATTTTCCCCGATACCATCAGCGATCCGGCTGAGGTTTACTTCGAGAAAGCCGATTTTAACAATCGGCTCCGATTCCCGTCGGTACTGCGGCTCCAGTTTGGGCTCGAGACGAAACTCATCGCGCAAATCAAATCCCATCAGTTCCTTCAGCCGAGCAAGGAGGAGGGACTGTAATGAAACGCTTCCTGCGCAAAACTCTTGTCACACTCGCCGCGTTAACTGCATGGTCGCACTCCCAAGTTCTGACGCTCCCTGCCCTGGGGACGGAACCCGATTCCATCCTTACCACGCAGGAGCAATTGGTCGACCAGGTTCAAGAGAAGGTCGTCAAACTGTTTGGAGCAGGAGGGGCACGAGGTTTAGAGAGCTACCAAAGCGGCATTCTGGTTGGCAACAATGGACACATCGTCACCAGCTGGACGACTGTACTGGATGTCGCCAAAGTGCGTGTCGTGGTCTTCGATGGACGGAGGTTGGATGCCACGGTCGTAGGTGTCGATCCCGCGAATGAAATCGCGCTCTTGCAAGTGGAAGATGCGGGCCTCACCGGTTTCCCTTTGGACTCCAAACCTCAGCCGACGGTGGGACAGCGGGTCTTCGGGGTCAGCAATTTATTCGGGATCGCAACGGGCGACGAATACTGCAGCGTTCAGAAAGGGGTTGTCATGGCGATCGCCCCGCTGACGCAGCGGCGAGGTAAAACGAAGTCGCTTTATCAAGGCAAAGTCTATGTGCTCGATGTCATGACCAACAATCCGGGAGCGTCTGGCGGGGCATTGGTCAATCTCCGAGGTGAATGGATCGGAATGCTTGGCAAAGAGATTCGAGACGAACAGTCGGGCATCTGGCTGAACTACGCACTCCCACTCGAGGTGGTCCAATCTTCCATCGATCGCATCTTGAAGGGAACCGCGACTCTCGATTTGGAGACCGCCAAATCGGTGGAAAAGCCTCATCGACTTCCCGATCTCGGCTTGACGTTGATTCCCGATGTCCTTCCCAAAACACCTGCCTTTGTCGACGACGTCCGAAGCGGGTCTATCGCAGCCCAAGCAGGGCTGCAAACCAACGACCTCATTCTTTTGGTGAATGATCAACGCATCGACTCTCGAAAGTCCCTGGAAAAAATCCTCAGCACCATCAATCGGGCCGACTCGTTTCAACTCTTGGTGCAACGAGGACAAGAGCTCATTCGCATACAAGTAAGGCCGTAATCGATGCGACGCACACCAATCCCCTCGCTTCTTATCGCTTTCGTTTTGTCCCTGGTCTGTTTCTTTCCTTTGGCAGTGGCGCAACAAATCCCTCTCGACATCGCGGAAGAAGCTGCCATGCAGTCCGCCGCGAATTGGGCACAGGGAAGCGTGGTGCAGATCGAGACCTTTGGCGGGATGGAGATCGTCAATAAACAAGCTGTTGCACCTGGCCCATCGACGGGCACGGTCTTATCCAAAGAGGGATGGATCGCCACCAGTAACTTTTTATTCAAAGGGCAACCAGCATCGATCACCGTCATATTACCGAACGAAGAACGCAAGGCAGCAAAATTGGTTGCTCGCGATTTCAGCCGCGAAATCGCGCTGCTTAAAATCGATGGCGATGCAACATTGCGACCGATCGTTCCCAGCGATCCCGCTACATGGCGCGTCGGGCAATGGACCATTGCACTTGGAAAAAGCTTCGACGTCCGATCCGCTAGCCGCAGCGTAGGTATTTTGAGCGCCAAAGGTCGGATTTGGGATAAGGCGATTCAAACCGACTGCAAGATCTCGCCTCAAAACTATGGTGGGCCTCTGATCGATCTCTACGGGAAAGCGATGGGGATCCTCACCCCGATCAATCCGGGAATCGTAACGGAGGGTGAGGTCGAACAATGGTACGACTCGGGAATTGGCTTTGCCATTCCATTGTCCGATATCCTTGAACGACTACCTGTTCTTCAATCGGGGCAGGATATCTATCCGGGCAAGGCCGGGTTTCGCGTCCGAGGAAGAGACGAGTTTGCCGAGGGTATTGTGCTAAGCGGCGTTTCGCCGGGTTCGCCCGCTGCCAAGGCTGGACTCCAAGCAGGGGATCAGGTCGTCCGGGCCGGACGCTCGGAAACTGCCCTAAAACCGGTTGCGACGCACTCGAACCTCAAACATGCCATGGGGCCGATCGACGCGGGACAACCATTGGTTCTCGAAGTCACCCGGGGATCGCAGACGGTGCAGTCCTCGATGACTTTGGTGAAGGAGCTACCCCCTTATCGCGAACCGTATCTAGGACTCATCGCCTCGCGCCAACCCAACGGTTCCGAAGAGATCTTGCTGGTACTCAACGAAAGTCCTGCGAGCAAAGCTGGCCTCCAAGCAGGAGATCGAATCACGGGGTTTTCCAATGAGAGCCTAAGCAACGAGAAGCCGTTGGAACTGCTTCTTCCCTTTTGGGATTATCGAGAAGCTTTGCCGCTGAACGTTCTAAAAAAAGGTGAAAGGGACGATAAAGCGGCAGCGATTGTCACGGTGCAACCCTCTGTTCGGCCTGCTAATGATATTTCCCTTCCTCCGTTTACCTATCCCCGCCCGGAGAAAGCTCCGGTGGAATCGAAGGAACCTGCGGCCAAACAGCCCGCGAAAGGAACCGTTCAGATTCCGATTGGTGATGTGAAGAACAAAGCATTCGCCATCGTTCCCGCCAATTACACTGCCGATCTTGCCCATGGACTCCTGCTCGTATATGCCGATGCGGGGCAGCAAGAATCGAAAACTTGGTCCGATCTTTGGGAGCAGTTTGGCGCCGATCACCGTTGGATCATCGCAGTCGTTCAATCTGCAGACGAGCGAGCTTGGAGCTTCGAAGAAGTAGAAGTGGGTATGCGTGTTCGATCCTATATGGGAACCAATTACACGATTGACAAGCGGCGCACATGCGTGGCTGGAATCGCGTCGGGTGGTGTGCTCGGCCTAGTGACTGTTGCACAGTTTCCAGACGATTTCAACGCGGTGTGGCTCAGTGATGCAAAGATAGGGAGTCGCGTGCGACTGGCGAGTGCCGAGCCGGGCAAATCTCCTCGTTTCTTCATCAATGGAGACGATGAAAGCCTATCCGGCTTTGTCGAGCGAATCACGGAAGCGGGATACGCAGCTAGCTACTACAAGGAGACTTGGAGCACCCTCAAAAGTTCCGATGCCGCAAATGCTCAAGACACGCAGATCTTTTCCAAAGTCCAACGTTGGCTTCAACACTTGGAAGCTCTCTAGTCATGTTCGATCACTCAATGCCCCATCCGCTGCTTCGAACGGAGGCCTTCATTGGAGGAAACTGGTACCGCGGCGAAAGGGAGCGACGAACTGCGATTTCCAATCCTGCAACAGGGGCCGTGCTCGCTGAAGTTGTCGATTTGCAACAAAAGGACTTGGAATGGGCCGTCCAGTGCGCCTACCAAGCCTTTCCGTCGTGGAGACGAATGGTAGCTGGCCAACGAGCGCTACTGCTACGGGCGTGGTACGACGAGATCATGCAACATGTTGAGCCGTTGGCTGAGATTATCACATTAGAACAGGGTAAACCGATCACGGAATCGATCGCGGAAGTTCGTTATGCAGCCTCCTTTATCGAATGGTTTGCAGAGGAGGCGAAGCGTTTGTACGGGGAGCTGGTGCCACCCCATATGGCCGACAAAAGGATTATGGTGACGAGGCAGCCTGTGGGTGTGGTGGCGTCCATCACACCTTGGAACTTCCCCGCTGCGATGATCGCTCGAAAGGTAGCACCGGCTTTAGCGGCCGGTTGTACCGTGATTGCCAAGCCAGCGCCACAAACCCCCTTTACGGCGTTGGCCCTGGCAGCACTTGCCGAGAAAGCAGGTTTGCCAGCAGGTGTCCTCAACGTCGTTCCGACAACCGATTCGGAGATGGCTGGCAACTTGCTCACCAGCGACTTGCGCATTGCCAAGATAAGCTTCACAGGCTCCACAGCCGTTGGCAAAAAGCTGATGGCGGCTTGCTCTGGCACACTGAAACGTCTCTCGCTGGAACTGGGCGGAAATGCTCCCTTTCTCGTCTTCGATGACGCGAATTTGGAAGATGCCGTTCAAGGCGCAGTGGCGAGCAAGTATCGCAATGCAGGACAAACCTGTGTTTGCGCCAATCGATTCCTGGTCCATCGCTCCGTTTCGGATGTGTTTGCATCGAAACTGGCAGCGGAAGTCCAGAACCTGCGAGTCGGAAATGGGATGATGCGAGGGGTTGATCAAGGCCCATTGATCAACGAGTCGGCTGTTCAAAAAGTGGAGGCCCATGTGCAGGATGCGATCAGCAAAGGGGCAACACTCGTTTGCGGTGGAAAGCGTCATCCGCTTGGAGGAACGTATTTCACTCCAACTGTTCTGACAGGTGTCAATCGAACCATGCTTATAGCACATGAGGAGACGTTTGGGCCCGTCGCTCCTATTATGACGTTCGATTCCGATCAGGAGGCAATCGATCTGGCGAACGATACCCGAGCCGGACTCGCCGCCTATTTCTACACCGAAAGCTACCAGCGTTTTTGGAGAATCTCCGAGGCCTTGGACTACGGGATCGTAGGTCACAATACCGGTCTGATATCCACGGAGATCGCTCCGTTTGGGGGCATGAAGGAATCGGGGGTGGGGCGAGAGGGCTCCCGGCATGGAATCCTAGACTACACCGAGCTGCAGTACATCTGCTCTCACATCGGTTAGCCTTTTTAGGGTCCATCCGGCATCACCGTGGGTAGTGCATAATTTCAGGGGAAAGGACCCCACTGAAATGCAACTTCATGGTCTGTCTCCGAAGTCAGTTCAAAACCACCCTCTTTGGTCACGTGCCTCGCGTGAAGTGTCCCGAGCATGGCGTCAAGTCGGTCGCTGTTCCTTGGGCCGAGCCGCAAGTCGCTTCACCATCATGTTCAAGAGATCGAGCGTGGCAAAGCCCGAAAGGAACGCTCCTTGCTTCCAAGAATGGGTATCGACGAGAAGGCGGCTTTCGAAACATCGAGAACTGCAATAAAGCTTCTAGTTCTACTGTGACGGACTTGATCCTCAACCACGGAAATGCCGTGGGACCTGGATATTGCTAGAATCGACAGTTCAGCGTTTTGAGAAGGCAGGAACACTAATCTCCACTGATTCGCACTAATCAAAAACCGCGACAATCTTGTTGCTACTCCTTATTAGTGGTGATTAGCGACGATTAGTGTTCTGCTCCCATTCAATCCGAGGAGTTGAGTGGTCGCGAGGCCATAGGTTATCGATCCCATGTTCGGTAGCATACGATTGTTTGGATATCAACCAGAAACGTCCTACAAGGCCGGACCAGCGGGCGAGCAACGACATCATTGCGAAGCCCAATGCCTATCGGTTGATCAGGTAAAGGATGAGCTTGTGCAGAGGAAACCAATGCTCTTATCCGGGGAGATCTATACAGCTCCAGGGAGTAAGTCATCTCGAAGACTGAAAGCCAGGAACGACGCTACGAAAGCAGCGCCGGGCTGTATAGAAGTCAGCAGAGGCCGTAGTACTGACCTTCCAACGCCAATGGAAGCAGGAAGGGCCGAACAAGGAAGAGCCATCAATCGACTTGCCGCGAGGGAACCACCCTATGCCAGGAGATCCGAGTTTACTGGAATCCTTACGCATGGAGACCGCAGGCTCAACAGTTCGAACCGATGATACCGCGACAGCGTCCATTGAGAAACCAGCCTTGAGTTTATTCCCAATGTCTCTCATGGAGGCGTTAGTCGCCCCCTCGAGCTTAGCTCGATATGAATACGTAACCACTTCTTGGCGTAGCCAAAAAGGGAATGCTAGTCTTAGTCCCGGCAGGGACGAAAGACAATAGCCCAGTCCTTCAGGGCTGGGGTGGACGCCACCGCGTCACCCAAGTCCCGGTAGGGACGAAAGAAATCCCGGCGCGGTAGACCGGCGTCGCGATGAATTGAGTGTTACCGATTCGTTAACTTGAGTTTCCCATTCCATCAATCGCGATCGCAATACGCTTAGGATCGAAATGGTGGCTCGCTACGCGAGAGGTCAGGATCATTCGCCCAATCGTGCAACGCGTTCTTTCGTCCCTGCCGGGACTGAGGAGCGTTTGGAACACCTACCCAGCACTGAAGTGCTTGGCTAGTGTCTGCCGTCTCTATCGGGACTAAGGCAATCGGCGATACGACACGGTAAAAGCCGTAAAGGTCCATGGCATATGTCGAAGACCATCGCGAGCGGTGTAGGACTAACGAATGCGTGGTTATCGGCCCAAGGGGTCTTAAGCATGAAGACATTATGGGCAGAGCTTGAGCATCTTCGCTGAACCGCCGTATGCGGACCCGCACGTACGGTGGTGTGGGGAGGGTGCCCGGCAACGGGCATCCTTACCCGATTCGCCTCGCGTTCATGTATTTACGAGGTCGAATTGCACGAATTGTGAATTCAGTCGAAAGTGAACTTGCGATCCCAATGATAAACAGGCAAGTAAATTCGAAAAACATACCACGACGCTTTATGAAAACCTGCACCGAGTCGAGAGCACCATACTGGATGACGCAATACAACAATGGGAAGCCAATCCCAAGCATTAAACCACCGGTAGCTCGAATCCAAATGTGACTACGTCTTGTAGTACCAAGCGTGCTCCGGTCGTAGCCCAAGTTTCCGAGACAAAATGAAATGAAAGCAAACACGGCGAATTGAACCAGTAATCCGTCGGAAAAGAAACGACCCATAAATGGCAAAAATCCCTCCGGAATGGATCGGCCAATTGCAAGTCCAATGACTGCACCGATCGTGAACCACGCAAGGTGCCGCGGATTCTTTCCGTTGCCTTTTGTCCCAACAAAGGTATCGTGTTTTGACACGGCGTACGGGTTTTGTGTTGTGATTTCTAGCAACTCCTATCCAACTGCCAATAGGTACGAACGACCAAATTCATCGAGTGCGAGGAAGAGACTCAACGCAAGTCAAAACGCACGACCGAGCACTTCGCTGCAATTTTTTGTTCGTCCTATTCTACCCGATTGGTCGATCGAGGTACGCGATATGGATTATCAGTTTCATAAGGTTCCTGTTGAATGCGATCGTATTCAGGCGACGCGATGTTTTCGTTTTCGTCAAAGTCACCTCGGTGCGATCTGAATCTCCATATCGCGAGCGAAATTATTCCAGGAGGAATATAGTTCATTGCAACCCAGGTAAGCGAAAACACCATTCCAGTAATAGGTGCCAACGCGCGACCAGTATCGTTGGTCAGACGCCCCATTGCCTCTTCCATCGCAGGTGTGACCTCGGCGCCACTGAAGGACCTGTCACCATTAAGATCATGCTTATAGAGTTCGGCTTCGAGGTGCGAGTCAAGCAAATGGACACCGAGAAGCAACACACAGTAACACCCCACAATCGCAACGGGCCATAGAATAAGCCAATGTAAGCGGTTGCGTAAAAACAAGCGGTTCAGAAACCACAACGACGCAGGCAAGCCCAAGAAGACATAGTAAGCGACATGCCAGCTCATTGGCTCCCCTCTCGCGGACGAACGTGAAGCATCACCGAGCACGAGCGGTTGACTTAACGCAAGTCAAAACGGCCGATCGAGTGCTTCATGTGCATGCCATGGTTCTGTCTTTTCGTCGTCCGGTGCTGAATTAGTCTTCTAGGATTTTCCATCCAAGTTCAGCCGCAACCCTCCGAACATAGTTTCGCTTTGACTCAAGTCGCTCCTCTTCAGTTTCGCCAGTACGCTGTTTCTCGGGATCAGAAACTCGATCATCGTGCACAGTAATTCGTACAGTATCACCGGGAACTAAATCAAATTTTCCCCATCGCGGATGTTGGCCATCGACAGAGTCCAACCCACCCAGTTCAAGTTGTACCTCGTCAGAGGAGCTGGTATCGCGATCACCGTGGTCGACCACGGTAACCATTGCTGTCAGCACTCCCGCTTCCGGTAGCGACATATTGATCTTTTGATCACGAAATTCGATTGCAAGTCGTTTCATGCGGAAAGGATTCGCGACTCAGCTGAAGGACAGAACTAGTAATTCTCCGGCGCCCACGCCGGAAAACAAAAATCTCATTGTAGCCCAGCAACCGGGTCAATTGGGCTGCCTGCCCTCCAGATTTGCGTCTCACTCTCTACAAGGAAACCTGCGTTATTTCCAGGGATTTCCGCCCCAAAATGGCCTGAAGGCGTTCTAGGGACATCCCCAGCGGGTGCAGATGTGTTGCGGCAACTCGGCGTACAGTATCTCGAATTATTCGGTGCTGATGGTAATTGGCTAATCGTCCGAATTAGCCATTTCACATGGTATCAGAATCGTCGCTGCTAGGTGTCCCGAACACAGTCTCGAACAAGTATCTTTGCTCCTCCCATTCTTCGAGCATGATGATTTTACGAAGCGACTTCTCTGAGATCTCGGGTTTCCCCACGGAGAGGCGTGGCAAGAACAGTAGCTGCTCTTGGATCTCAGGGGCGAGTTGGTTAAGGGCCATGATTTGGCTCATGCGTGGTTGAGTAACTTGCTCGCGGTCGGCTAACTCGACCATGTCGGATACTTCTCCTGTTCGAAGCAGCTCATCGAAATGGATCGCAAGGGCCATCAGCCTGGAAATGCGAGGGACTCGGCCTGATGGTCTTTCTCTTCGTTTCGCTTTGTTCGGATCAATGGATCGGATCTGAATTCGACCATGCGCAGCGATGTTGATGCTGAGTTTCTGTTTGATGGTAACCATTTAGACCTCCAAGGGTTGTTGCTCTAGCGACTCGACGCCGCTGTCGTGAAACGAGATGGCGATGGTGCTTTCGCCATGGTCGAATTCGACTTTCGAAACCACCAAGGCAAGAAGTTGTGCTTTTTCCCGAGTCGTGAGAGATTCCCAGATCCGATCGAAGTCGATGATAGCCTCTTCGATCTCTTGAATGGAAAGCTCCCGCTTCTCCCAATCCGCCAGCTCACGACTGACCTTGGCAAGACTCCTTTCCGCACCCTCGATGCGTAACTGAACGTCTGCGATTCGATGCGTGATCGACTGATTGGGATCTTTGTGGATGACCAGCTGCCGTATCTCGGAATGATCGCGGTTCAGTTGCCGCGTTAGCTGAACCTTCTGCGCTTCGAGCTCCGTTGTCCCTTGCTCGGTAGACGCCATGGCTTGTCGGATGATTTCGCTGCGGATCCCCTCGTCCCGTGAAATGATTCGAATTTGGTCGGCGACGGCAGCTTCCATTTCTCCTGCGGGGAGGGAGGGACACTCACAAGCCCTCCGCCCACTCTTGATCGCTCGGACGCATGTGTAGCAACGGTAGACACGGGACTTGCGCTTTGTTGTATTGTGGACCATGGCAACATTGCATGTTGGGCAGCGAATGAGGCCATTGAGCAACCCTCCATGCTTGCTGGGCATTCGGTTCCCACGATTGAAGCTGTTCTCGCGTAGCTGGGCCTGGACACGGAGGAAGGTTTCATCGTCGATAATGGCTTCATGCTGCCCCGGGAAGAGTTCGGTCTTATGTTTGATCTTTCCACAGTAGATGGGGTTGATCATCCCCTCCAGGACTATCTATCCAGTTTGCATGTCGCGCGCCCCATAACCTGACGCTTTTTTCGGTTTTAAGGAAGGCAATTCACCCCGGAGACGACCGGTTCTGCATTCTTGGAAATATTTGGCCACGATGCTCTGGGGATTCCGCATTAGAATTGTGACTACCAAGCTAAACGGGATCGGAAGTGGTCCCCTCGAAGAAGTCTGAATGCTAACGATTAGGATGCCCCTTCGCGAAAGTCGCATGACAGAAGTAACCAAAATCCTGGAGCAGATTGAACAAGGCGATACGGCTGCTGCAGCCGAGTTGCTGCCGCTTGTATACGCAGAATTGAGGAAACTAGCGGGCTACCGACTAAATCGTGAAAAGGCTGAACAGACTTTGCAGGCGACTGCGCTGGTCCACGAAGCGTATATCCGCTTGGTCGGGAATGCAGAGATCAAGTGGGACGGTCGTTCTCATTTCTTTGCTGCTGCGGCCGAAGCGATGAGACGCATCTTGGTCGATCATGCCAGGCGTAGAAAGAGCGTGAAACACGGGGGGGACTTTGAGCGGCAGGAGCTGTGCGACGATGTGGCGATTGAGATCGGTGACATAGATCAGCTACTTGATTTGGATGCAGCCCTCACTAGACTCGCGGCAGAAGATCTCGCGATGGCTAGACTCGTCGAACTTCGCTACTTCGCGGGGCTAAGCGTTGAGGAAACAGCTAATGCCCTGGGCGTGTCGCCGCGAACAGTGAAACGCAATTGGGCGTACGCGAGAGCTTGGCTTGGGCGCGAGTTGAATGGGGGCGAATCAGAATGAGACCAGTTCGATCTTCAGAGAAATCGATCTTCTTGGAGGCCCTCGACATCGAGTCCAGCGAAGATCGCACAGCATTTATTGAATCAGCATGCTGTGGCGACGCGGCTTTGCTTGCCTCGGTCACTGCCCTTCTGCGTGAGCATGCGCGAGACGACAATCCAGTCGATACTCCGATCGTTGCCAGAGGTGATGGTCCCCCATTCGCCAATATTGCAACTGAATCGTATGTTGCCATGAACCATTCATTCTCCGGACAAGCTCTCGGAGCGATGATTGGTCCTTACAAGTTGATGGAGCAGATCGGTGAAGGCGGATTCGGACTGGTCTATGTTGCCGATCAGCAATCGCCGATTCGACGTAGAGTGGCTCTCAAGATCATCAAACCGGGTATGGAATCGCGCGAGGTACTGACGCGCTTTGAAGCGGAACGCCAAGCAATCGCTTTAATGGATCATCCAAACATCGCTCGAGTATTCGATGCTGGTGTTACAGAATCAGCTCAGCCTTACTTTGTGATGGAGCTTGTCCGAGGCGTCCCACTTACCGATTATTGTGACGGTCATCAGCTCGATATCTCCGAACGTCTCAAACTGTTTGTTGATATTTGTAACGCAGTCCAGCACGCGCATCAGAAGGGTATCATTCATCGCGATTTGAAACCTTCGAATATTTTGGTGACGCTCCAAGATGGCCATCCGCTGGTGAAAGTCATCGATTTCGGAGTGGCTAAGGCAATTGGCCAAAGCTTGACCATCAAGACGATGTACACTCGCTTCGCTTCCATGGTGGGTACGCCAGCCTACATGAGTCCCGAGCAAGCAGGCATGAGTACTGGCGACATTGATACTCGTAGTGACATCTATTCATTGGGCGTGTTGCTATACGAGTTATTGACCGGCACGACACCATTTGCTTCGGAACGATTACAAAGTGCTGGCTTCGATGAACTGCGCCGAATCATTCGCGAAGAAGAACCGCACCGACCTAGCACTCGGCTGAGTACCCTTAACAACCAACTTGCCACCACCATCGCGGCAAATCGCAATCAGGATCTTGCCAAGCTTGCCTTTTCGATGAAACGCGATCTGGATTGGATCGTTATGAAGGCCTTGGACAAAGATCGAAACAGACGTTACGCAACAGCCGGATCCATGGCCGAAGATGTGTCGCGATTCCTCGTGCATCAGCCGGTGGTCGCTTGTCCGCCATCAACTTGGTATCGCTTTTCCAAGTTCGCTCGACGCAACAAGGTCGCAATTACCACCGCATCCTCTGTGACAGCCGCATTATTGTTGGGGACGATTGTTAGCGTTTGGCAGGCGCAAGTTGCAATTCGTGAACGCGATGAGAAAGTGATCGCGCTTAACGAAGCGAAAATGGCAGAGGAGACCGCCAACAGGGCTCGTGAGGATCTGGAAGGGTTTAATCAAGGACTGAATTCAACCACTGTCTTACTTGCATCAGGTAGAGTTCACGCGGATGCACAACGATGGTCTGAGGCATACAAAGCTTATACCGAAGCGACCGAGATACTTCCCAAGTACTTCTTGGTTTGGTTGGAGCGAGGGAGACTAAATGCAAAGCTGGGTCGATGGGATGCTGCAGCAGCAGATTTTTCACAAGCTGTCGAGATTGGTTGTTCGGCTCAGCAAGCAGAGCTCTCTGGAGTGCCGCAGTTGCTGTTTTTTACAGACCAAACGAGAGCTTACGAAAAAATCACTCAGGAAATTGGGCCGCTTGGTGCAAACGATCCAGCTTCCGTGGTGACGCGTGCCTTGCTCGTCGGAGAGATCTCGCAAGACAAGGCAGCCGAATTGGCTAGCCTAGTTGAGCATATGCTATTGGATGTCGAGAACAAATCCGGTTCCAACAAAAAACTCCAACACAAATACGCATCCATGTATTACGCCGCCAACCTATACGTCGCCGGGTGGGCACATCTTCGCGCAGGCAATGTGGAAAAGGCAATCGAGCGATTGGAGCAATCGAACGATGCCGAGTGGTTTGGAAAGGGAATCGCCCATCCGCTCATCGCCATCGCGCATCACCGTGCGGGACGAGCCAACGAAGCAGTCATGGCGTTCGAGAAATCTCAAGCCTTGGTGGACCGGTTGCTCAACGAAAGTGTTAGCCGTCAATCGGGCACGCCAATGGTCCCCTGGATCGATTGGATTGAGTTACTGCTGAACCACCGTAATGCCAGCATCGTGGTGAAGGGGTACACGCCGACCGACGATCCTCGATTCAGCCAAATGCAGTTGGCTGCGGACAATGCCATCGCTAACTAAAGTATTTAAAAAGTTTGTGCAGATTCTTTGGCCCCGCTGCTTCAGCGATCTCGCATTACTTTTCTAGAGGCATCCCGACCAGTCCAAGCACGCGACTGGCTGCTTCACCCAATCCCAATACCCCTGAGGCAAATGCTATGCGGCGAATCACATGTTACCTGGCACTCTTGCTGTCGAGCCAAGTTGCCTGTGCTGAAGATTGGCCGCAATGGCAGGGACCAAATCGTAACGCTGTCTCGAGTGAAACCGGCTTACTTAAGACATGGCCTGAGGGTGGACCTCGATTGGCTTGGCGAATCGAGGGTCTCGGTGGCGGTGACAGTGCGCCTGCAGTGGCTGGAGGAAAAATCTACGGGCTTAGCAATCGTGACGGCCAAGAAATCGTATGGGCTTTATCCGAAGTCGACGGCAAGGAGCTTTGGGCAAGCTCGCTTGGTGATGCCCAGCCTCAAGATGTACCCCAATCGAAAGAAGGTCCCGGAGGAACGCCAACCGTCGATGGCAACCGTATCTATGTAATTGGAATGAGTGGTCGGATTGCTTGCCTCGATGCTAACGAGGGAAAAGTTCTTTGGAAGAAGAGCCTCAAAGAGGACTTTGGTGGAACCGCACCCATGTGGAACTTTCGCGAATCGCCACTTATCGATGGCGACAAGGTGATTTGTACGCCGGGCGCCTCCAGCGCAATGCTCGTAGCACTGAACAAAAACAGCGGCGAGGTGATTTGGAAAACAACTGCCGCTGCGATTACAACGCCAAATGCACCCGCTGCTACTGCAAGCCGTCCCAACGAAGGTGAGCGAGGTCCGCGAGGCGGTCAGCCACAAAGTGGCAATGCACCACAAGCGGCCGTGGTTACCGGTACCGAAGATTCAACGCTGTATGTCAGCGAGCACTGGGGGATGACTGGCTTCAATCAGAAGCTACCCAACGGCAAATACCAAGTGAACCTACACTTTGCGGAAACCTATCAAGGTATCACTACAACCGGGCAAAGAGTTTTCACATTTACGGTCCAAGGCAAGGAGTTCAAAGACTTTGACCCATTTCAAAAAGCTGGAGGACTTCGAAAGGCATATGTTGAATCGGTTCCAGTTGAAGTCACAGATGGCGAGTTGAAGATTACTTTCAAGCAACAAGTTGAAAATCCAGCGATCAAAGCGATCGAGATACTTCCACAAGACTCGAGCAACAAGGACCTGAAGCCAATTCGCATCAACGCCGGAGCCTCTGAACCTTTCACCGATTCCAAGAAGCAGGTCTGGAGCCCCGACCAAGGGTTTGTTGGCGGACAGGTAAATCCAGGCACCTTTGGCATGGCAGGTAGAGGATTCGGCCCCCCTGGAAATGCTGGGGGTGGCGGCCGGCGAGGTGGCTTCGGCGGTGGAGGCCGTGCAGGAGCGGCGTACTCATCCATTATTGCCATCGATCATGAAGGATCTCGACAATACGTGCAGATGACCTCCAGCGCAGTGGTGGGCGTATCGGCGGATACCGGTGAGATACTTTGGCAATATAACAAGCCATCGAACGGGATGGGCATCAACTGCTCGACCCCGATTTATCAAGACGGCCTCGTCTTCGCAGCCTCCGCGTATGGAGCAGGCGGCGGCGCGGTGAAGTTAAAGAAAACCAGCGACGGTAAGTTCGAAGCAGAAGAAGTCTACTTCACGACCAGTATGCAGAATCACCACGGAGGAATGATCGTTATTGATGGAGCACTTTACGGTGCTAATGGTGGAAACGGTGGTGGGATAATGACATGTATCGACTTCCAAACAGGCAAGATCCTGTGGCGAGATCGAAAAGGTCCGAAAGGAGCTTTGCTTTATGCTGATGGCAGGCTTTACCTTCGAAGTGAGGAAGGGCCGATTGTACTGATTGAACCATCGAAAGAAGGCTACAAGGAACTCGCGCGATTCGAGCAACCTGATCGCACCAACGTGCCAGCTTGGGCGCACCCGATCATTGCTAACGGCAAGCTCTACATTCGCGACCAAGGGATGTTGCTTTGCTACGACGTGCAAGCCTCCAAGCAGTAGTCTGTGTTGGCGAGATGAGCCGACTTGTAAATCCGGTTTTTCAATGTGGCTGTAACCGATGCAGATTTGACGTCGCGCGCCCCATAACCGGGCAAAAATTGTTTCGTAACCGGGTTCTTCTTAGTGAGCCAGACTAGCAGTGAAATGGTCCACTCTAGTGATCCAACCAGATGATTACCCCGCGGTCAAAACCCCATAACCCAGAGAGGTTGAGAGATTTTCTCTCTGTTTGGGCACTCAGAACCCCTCATCCTCGGCCCTTCTCCCCGAAGCGGGGCGAAGGGAGAGAGTGGGCAAATTCGCTGGGAATACGAAAAAAGCTGGTGATTTGCGTAGGGTGCTAAACACCAGCTAAATCGAATAACCTACTGCGGTCATTTTCCCAACCTATCAGAGCAGTTGAGTGAACCGCACTCTCCCCAAAACCGCTCGCGAGACGGAACAAATTGACGTAAATCGTTTTCGCCAAACGCCTTGTGAACAACGCCACGAAAGTATCGCCTATGAACTGGCTTGCTTTTTGTTTCATATGTGCAACAATACATAAGCCGTTTCTTCTTCTTGCCGCCGGTCATGAACAAGTCCCTTTGGATTGTCAGCTATGTCGATTTCGACGTTACTTCAAAGCCGGGTCAAAGAACTCGATATTTCGGTTTCCGACCTTGCACGGCGCAGTGGTGTATCACGGGCAACAGTGATTCGGATTCTCGCTGGAAAGGACGAGCATTACTCGGTCTCTAACCTCCAGGCCATTCTCTCAGCGCTCGGAATGACACTGGATTTCGTAGCGATTCCAGCGGAGGAGTTCAAGGATTCGGTAGCCACGCAAAAGGCTCGGCGGTTAATCGCACTTACGCAGGGAAACGTCGCCTTGGAGTCGCAGGCCGTCACCGCAAAGTCAGCAGAGCAGTATTTGAATGTGACCAAGGCGAGGATCGCATCGTCCAGGCGAAAGCTTTGGGCTTCCTAACTCTTGACGTATTGGAACAACTTTCCCCGTGAATCCATTTGGTTCAACAGGCAAAGATGACGACACACCCTTTGATGGATCGGGGTTGAGAGTAAGATCGATCAAAACGCGTCGCCAACTCAATGATGCTGAGTTCGAATCGATCCTGCGAGTGACCGAGAAGTACTTGCTAAACAAACCAAGCCACAAGCTAGCTCCATTTACCTTTAGTTGGCTACTAGGCCTCAAACAAGCGAACGCTTGTTCGTCTTAGCTTGATTTTCGCTGCGCAGCGGTCACCGAGCCAGCAGTGCTGGTCGCTTTTTTTCAATTGCTTGCTCTCCATTGTTTTATTTTATCTGGGTTAGGCGTTGCGGTTACGGTTCGCTTTGGACTTACGATGCCCCAAGCTCTTCTTGCTAGCTCGTTTCCGTGCTAGCGATTCGATGCTACAGATTGAGCACAGCACACAATCGGAAGAATGCTGATGTGTAGTCCGTCCAGTTCAGGAGCCGATGAATCGTTTTCCTGGCATGTCGTAGAATTTGGCATGGCACATGAATGAACACGGACAGAAACGTTTTAAATTCCATTGTTAGGAGCCGTTTCTTTTCTGCTTGATGTTCTTGCTCTTGACCAGTCACCACGGGGGTCAGTAGTGCAGACCAGGATTTTAGGTTCCACGCAATACTCGTTATCACCATATACGCCCAGTTGCTTTCCAAATTGTCCACCGGAGCGCACAGCGATCGAACTCCACCGGAGAGTTGTGCTATCAAATTTTCTTGGTCGCATCGGTCATTGCAGCCAAAAACAATGTCCTCGCTCGATACCGAGGGCATGTCGTTGCTGATGTAAAAGAAGTAGCGGATCTCGTCGATGAGCCGAACATCGCCCTGCTCTTTGGAGACGTTCTTCCGAACAACCACCATTCGATACGTTTTCTCGCAGGCGTTGGGTTGGTATTCGAACTCGGCCACTTCCTCATGTAGTAACTCCAGATGGACGTAATTGCGTTCCCGAATGATTTGGCGTTTGACATTGGTGGGTTTGGTACGAGTTTCATTGGTCTTGTTTTTTGGCAAGGCGCGGGTGAGTTTCTTCCATGCCGACGCATCCAAGTTGTCTGCGATTTCCTTCAGATTCGCTCGCGCCTCATAACCGAACTGGAAGCGTACTCCCAGGGCGTCCCATCCGTCGAGATACTCCGTCTGCGAGAACTTGCAGTCCCCTCGCATTCGAATGCGCCGGAAGCCTCCAGCGATACAAGTGCAGATCGCCTTATCTAAGTAGGCTGCCGCGTTGTGAGCGCTGTGAACCGAACCGCTGCGATTCACAATCGCAAGTACTTCTTTGGTGTTGGCTAAGCTGACCAGCAAAGGGTGGTATCCCCAACTCCCCTTGTACGAGATATCCATTCCTTCTTTGCACTCGGCTGTAGTTGCCACGATAACGCCATCGACATCGATAAGGGCTTGGTCAAAGAACGCATCATCCTGTTGTCTCCATACGTTGATCCTGGCTTCGTTAATAGCTTGCATCAGGGAGTCGATGTCGGATTGATGGAATCGACGGCAGAAATCGCCTGCCGTGGTTGGATCAGGAATCGAATCGGCACCGATCGCATCGAGGAATGTCGAATCGTTTCGAAGACGCTCCAAATGCTCCAGCCTCGTTCCGTTGCATAGAACATTCATAACCATCGCGAGGACGTGGTCGGATTCATGATAAGGAGCATGTGACTTTAAGAGTTGGACACGATGATTGATGGCATCGGTCAATCCGACATGCCCGGCGAGCTTGAGCATGGCGGAGACACCAGCGTAGCTGATGGCATGGGTGCGATCAGCAAGTTCGTATTTGACAGAGTTGGTAGCGAGAACGGGATTCGGATTCGAGATACCACGAGAGAAGCGATTCTCCCTTGCTACTGCGAGCCTTTTCAGGATTTGCTTCTTGCGTGCACCGATACGTTTTGCGAAACTTGACTTCACCTGAAACCCTCCGTGTGTGTGGCTTAATCGATTTGTTGTTACTTCGTTAAACCGCAAAAACACCGGGAGGTTTCAGGTTTTTTTACGAAAATCTCAAACGAACTCAACCAAGCTTCGCTTGATCGAGGACTAGATCTGCATCGAGAAATGCTAGGGTCGATTTGGAGTTGGGCGGGTCAATTCCGAACCACCCAAAAGAACATTGGCGTGAGCCCTAGCATCGTTGCCGCTGAACTCGGCGTCATTGCAATCGAAGCGGAGACGCGTCATAACGAATCCGGCGATCTCGTCATCGCGACTGCTGCCGAGTTCCATCATCGCGCAGTTTGGGTTCATCCGTTTGAGGATGGCAACGGTCGCTGGGCGAGACTCCTCGCGAATATCTGGTTGATGCAACACGGCCAACCGGTGACCATCTGGCCTGCCACCGACCTCCGCAACACGGAAAGCCCGATTCGAGGTGAGTACATTGCTGCTATGAAGCAAGCTGATATGAGAAACTACGGACCACTCGTAGATCTTCATAAAAAGTTCAGCGAGTAAAGCACTCTCTGCTTGTACCGGACTCGAACGGACAAAAACATGACTCCAAAAGAACTGCCATGGGCGAGTGGGTCGGGGACTTTGATGTATGGCAGTTCATTCGATCCTTTGAGGAAGGTAAGCTATGATCCAACCTAATCCAGACCGCAACACCATGTCGATGGACGAGAAAGTGGCTGCCGCTTGCCGCGATGCAGGGCGACAGGCGATTGAAGTAGCAGAACGAACCGGGACCGAAATTGTGACTTGGCAAGATGGTAAGATTGTCCGCCTAACCGCTGCTGAAGCACGCGCTCAATACGATCAGAAACAACTCCAGGCCTTGACGTTACGAAACAGAGCAACGGAACATAACGGAGATTGAATTGGAAATTTTTGACGAGTCGTTCGTGCCATCGGTGTAAGACGCTCAGCAAGCCACGTCTTTCAACCGAACCAGCCTGAGAGCACTCCACGAATTGTTGCTTGATCGCCCTCGCGCCATTTCCGCTCAAGCTCTTGAACAACAGGTATCGGGTTGCCTGCAAAGTCGTTCTGCCAACATCGCTTCGCTGCATCGAAAACGTCAGTTTCGATTAGAGACTCGACTACTTCACTTGCACGATCACGTTCTTCCATCGTCATCATGGCGATGACACGATACACATCGTGAGCATGTTTTGCGGCTTGCAAACGACTGAACACCCGCGATTCTTCATCCCTCGCTAGATCCTGCGATATGGCCCAACGGTCGCGGGTCGCCGTCAGCTTCATCACACTCCAAGTGACAGGGTTCGGGACGACCAAGTTGACGCCGTCTAATGAGAATTCGAATGGGTGCAGTTCGGATCCAATTGCTTCTGGATTGGTCCGACCGTGAACGCCTTGTTCCCCCAGCGATGGCTTGTGCTTGTCGCGTTTGTCCGTCGCAGTGATACCATCCACGCTAGCATCAGGTCGTTGAGCGTGCATCTCGACAACGATCAACTGATCCTCTGCAAGTCGTTTGAGAAACTTCCAACGTTGTTCAGACTCGCGATCGCTGGCGTCGAAGCCATTCTGCTTCAGGGCAGAGACGACAGACTTCTGATGGCTCGCATCCTTGATCAGATCGAGTCCGAGAACCAGGTCCACGTCTTTAGTAACGCGTGGTGTTGTGTCCAGCCAGTTTGGAATCGGTACCACGGTGGGCAAACTTGCGGAGCTTGATAGCGAGCGCTGCTTGAGGAATAGACCGTATCCGCCAGCGACGAGGATGCTGGTTGAAGAAGTAACAACGAGATCTTTCCAAAGCGGCTGAAAGTGTGGCCACAAAAGATCATCCATGATTCCCACTACGTCTTCGATGCTTTGATGATGGACGGATACAGATCCTGCGCGGTTTCACGCTGGCGAGCATCGCCAGAGTTAAGCTCAATCCAAGTCTGGATTCTACTGGCATAGCGAACCCCATCTTCGTCTTGCTCGTTGGCAAAGAACGCTGCAGCGTCTTGCGTTTCGATCAGTACGATATCCGCGAAACTGGGGACGGTCTCAGGAGTCAACGAAAGTAGCGATTCAGCCACCTTCAAGTCGCTAACTGCCACCTTTATTGGTCCGCCTTGAGCGATCGCGCAATAGCGTGTCGCTGAGGACTCACCGGTAATGGCTCTGCGAGAGTATATGACGCGTCGGGACGATCGACCGGCCGTGTGGAAAGTCGAAAAGGTTCGACTCGCTTCTACAGCAGCAGCGGTAGCATCATCGAGCGATCGACAACGAGCGGCGATCTCACACGGTTCTACGACAAATCGGGTCGAAGTATCGGAACAAGCAGAACCTCGGGGACGTCCACGCGATTTTACAGTGCTTCCGGAGCGTACCAGGGAAAAGCGGAGAAAGCCAGCAGCGGTTCAACCCGCTACTACGATTCCTCTGGCAGGTCGCTCGGAACCAAACGCCCGAAGAGTTGATCGCTTCGCGAAATGGCAATGGCAGGCATCTTTGTATCGTCGATCGGGACCGCGTTGCACCATAGTCCCTATTTGAACCAGCACGTCTATGGTCTGTCCCAGGTGGTCTTGTTTAGCTCAAGTGGAGGCGATTTGGATATTGAGTGCTCTCGAGCGCGCTGACTGCGAAGCATCCCAACTCTTACTTTTGCGTTCGCCTCAAAACCTGACGGGCCAGGGGTATTGAATCTGGTCCTTTTCCTAGTTAACGACAAATTTCTGGAAAGTAATGTGAAATTTCGCGGAACCTTCTAGCTCCGGAAGAGGAATTCAAGGCGTTGACTGACACCTACCTGTGTTAAAAGCGTTAAGCTGGTTAGGGTGATCGTGGCGGGCTTATATCGGATCGGCGTCTCTGCTGCCACCCCCGGTGCCCTCCCATCAAAGGTTCGACTGCAGAGTAATAGGAGAGAAGAAATGAGAACTCTGACACTGTATTTGCTTCTGTGCATCACAGTCGTTGCTCAAGATCAAACGCCGAATGACGCTGGCGGAGGTCCACTTCCCGCAGAGTTTGGAGATTCTCAAGATCTCAATTCGATCCAATACACCCAGATTGCAGCATTAAAGGAGGCGGTTCTCCCTGTGAGACAACGGCATGAGGGAGGTCTTCTCGACATCGGAATCCTGCTTGCAACTCGACGAGAATTGCTTGAGGCTCAGTTAGATGCAAGCAAGGAAAAGACGGAACGACTGGATGCAATTCAGGATGCCTTTATCGATAGCCTTAAAACATGGCAAAGAATCAATGTGCTGAGGATTAGTGGGAGAAAGGGGGGCGAGCCGGACGCAGAAGGTAGGGCTCGAGCAGAGCTATTTCGATTCCATGAAATGTGGCTCGAAGAAAAAGACCAACAAGAGAAAGCTCGAAACTAAGATCAAAGCTATCTTGTTACTCTCGCTTACCCGACCGAAATAGGAACCAAAAAGTTTCCTTCGGGTTTGACGGAAGACGCCAGCTTCGAAGACGTTCGAAAGAATGACTTGAAGCACTTGAGCAGGTTCACTCAGCCCTCATGGCGAGAAATGAGGGTGGCTTGACCGATATCCAGATCGTCCAAGTCGCCGAGAGGGATCTTGCCTTGGCAAAACTCGAAACGTCAGCAGGCAAAGAAGAGCGACTCGATCATATTCGTGAAGCATTTGAATCTACACTGAAAACTTGGCAACGCGTTTACGAACTTGGGCGAAACAAACGGCGAGGAAGTGAGCCTGACTCGGAAGGGGCAGCAAGAGCAGCCCTTTTCCTGTATCGAATCATGTGGTTGAAGGAAAACTCCATCGAAGCAAATGTACCCGGAGAGCCTAAACAAGCAGTACCACCAAAAGAAGATTTTTCGGAGCAGCTCTGGACCGGAAAGTCTCCTGATGGTCTTGTCGGTGTGTTTGATTTGAACGCTTTGGAAAGATTGCGAATGGAGGCCGCATCACAGAGTGCTAAGGCCTTGTGGGATCGCTATATGGGAGGACTAACCTATATCTCTTTCTTGATCGACGCACTGGAGGAATTAGCCAATGCTCAGCTAGATTCGAAAAGCGACCCAGAGCAAAGATTGAAATACATGAGTGAAGCGCTGAACGCATCGATAGATCTCTGGCGAAGGACCGAGGAACTAAAACGAGTAGGGCGACGGGGAGGCGAACCTGACCAAGTATCATTAGCGAAGGCAGCCGTGTTACGCTACCGCGCAATGCTGTTGAAAGAAGAAGAGATGCCGAAGAAAGCCGACAACGGTGTTCAATGCAAGATACGTCGATCGCTTCCGGTTGTAGAAGCAATCGCGATCATCGAAATCGATCGACTCGCCAAATTCAAGGATTTCACGCATATTTCCGCTGGCCTAAATACGACGCAGTTTGCTAAGAAGGTTGGTTTTTCAGCATCACCAGAATGGGCAGTAAGATGGAAATCCGGTCCGATTCGCTTTTTCGCAATCTTGGAATTACGCACCCGCCGATTGACGATCATTAAGTTGCAGGGAGATTCTGAGTGGTACAATGTTTGTGAAGGTCCGTTCGACGACGAAGAAGTCTCTCACCATATCAATACCTATTGTAAAGAATCAGGACATTCCGACTTTTTAATTAATCGCCTGGTCGAACTCGACTTGTTTAAAATGACGAGAATCGTTGCGGAATGATCTTGAACAAGAGAAACGCATTGCATTCGGGCGTTTATGATCATTGTATTCCTCATCCCACGCTCATCCTTTCCCTGATCAACGGATAGGTGTTGAGGTTCGCAATATTGCGCTTGCACGCCCTCTAATCCCTACTGACCAACGCCTGTGCCGGGCGTACACAATCTCATGAACCCCGAGCACGCGATCGGGCGATTTTGGTATGATGGCCTCACTCGCACGTGCCGAGTGAAGGCTGTCGTTCGTCGTTCTGAAAGCCTGAGGTGCCAAGATGGAAAAATTTAAACTCGGCCGATGGTTTCACGAGATGGTTGGTGTTAGGCTTGGCGACTTTCAGTTCGTCGCGATTCCAATTCTCGCTGGGTCGGTGGTTGTTCCGCTTCTTGCATGGTGGCTGCAGCGTCGACATGTAATCTCGGCTGGCGCGCAACGCATGGTAGAGATTGTCTGGCTTGTATTGCTGATCTTGGTTTCGATTATTGACTGGGCGATGTGGGCTGTTGATTATTGTGAACGCATCGCCGAAGATCTTGTCACCCCCTTTGCTAACGGTATCTTCGCGGGTATTACGATTAGCGTGCTCAGCATCTCGGGTATCCGCCAGTGGCGCGACAACAAATGCCTTGCAGTGAAATCCTTGGTTACCGCTTTGATTCTGGTCGCAACACATTGCGTTATGTTCTACATTTGCACAATGGCCGTGGGTATTGTCGGGGTATCTCTTCTGATTGCTGGCGACAGTCCGCTGGCGACATTCTTTCTTCCGGATTGGTTTGGCCAAATCGTCCTGCTGTTAGCATTTGCACTCTATTTATTGATCGTGGCGTGGGCTGTTCCAGCGATACACCATCGTTTGAAGATACACCAAAATGCAGACAATATTTCGTAGCTTTTGACATCGTGTTCGAAATGACCAGCCAGCGGTTGGCGAGAAAACACCAATCGAGAAATAGACGAATCGGGTAAGAATGCCCGTTGAAGGGCCCCCCCACATCACCACGTACTCGCACTTCCGTAGTTGTCATTTTGTATTCGACTGCAGACACCAAATAATCCCATACTGCCCTTTCTTGACTAGCTGAGTAGATTTTGTATTCACGGTCTGACTCTGCCCGCTTTTAGGAGCTTCGGAATCATTTGATCGAGTTGCCCTCTGGCATTGGTCGAGTATAGCGTCCCGTCTGCATCGATGAGAAACACAACGGGGATACCGTCTAACCGAACGTGCTTACCGTGCGTTGCGCATTGCAATGGCTGGTGGAGTGCCCCAGTTTTCTGTACCAGGAGTTATGAAAGGTTTGGTTAGGTAGTTGGTAATGGCGTAGCCATCTCGTTGTGGTGGTTCGCTGGAGCGAGCGAAGGCGAAGCTCCACAAAGACGCGCGAACTCCGAGGGGGTTAAGTAGCCCAGCGAACTGTGCGGACGCTTCTCGTTGAAGTCGTTTTGCCAAGCCCTCGCCTTGAGTCGTGCATCTTGTTCGCTCAACAGTTCGGTCTGGCTCAGGTATTCATCTCGTAGTTTGCTGTTGAAGCTCTCGCAGCCTCCGTTTTGCCAAGGTGAACCAGGCTCGATGTACAGCACCTCGATCCCCAGCGACGACAGCCAACGCTTGATCGCCGCTGATATGAACTCTGGGCCGTTATCACTTCGAATCCGCTTAGGTACTCCAAGCATGGCGAATAGCTCCGCCAACGTGTCAATCGCATCCTCACTTGTAATGCTCCGGCTTGCCTTGATGCTCAGGCACACCCGAGTGTATTCGTCAACGATGTTCAAGAAGCGAATCGTCTTGCCACCAACCGTCGAGGCTTGAACGAAGTCCCAGCTCCAAATATCGTTCTTACAGCCCGCAGGCTGCAAGTGACAAGCGTTTTCCTTTTCCCCAGTGGCTCGCTTTAGTCTGCTTTTTCTTGGTACTTTCAAGCCTGCTGCTTTCCAAAGGCGATAGACTCGCTTCACATTGATCAGTTCACCACTGCGACGCAACAACTGTGTGATGCGCCGGTAACCCCAGCGTGGTCGCTCACGGACACAATCCAATATCTTCTTCGTCAGCCGCGCATCATCATCCTTGGGCTGCCCCACAAATCGTTGCGTCGATCGCGGTTGATCGAGCACTCGACAGGCACGACGTTCCGATACAGAGAACTTCGCTTGGAGCTGTTCCACGGCGGCTCGTCGTGACTCGGGGCTGGTCAGTTTCCCCTAGTGATCTCCTTCAGCATTTGGATGTCCAGTGCTTGCTCGGCAACCAACTTCTTCAGTCGTTGGTTCTCATCCTCAAGTTGCTTCAGCCGCTTGGCTTCCTCTTTCTTCATGCCCCCGTATTGGGCTCTCCAACGGGACAAGGTCGGTTCGCTGATCTCGAGGGCCTGTAGTACCTCGCCGACACTCTTGCCCGCAGCCAGCATTGCATCGGCGTCTCGTAGCTTCTTCACAATCTGGTCGGCCGAATGCCGATTTCGCTTTCTCGTCATCAAAGTCCTCCTGCCGTTTGCGGCGATAGACTTTCATAACTCATGGATCAACTTTTGGGGAGCACTCCACGACCTCAACCGCTTTGCGAATCGATCCGAAGCGACGCTCTGCAGCGGATGTTACCTTCGAATCGACAAGTCGAATTTGATGGATCGTTACCTCCGGAATCAGCTGCCGTATTCGCGTTAGGACTTTTTCGTCATCCCATTGCTCACGCACCTCCGCATCGATGCCGGCAACGACCACCCGCCTTGTTAAAGCTACCGAATCGGTTTTTGGCAGCAGCGAACAAACCGTAGTCTTCGTAGCGAGTGGCGGGGAGATCGTGGCCCTCGGCCCGCCGACGAAGGATCGCTTCAATTACTTTCTGGGGAGTCCACATGCGTCGCAGTTCCGATCCCAAGCCAAGGGATTCAACCGTCTTCCGCCAGCCCCCAAAATGCTTCCTGCAGGAGCGCCGCATCTTCGGGGCATTGTGCGACTTACGAGTCAAAGGTAACTCGCGCTCATACAAATCGATGATGCATAGTCGAACCTCATCGATAGCGAGCTTATGTCTATCAAGCGACGGGCTGGCGGCCTTCAAAACGTCGAGAGCTTCAAAAACGCTGACTTGCTCTACTGTGGCGGACTCGATCTTCACCCACGGTAATTTCGGATCGACCCTTTTGAGCACCGTGGAACTCGCGACGGGTCAACGGAAACGAAGTCCAGAGTCGATGAGAGATAGAATCCAATTAACGATTCGATCCGATGTCTTCACGCCAAAACGGCGATTTTGAATTCAGATTCCGTTCGACCGTTACCGCTTGCAGATTCGTACCAAGAGACAGTCGTTTCGCAAGGCCTAAGGTTCGAATCGCTACGCCGCCGCTGACGACGGCGTAGCGGGTGCCGTCTTTCGCTTGATGCGTGGACGCAATTGACTGAATTCGAAGCGGCGTGCGCGGCATGTGAGGTTGGATCGCCAAATCGTGAAGGCATAGGAAAGGCGCACCGCGTTCTTTCATCATCTCATTTCGAATCAGCTCCATGACGACGGCCAGATCCAGAATGTGTCTCAATCTCGCTTGGACGACCGAGTGACGTTGGATCTCTTCGTGTTTCTTCGTGAAGTGAGTCGCGAATGCGTCAGCGGCAATATCGGGCAAATTGGATACGACGCGATCTCCCTGCTCGTTGATGAACTGCGATTCGCTCAACACTTTCACATTCTGAACCGAAATCTTGTAAACGGCTTGTTGGGAATCATAGGGAATCTTGTTGGTATGAAGCGTGTACCACCATCGAACCAGTCCGTTTGGAGATCTGGATTGCAAGAATTCTGTTTCGTGCCAATAGGATCGCAGTGTGGGAGGTAACGGTTCGAGCCCGAGTCCCATCATCTTCATCTCCACATCGGCCTTGAGAAGCGCGAAGGCAGTAGGTGAATCGGCGGGCAGCCCTACGATCGTTGTATTCTGCTCCCCCAAAAGCTTGCGCCAGTTCTCGATCCATCGATCGGGAGTCCGTTGCAACGAGCGTTGAGCCCCTGGTTGCATCGCATACTCGTAGGCTTGTTGGAGCCTCTTCGTGTCCGGGTCGATGGAGCATCCAAACTCACCTCCACCGCTGAGCACATGCGGTGCAATGGTGATCAAGTCTTCGAGAAGGACAGGAGGAAGCCGCAATTGCTCATGAACCAATTCCCCGTCTACGTTGGGGACAAGACTGCCAGCGGGACCCCCGATGAGCCATTCGTTCGAGTCGGAATCCCATGCCAGGTAGTCGATGCGAACGATTCCGCCGAGCAATTCCAGCTCGAGTTTGCCAAGTCGTCCTTTTTTTCGCAGGCTGTCGACCAATCGGTCGACTTCATGCAGCGAAACCCAACGGAGGTCGGAGGGTTTCTGCCAATCACCGAGCGCATCCCACCGCATGCGACCGATGCGCTTGGCTTTGGCTATTGCTGCATCGTGCTCCACAGGTCCAATCCGCTCGATCAATCCTTCGGTGGAGATTCGGACTCCGTTTCGATAGGGGACAATCGTGGAAGTACCCCCATTGATGAGCCAATCTCCGTCGATGGTCGACTCAATAAGCCGGATCAGATCATCGTAGTTGGCGAGCGAAGCACCGCCCCCAGGCGCCGCCCGCAAGTCCGGATTTGCGTCGCCATTTCCGGTACTCGATGGAAGTGTCGCCGACGCCTCTCGCAGAGATTCGAGCATCGAAATCCGCTCTTCGGACGATACGGAACGGTAGCGTTGAGGCGAGCCAGGCGGCTCTTGCGAACTGGACACCGACGCACCGATCGCTGTCCAAACCAAGCAAGCACCCCACAGAAGCACTGTCGACCCAAGGGGACGCCGTCGAGGTGGTCTCGCGACAGAGCTATCGCACTCATGTCCCCAAAACGTTGCGGATTCAAAATCGTCCCGGGAGCCGACAGCGAATGTGCGTACCATGGTCACGCCCTTGCCCATCAACGTAGTTTTGAATCGGCATGGTGTTCCCACCCTAAAATCTTGGGAGAGACCCACGAGGTCATGGCATGCCGTGGAAGAGATTCGTCCATCATACCGATTCCGACCCGCGGTTGCTACAATCAACCTCCCCTCTCCACCCTACGTCCATTCACATGCAACCATTACCGTCCTATTCCCCTTGAAGGCACCTTGCGCTATGGAATTCAATCTCTCGCGATGGGTCACCTATGCTGTCGCCATCGCTTTTTCTTCTGCCCACTTCCTCTATCTGAACCCCGTGACGATGTCGCAAGAAATCGAATCCAACCCTTCCGATCCTTATGTCTGGCTCGAAGACGTTACGGGCGAAAAAGCTATCGAATGGGTGAAGTCCAAAAACGAGGTAACGCTCTCCAAGCTTGCGAGCTCCTCCGAATTCAAACAGCTTGAATCCGATTTGCTTGCGATCCTGGACTCGAATGAGCGGATCCCATTCGTCTCCAAAAATGGAGAGTACTACTACAACTTTTGGCGTGACAAAACCAACGTTCGCGGGCTTTGGCGGCGAACAACGTTAGCGGAGTACAAGAAAAAGGATCCGAAGTGGGAAATCCTGCTGGATTTGGATCAGCTGGCGAAGGAAGAGAACGAGAACTGGGTTTGGAAGGGAGCAAGCCTTCTGCGCCCCAATTACGACTTGGCCCTGATCACTCTTTCTAGAGGTGGGGCGGACGCCGATGTCACGCGTGAATTCAACATCCCCTCGCGTGGGTTTGTGAAGGATGGCTTTCAGCGACCGGAAGCGAAGGGTGGCATGAGTTGGATCGACCGAGACCATGTCTTTATTCAGACCGATTTCGGCCCCAATTCCATGACAGAATCGGGCTACCCTAGAATTGCCAAACGATGGAAACGTGGTACGCCCCTGGAATCGGCTGAAATAGTCTATGAGGGGAAGGCGGAAGACATGTCTATTTCCGCTTTTCATGATGACTCTCCCGGGTTCGAGCGAAACTACGTCTCGCGTACCATCGCTTTCTACAACGACGAGCTCTTCGTCTTGGACGATAATGCAAAGTTGATCAAAGTGGATGCTCCGAATACCGCGAACAAATCGGTGTTCCGAGGTACTTTGGCAATTGAACTGCGCGAGGATTGGGACCTGGGTGACAAAGTCTACAAAGCTGGGTCGCTCCTCTTCACCAAACTGGACGACTTCCTCGCGGGGAACGGGACGCTCGAAGTCATTTTCGAACCCTCCGAATCCACTGCCTTGGCAAGCATCGGTTTCACTAAGGATCATGCCATCCTCAAAGTCCTGGACGATGTGAAGGACAAACTTTTTGTGCTTACTCCGAGTCGCAAAGGCTGGCAACGCGCGACGATGGTAGGTGCCCCTAGCTTTGGAACGATCGGTGTCACCGCAGTCGATCCCGACGAATCCAATGAGTACTTTATGACGAGTACCGACTACCTAACGCCGACCACTCTTTATATGGGCAAAATCGGATCGGAACCGGAAAAGCTCAAAGAGCTGCCCTCTTTCTTCGACGCAAAGGGTCTCAAGATCTCCCAACACTTCGCCAAGAGCAATGATGGGACTCGCGTTCCGTACTTCATGGTCGCTCGCGAGGACATTGAGCCCAATAGCAAGAACCCTACATTGCTATATGGTTACGGCGGATTTGAAATCTCCCTGCAGCCCAGCTATAGCGCTTCGGTGGGACGGGCTTGGACATCGCAAGGAGGCGTGTATGTCGTCGCGAATATCCGTGGCGGAGGCGAATACGGCCCCCGTTGGCACAAAGCGGCCTTGAAGGCAAATCGTCATCGCGCTTACGAAGATTTTGCCGCGGTCGCAGAAGACCTCATCGCTCGGAAAGTTACTTCCCCCGATCATCTCGGCATCCAAGGCGGTTCGAACGGTGGACTCTTGATGGGAAACATGGTTGCACTCTACCCTGATCTATTCCAAGCGGTCGTATGCCAAGTCCCTTTGTTGGACATGCAGCGCTACAACAAACTCCTCGCTGGAGCGTCATGGATGGCAGAATACGGAAACCCCGATATTCCGGCGGAGTGGTCCTTTATCAAAACGTTCTCGCCGTATCACAACGTTTCGCCGGATCGCAAGTATCCGAACGTTCTCTTTACCACCTCGACTCGAGACGACCGTGTTCATCCTGGACATGCTCGCAAGATGATGGCAAAGATGGAACAGCAGGGGCACTCCGTTCTCTACTATGAGAATATCGAAGGTGGACACGGAGGAGCAGCGAACAATAAGCAATCCGCGTTCATGCAGGCGCTCGCCTATACATTCCTCCGAAAGCAATTGTTCCCGACAAAGTAGGGGTCGATACCGCGAATCCGACTCGTATTCTCAATCGCAGCATGCCACTGCCGGACTCCAGGGTGTCTGGTGGTGGCTAGCGTTTGAGGATCGCGTCAATGAATGCGTAAGCGGCATCGCGTTGATCCGCGGGCCATTCGTGGGCTGCGTCCGGAAAAGCTGCCTTCAATTTCTCGCGTGCGTTCGCCTGCTCGTAAACCGGCTCCACTTTCGCGAGCACATCCTTGACGCCGGTGACATCGAAATTCGCGTCATGCAAGGGTGCCATCACATAGATCGCTCGAGGGAAGATGGAGATGAGTACGTCGTCGAAATCGAACGGAACGCGCTGCGGATCGTTTTGGTAAACCGATGCGATTTTCGGCATGTAGCGATCGCTGGTCCAGCCCTTTAGATTTCCACCGTAGTATTTTCTGAAACTGCAAAAACCGCAGCTGGTTACAGCAACCTTCAACCTGCTGTCAAAGGCGGCGGTGAACAAAGAGTTATGCCCTCCGAGCGAATGCCCGATGACACCGATTCGCTCGGCGTCTACCTCGGGCAACGAACAGAGGAGATCGACGGCACGCATGTTATTCCAAATGGATTTCATCGTTCCGCTCTCGAAACGACCCTCTAGAAAGGCTCGCTGAAAATCAAATCGATATTCGCCAAAGCTCGGATAATCCGGAGCCAAACAAACGTAACCTCGCCGAACGAGATGAAGAGCTTGCCTTTTGCTTTCCTGCTCTCCCAGCCCAACAGGTTCATCTTTTCCAATCGCGATGGTTTGGTGGAGGCAAAGCATGGCGGGCGCACGCTGGACTCCATGCGGAATCAATAGCCATGCCGGGACTCGGTCTCCTGCTTCGGAGGCATAAGTCAGATGAATGCGGTCGTACCCATCCATCGACTTTCGCTCTCCCCACTCCACGTCGAGCGGGACAATCCGTGAGGGTTCGGGTAGTTTCCCCATGACCTTCTGCATTCGCTGCAATCGTTCGTTTCGGGTTGCATATCGTTCCCCCACCGGGATCGCGAAATTGACTTTATTGGAGTCCGGAGGCAACGGGCAAAGGGTGTGTGGCGAGAACGCGCAAGGCGGATTGTAGGAGCGATTGAAATCGAGCTGGACCGTTCCCTCCGCTTTGCCATGGAGATCGGGAACAGAGAAGTTGAGGAATCGACACGCTGGATAGGCGCCTTGGCCGCACATAGCGTCACGAAAAACGATCAAATGCTCATCGTCGCTTTCGGCTTGAACAATCCATTGCACCGAAAGCCCGTCGAGTTCGAATGCAATCTCGCCCACTTGCTCCACTCCCGCTTGCTCCCCTTTCGAATTTGCCTGAGTGACCCACTTGCTCTCAGGATAAGGAGTGAACGTCGCGGAAACACGGTAGTATGCATCGATTGGGAACCAGAACTTTCCAGGAAACTCTTGGATCGTCGAGGATTCCGGATCCCGCACTCGGAGAGCAACTCGTCCGTTGCGTCGAACCGCTTGCAGGCGATAACGGTCGGCTAGGATAAGTACATCGGGGCAATCCGCATCGAGACCGAGCGGAAGCTTGAGCGAGGCTGATTCCATGGCTGGGAGATCGCGGATACTGGATTCGGATTCCGCAATGGCATCAGCGGAATTCGCGCGAGTCGACTGCTGCATTTTGAGTGTGTGCTGGGAGCGAGTCCGCACGCGAACTTCATTTTCGATCGTCATCGCCTGAACATGAAGATCGGAGGGGGCATCGCTCCCTAGGTGGCCAGGAAAGGATGGGTCCCCTCCAATGTCCATCCAATGATGATCAAGCCAAAGATGAGCGGCTAAAGCGAGCCAACCGGTGGGGGATTTCAAACGATCGCTGTTCGCTCGCTGCCATTGGGTGGTATCCATTTCGTAAGTTCTGGCGTCAAGAGACTGCGCGTCGGTTCGTTGTAGCAAGGCTTCGAGACAAAAAAGGAGTGAGATGCAAGTTAGCAGGAAGCCGTCGAGTCCGCGAAATCGATCCCTTTTTAGGAGCCCACTCCTAACGAGTTTTTGATCAATCCCCCGAGAGGCTGCGAAACAACTGTAGCTCTTTCGGCAGACGGCGAACTTTGCCGGTTCGGTCGACGCAGGCAATACTGCTAGTTCCCGTAACGACGATAGGGCCAATCGATCGGGATAGATCGGATTCGGGGGGGCGTACAATTCGGTATCCATGGTCGATCCTCGCTCCGTAGCTGTGGTTCAATGAAGTCACCAATTCTAATTCTTCATCGAACTCGGCGGGGGAGTGAAACTCGACTTGCATGGATTTGACGACGAGCATCAATCCAGACTTCTCGATTTCCTTGTAAGAGATTCCGAAGCTGCGCAGCATTTCGACTCGCCCCCGTTCGAAGTAATTCAAATACTGCGAGTTATGCACTCGGCCTTGGCCGTCGATCTCGCAATACCGCACGCGCAGGGGAGTGATATGTTCCGGGGGTGACGATGGTGGCTCTGAAGTCATAGCGTCTGGATGATTTGGCATGTTCCGAGTGCGGTTTAGCGAATAAGCTGAAGGATGGATGAGACCATTCCAACAGAGGGACGCGACAGCAAATGGAAAGAACGGTTGTTATTGGGGACATTCACGGATGCTTGGACGCATTCAACGCTCTCATTGAGGCGATCGAACCATCCTCGAACGACACGATTGTTACGGTTGGTGATTATGTCGACCGCGGGCCAAATTCCAAAGGGGTCATCGACCGGCTGCTGGAATTGCGCGAAGTCTGCCAGTTGGTGTCATTGAGAGGAAATCATGAGGATATGATGCTCGAAGTCCTCCGGGGGGAAGTCCCCCCGTTTTCCTGGTTGAACCACGGCGGTGTCCAGACGATGGACTCTTACGGATTTGTCGGGGATCTCAACTGCGTCCCGCGCAGCCACCGCGATTTTCTCGAAAACCTGCCGAACTTCTTTGAAAACGACACTCATTTTGTGGTCCACGCGAATTATGACCCCGACCTCCCGCTCGACGAGCAACCGGACGATCTGCTCCGTTGGGTCAAACTGACGCAGGAAGTCCCCGGTCCCCACATGTCTGGAAAGCGAGCAATCGTTGGCCACACGCACGATCGCGAAGGGAGGATCATCGAGCTGCCGCATCTGATTTGCATCGACACGTATTGCTACGGCGGCAAATGGCTCACAGCGATGGAACTGGAAACGGGGCGGGTCTGGCAAGCCGATCCATATGGCAACCTCTTAACGCCACCTGCTCCATGAGCGGACGTATCGTCATCGGTATCGACGAAGCAGGGTACGGCCCTAGCATGGGACCACTGGTGATCGGGGGAACGGCATGGTGGATTCCCGATCGATGGACAATCGAAGAACTCGGCCAGGCATTAGCCGTCTGCTTTCAGCCAAAACCCTCCTTCCCTCGAAACGATTTTCTGAGTATCGGGGATTCCAAAAAGATCCTCGTGGGAAAGTACGGCTGGCCAAGCCTATCCTTAGCCGCGGAATGGCTCCTTTGGTCCAGTTCCGGAGGCGCTGATACCGACTTGTCGCTATCAAGGCTTATGGCGACGGATTGGGAACGCCTCCAATCCGTTCCATGGCTTTGCGAACTGGTCGCAGGCGGCTCGCTCCCATCTCACACGTATCTGAACGATGGGTTGGATTCTGAATGGGGGCCCCATTCGCGTCGATCGATCCTCGCAACGTTAGGTCCTCGGGTGACCCAGCACCTTGCTCCAACAGGGGTGAAACTCCTTGGAGTTCAAGCTCGATGCATCGACGAGCCGGAATTCAATCGATTGGTCTCGGAAGCGGGCAACAAATCTTCAGTGCTAAGCGAACTCTCCCTTCAGCTTGCCAAGTCTCTAGCCGAATCCTGTTTGGCCCAATCACCTGTAGAGCAGCCAATCGAGGAAAGCTCGCCAAACCAACCTAGTCGCGAAAGTCCTAGGTGCATCGACATGTTTTTCGACAAACATGGTGGCAGGAATCGCTACCAAGCTATCGTGATGAATGCGTTGGACGGCACTTGGGTCCAGATAGGCAGTGAAAGCCCAAGGCTATCCACCTATCAAACGCAATGGCGGGAATGCAACGTAGCGATATCGTTTCGGGTGGGGGGAGATTCGCTCCTTCCGTCTGGTGCTGCGAGTGTCATCGCCAAATGGGTACGAGAACTATCCATGGCCAGCCTGAACTCCTACTGGGAGAAGGCATGTGGCAAAAAAATTCGACCGACCGCGGGCTATTATGTCGACGCGTGTCGATTTGCCAGTGAGATTGAATCCGTCGCAACGAAGCTCGGTATTTGCCGATCGCAATGGTGGCGTACCAAATAGACCTGCGGTCCAAACGAAGCTCTGGCTAAAGGTATTTCTGTATGAAGGGGGCTGCGAAGCGAAGTCGTCGGAAAGACCTCAGCTCGTCCCGGTCGACACTTTGTTCCCTCGCTTCGTAAAGCAAGAGTTCGCCCGTTTTCAACAGACGCGATTGCCGTAAAAGAGCTTGGTAGATGTCTTGAACGACATGCGAGAAAGAGGCATCGATCACCAACAATGCGACTTCCGAGTTTCGCCTCTCCGAAAGGTAATCCAAGTTATGGCTGCCTATCACCGAGCACTTGCCATCGACGAGAATCAACTTGGCATGGAGGGTCGAACATCCTTGGAACTCGTATACCTGCACCCCGTGCCGAAGCAGCCAACGACGTTCGTTCGCAAATCCGGCATGCGCCGCCACTTGATCGGTCGTTTCAAGCGAATTGGTGAGAATCCGAACTTGAACCCCTCGGTCTCGGGCTGCGATCAAGATTCGTTTTAGCTGCGGTGTGATGACGCAATAAGGCGTGCAGAGATCGATTGAGGACCTCGATCCCTCTAACAGTTGGTGGATTCGCGACGTGATTGCGCAGGGAGCATTCTTCTTGCCACCGACCACATCGTGTAGGAACTGGATCTGTTCGCATTCGATGGGTACCGTTTCGAGTTCGAGCTTGCCGCAGCGGGATGTGTCGCATGCAGCTAGCGGCTCTGCTCGACACTCCGCCAGCCACTTTTCGATTTCGCAAAGGGCTTGTTCGCGGAGCATGTTGTTCCATTGAGGATGCACTTGCTTCTTTACCATCCGCTTGGCCTCTTCACCATAGAGTCGTGGCTGTGCGGTGATGCATTCATTCCATCGACAATCAATGTAGTCCGCGATCGATGCGTGGTAGATTCCTTGAATATAGAAGTCTTCGTCGACGTAGATTCTTTCTCCAATACCGAAGTAGTCCTGCTCGATGTTTCTTCCTCCGATGATGAGGTGCTTTTGATCGATATGCAGGAGCTTGTCATGAAGGCGAGGACGTCCAAGCTCGAGCCGATAGCGAACATCGACCGGTCGCTCCCGAAACTGGATTCCGCTGCGGATGAGATAATCCATAAGTGGTTTGGGAAGACTGTTGCTACCCCAATGACCATCGACCATCACACGGACACATACGCCTCGCGACGCCGCGTCGACCAAGTGCGCGAGGACTTGTCCTCCTGTACGGTCGTCTCGGATTTGAAAGGAGACGAGGTCGATCGAATGCTCCGCAGCCTGGATCAGCTGTAGACGCAATTCCAAAGCCTCTTTCTCGGAGGTCAAGGCACGTAACTCCCCCCCTCGGCACTCCACGAGCATAGGGCACTCCACGAGTACAGTGGAACCCCATCCCATTAGGAGCAGTACGGCGACAATTTGCCTGATCGACATCCGTGCGACAGTCCGCGGTTGGGTTGAAAAAGAAACTCCGTTCTATTCAACCTATGGGAGGCAAAGCATGCGAAGTCAAATACCGCCACGGAAACTTCAAGAGACAACAGGGAATCGACGCCGTACAATTGCGATAAAGCAGAGACTTTACTGTTGTTTCGCAATCGTCGCGATCTCTTGGACGATGCCTGGTAAGAGCAGGGCGCCGCTATAGTGATCGGCTTCCAGTTCAATATGTTGGGATGGGGGAATCTTTGCCGCTTCTGCAAAAAGTTTCGAGGAGCGGGGTGGTACGACGTCATCGTATTTTCCGGAGTAAAGCCAAGTTCTCTGAGAGGAGATTCGATGGGCCAAGTGGAGTGGTTCGACGGCATCGAGCGCTCGGTCTATCGCGTCATCGTTCATTCCTCGCTCCAACATCTGCTTCCGGAACCCTTGCGCGTCCTTTTTGCCATCCCGGACGACGGATATTAAATCCCCTCCAGCCAGGAGGATAACCAATCGGTTGGGGCGATCGTCGAGTCCAGCAGTCGTAGCAGCGACGAAACCGCCCAAACTGGTACCTTGCAGCGTGATACGCGTCGCATCAACCCCGGGGCACTTCGCAATCGCATCCAATCCTCGCCGTACGTCCATGATCGATTGCCTGAGCGCCATCGCAGGATCGGCTTGGTCTGCCAATTCGGTTCGGCGCACACCGTAATGGGGCAAATGGATCATGAACGCGTGCACACCCTGCGAGGCCAGCCCGCGCGCGATCATCTTCCCAACGGTCATCCCTTTCCCGGATTCGTGGACAACCAATACCGCCGGATACGATGATACTGCTTCATTCGATTCCTTGGCAGGAAACCACTCCAGGGCAACGAGATCATTATTGGGATCCTCGGTGGATAATGGAGATGGAAATCTCAGGAATCTCTTGTCGGCTAGGTGTTCGACATGCACAGGAAACTCTGCCCCTTTCCAAAGCAATCCAGTCAATATCTCCGTTGATTTGGCAATGGGATCGACAGGCGAAACGGGGATGCTATCCGAAGCCTTCCATGCGATTTCCGATTGTACCTGGATCTTCGCTATCTTTTCTTGGAGTGAAATGCGAGTGTAAGAACGATCGGCAGCAGGTTTGTCGTGGCTCGCGTTCGCAACATAAAACACCCCATCTTCGGGCACGAATAAAACGTTATGGAGGTTCGAATCCATTGCCACGGGGCGACACATCAATTGCTGTCCCACTTCTGCGTCGATCTTCCCGTGTGAATTTCCAATCCGCCGCTTGAGCTCGGTCAATCTTTCCCCGGCGGACAGGACGACCGCATCGGGGATCCCATCTCCGAGCAAAGGATGCGACTCCCCAGGTGCAACAAACTGCAATGAATCGGGAGTCGCAGCCACACCGACCGCCGTCCGGCTTTTTCCATCGGCAAATACGTAGTAGTACTCACATGTGCGAGGACTGGTCGTCCATAACCTTTTCACTTCCTCGATGGATTGGCACTCCTCCAGAGCGCGGCGCATCAAGGTCGCCATCGGGACACCATCCCATTTCCCTTCGCCTCGGCCCCCCATTTCCCCAAGGGAGACTTGCGAGGAGTTCATCCCACTGACACTCCCCACAAATCCACCATAACCGATCGTTGCAAATGGAAGGTAACCAGTGGGTGCCATCACGAAGGTGGTCGCGGAATCTTGCAAGCCGATCGTCGTCATATAATCCAGGACACGACCGTGATAGAGTTTTCCATCTTTCGTTGCGGAGCCAAAAACGGCGAATCCCGAACAGTGAAACAACTCGGGGAAAACGTTGACTACCGCCATCAACCTTCGTTCGACCCCCAACGAATCCGCCAATGCGTCGGTTTCTGTTTTGTGGCGATCGGGAATGAATGGGGCCAGTCTCTCGTACGCGGACTCGAGTTCGCTGCGAAACCATTTCCCCGTTGCAATCGTCTGCACCGAACCAAATCCATAGACGACTGAATCGATACATCGCCAAGATTCTTCTTTAAGCAACTCGCCGTGGGCTTTCCCGATTTGCTCTGGCGTTCCCCAGAGGAGCGCGATCCGCTCCCCATTTTCCCATTCCAGGATCCCATGGTCGACCGATCGGGTCTTTTGGCTCGGCTGTTTGAGCCGGGGAGAAGGAGCGAGGACCTCCATGGCTCTTCGAAGCCCTCGTGAGAATGTCCGCTCCAATTCGGCGCGATCGAGCGATTGGATCTCGAAGTCGGTCCAGTATTCCTTGGCAACGATCGTGTCGAATTGCGATAGATTCTTGAGAGCTTGTTGTGTCCTCGGGTCGTGCGCGGCGAGAAATTCGCAAACGACGTTGGCTCCGTCGCTTTGGAAGCGAGCTATTTCGTCCGAAATCCAGAGGGAAGATCCGTTGGGCAGCTCCCAATAGGGCTGATCGTTGCTCGAGGAAGTTCCGTCGATCGACTTTGGATTCATCTTTGAGAGAAAGAGAATCGCGCCAGCTAGATCGGTCGCCTCGGTGGACTGAAGTAAATTTTTTGCGGCGTAGAGCCAAGTCCCCTCACTGAGCCAACGGTCAAGAAATTGGGTCGAACGCAGATGGTGTATCGCATCCGTCTCCCCTTGGGTGAAGAACACTGTTCGATGCTTTGGCAGGACCAAAGCCGTGCGGTATTCGGATCTCCAAAGAGTGGCTTCATAATCAGGGTGTTTGCAAGCGAGGGTGTATCGATCCGCCGTGACTCGAACGAAAAGGAGCTCGATGGATTGCGGTTTGCGGTCGATCTCGACTTGGCAAGAGATATGCACCGCGAGCGGATTAGGAGTCTCGTTCCAGCGATCCAGCCAGGGCGAGATTTGATCGGCTAATATCTCCGCGGGATCAACGTCGACCTCGCCCGAGGCAGCGATACCCGTAGAAATCAAGCAAGGAAGGGAGGCAAAGGCCATCAATAAGGCGATGGCTACTGGAATGGTCGTGAAGACTTTATTCAGCATGTTGGCAGGCACCCAGGGGAGAGCGGGGGCGGAAATCGAAAGAGGAAAAGTTCGCGGGTTTCATTCAGTGTATCGCTTTTTAACGGTTCTGTGCCCAGCACGTACCAGAAGCGATGCACAAGCTATAGAATGCGACCATTCGTGAACGTCCCCTTCTCGATCGGTTCCCAATGAGTCAATCATCCCCTGTTCAGTTGCCGACCAACGATCTTCCGGCAGCAAGCTATCCGTTCTTTTCGCAACTTGCTCGTGTGCTCAACTCGGGGCAATCCCGATCGGTTGTCCTCTCGGGCAACATCTACGATTTGTATTTCGATGGTAAGCAATATGTTCCCATCCTTCCGTTCTTGGTTTCCAAAACCCAGGTGGCGGGATTGATACAAGTCGTATACGAGCTCAACGGACCAGTTCGGTTGAGCGACGAAGATCGCAACCGACTCCGCGAAGCTTGGACCGCATGGAAGAACGGGGTGGCCGTCGACGCGATCGCGATGCGTGAAGTGCTCCAAGATGGAAGTCGGTTCGAATTGCGACGTCGCGAGTTCGACCAATATCTTCGGGACGCCATCGGCAATGCGACGCAGGCACTTGAATTTCTGAGGCAGCTGACCATCTGCTCCCGAACTTGCTTGAAAGAGAATCTGCTGATCTTCATCGAGGGGGCGGATATGCTCTTACCTGCGGGAGACGGCGATGTAGCCAGGATGAACGACGCGCAACTTCGGCGCATCGCGATTGTCACGGATTGGTTTAGCGATCCGGCGTTCTTCAGCGGTCGGGATGCGGTCGTTCTCATCGCGGAATCGCGAAGCCAAATCCACCCTCGTGTATCGCGGCTTCCTCAAGTTCTTAGTGTGGAGATCCCAGCACCGGATCTAGCGGCTCGTCAGCACTTCATTACGGTTCATAGCGCTGCGAATCTTTCTGGCCAAAAGCATGATCCAGATTTGGTGGGAATTGCGATTGCAGGGTTGAGCCTGCACGCCATGAGACAGCTTTTGCTTTCTGCGGATTATCTTCAAAAGCCTGTGACGCGAACCGACACGACCAAGCAAGTGGAAGCGTTTATTCAAGGTCAGCTTGGTGAGGACGTCATTGAATTCAAAAAACCGATGCATCGACTCTCTGATTGCGTGGGCTTTTCCAAACTGAAAGAGTTCCTCCATTCGTATTTGATACCCCGCATGAAGCTACCTGACGATCGCGCCCTTCCGGGGGCGGCCATTGCGGGCCCGATCGGGGGAGGAAAGACATTTATCTTCGAAGCCGTCGCAGCGGAGTTGGACATGCCGGTGTTGGTTCTCAAAAACATTCGAAGTCAATGGTTTGGACAAACCGATGTGATTTTCGAGCGGTTGCGTCGGGTGCTCGAGGCCTTGGAGAAGGTTGTCATCTTTGTCGACGAAGCGGACACGCAATTCGGCAGCGTCGGCGAAGGTGCCCATGAAACCGAACGGCGGTTGACCGGAAAAATCCAAGGCATGATGAGCGACACCCAGTTGCGAGGCAAGGTGATTTGGCTTTTGATGACGGCCCGAATTCACCTTTTGTCACCCGATATCCGCAGGCCAGGGCGGGTCGGGGATTTGATCATTCCGATTCTTGATCCGACCGGCGAAGATCGCAAGGACTTCATCCGTTGGATGATAGGTCCAACCGGGATGCTCAACGAAAGTCTTGTCGATTGGCTCGATCGAGAGGGATTGGAGCAGGACTATTCGTCGGCAGGGTTTGCGGCTCTCCGAAGCCAGTTCAAAGCGATTCCTCCCAAAGACGAGGAAGAGCTCAAGTCCATGATTCGAGACTTTATCCAGCCGGCGATCAAACAGACTCGTCGCTACCAAACGTTGCAAGCGCTCGTCAATTGTACGAGGCGATCGTTATTGCCCGACCCCAACATCACCGAGGAGGATCGGGAAGCGATGGAGCGGGAGATTCGAGCGTTGGAGCTCGAGGGGATTCGGTAACGGATACACGTTTTATAGACTGAACTCATCGCATGTTTCTCTTTCAAAACCCAGTGCTCCAGCGCGAGCTAATCGTCAACCTGCGCACGCCCCGCGCATTCCTGTTGATGCTCCTCTATCAAGTCGCTTTGGCTGTGGTCATCTTGATCGCCTATCCGCAGGATGCCAAGATCGATTTGAGTCGCGAATCCGCTTCGGCGCAGCGGCTTGTCGATTTCTTTTTTGTAGGTCAATTCGCCATCGCGTCGCTGATGGCGCCAAGCTTTACGTCCGGCGCCATAACCGGTGAGAAGGAACGAAAAACCTATGAAATGCTCTTGGCGAGTCCCCTTCGCCCCGCGGTGATCGTTGCAGGAAAACTGATTGCGGCATTGGCGCATTTGGTTGTGTTGGTGTCGGGTTCGCTCCCGATCATCATGCTTTGTTTGCCGTTGGGAGGCGTTTCCATCTATGAGTTGCTCGGGGCCTATATCGGGTTGCTGTCCGCGATCTTTCTGTTTGGCTCGATCAGTATGTATTGTTCTAGTCACTTCAAACGAACCAGCTCTTCGTTGGTGGTGAGCTATGTTTTCATCTTGCCGATTTTGATCACCGGGGTAGTTGCATGGTTGTGGCTCGCCAAACAAAGCGATTTACGACTGTTCCTGGCGACCACTATCGTTCCGGCGTTTTGCATAACCATCGGTTCACTCCTCTTGTGGGTGACTGCCCATCGATTGCTTTATCCGCCTGATATTGGAAGCCAGGGAAACGAAGTCGTGGACTTGGAGAAGGAGCAGCGAGAAGCAGTTGGGCTAGTTATTCAACGCGATCAGTTTCCCGACAATCTCTTCGCCCCACCTCGTCGCAAGACGCTGATGCAAGACAACGCGAACCCAGTCTACGACAAGGAAATGCATGCCGAGTTGTTTAGCCAAGGGAGCTTGATGCTCCGCTTGGTCATTCAGATAAGCATGCTATTGGCGATTCCATTGATGGCGGCATTTCTGTTTTTGATGCCCATCTACGCGGCTTACTATGCCGGGTTTGTGTTGGTGTTCAACATATTGGTCGCTCCTGTGTTCATGGCCGGTAGCATCACGAGCGAGCGGGAGAGACAGACCATCGATTTGCTGCTCACGACCACGGTTTCCTCGTGGAGCATCCTTTGGGGCAAGCTATTAGCCGGATATCGCGTCTCGTTTGTCCTCACCTCCTTTCTCATGTTCCCGATGGTACTCGCCCTCCTGCCATTGACGGAATTATCGGACAACTGGCCATCGATGCTCGCGTACTTTGGCATCATCGTGGTGGCCTCCATGTTCAACGCCATTCTCGCGTTGTTTTTGTCCACCGTGGTTCGCAAAACGAGCACCGCCATGATGCTCACCTACTCGACCCTGTTAGGACTCTACTGCCTCCCGGTCGCGATCTACTTTTTGGTCTGGTCCTTTTCGACCCAAGAATTGGATTTGACGGCTTTGAAATTCATTGGGATTTCCAGTCCTTTCATGGCGGTCGACAGTGCGCCTTTAGCAGCTATGCAGGCTGGGCCGATGGCAGGGCGTGGAGTGGCGAAAGCCGGTTCTTGGGGGCTTATTGCAGCCTATATCGCGTTGACGCTCGGGGCTTCTGCAATTCTACTAGCGATCAATGTGTTGCTCTTCCGCGCTAGATGGCGGTTAACCGGCCGAGGTTGACGGTTCGCCAAGACCTCGAGACAATTCTCCCATCTTCCATTTGTCACTATTCTTGACCGACGACTCCGATGTCCATACTTCAAAATCAGGATCCCGCTATTTGGTCTGCGATCGAGAGCGAGGCTTTGCGCCAGCAGGAAGGCCTCGAAATGATCGCCAGCGAAAACTACACCAGTCCTGCAGTGATGCAGGCTGTCGGTAGCATCCTGACGAACAAGTACGCGGAGGGTTATCCAGGTCGCCGCTATTACGGCGGTTGCGAATATGTGGATGTCGTCGAGACGATCGCAATCGATAGGGCCAAAGAGCTCTTCGGAGCCGAGCACGCGAATGTGCAGCCTCACTCAGGTTCTCAAGCGAATACAGCGGTCTATTTGTCCGCACTGCAACCGGGCGATGTCGTCCTAGGCTTGGACTTGGCACAAGGGGGGCATTTGACCCACGGCATGCACCTCAATATCAGCGGGAAGCTGTACAAGTTTTTTGCGTACGGCGTCGATCCGGTCCACCATCGCATTGACTTTGACCAGGTCGCTAAGTTGGCTCGTGAGCACAAACCCAAACTGATCGTCGCTGGCGCTAGCGCGTATCCACGGGAAATCTTCCACGATAAATTCGCTGAGATCGCAAAGGAGACCGGGGCGAAACTGTTGGTAGACATGGCCCACTATGCAGGTTTGGTCGCGGCAGGCATTCACAACTCGCCGGTTCCCTATGCCGACTACGTCACCACCACCACGCACAAGACATTGCGAGGTCCCAGAGCGGGCCTCATTCTTTGCAAGAACGAATACGCAAAAGGGATCAACAGCGCAGTCTTCCCTGGAATTCAGGGTGGGCCCTTGATGCACGTTATCGCCGGCAAGGCCGTTTGTTTCGGAGAAGCCCTGCAGCCGTCGTTCAAAGAATATGGCAAGAACGTGGTCGCCAATGCGAGCGCTTTAGCAGATTCGTTGCTCGGTCATGGCCTGCGATTGATCAGCGGCGGCACCGATAACCATTTGGTCCTCGTCGACGTCACCAGCTTCGGAATCGGCGGTAAGATCGCAGAAAAAGCTCTCGATGCGTGCGGTATCACCGTGAACATGAACATGATTCCATTCGACACCCGAAAACCGATGGATCCCAGCGGTATCCGAATCGGCGCCCCAGCTCTGACGACACGAGGCATGGGAATCGAGGAGTTCAAAACCATTGGTGGGTGGATCGCGACAGCCCTCAAGAAACATGACGATACCGATGCACTCGCCGGGATTCGCGAAGAAGTCAAACAACTCGCCAATCAGTTTCCAGTTCCGGCCGCCGGTTTGGCAGTCGCCGTTTAGGAATCCTTATGAGCACCCCCAAGATTCTGATCGCGGACGACAACGCGCAAAACCGTGAACTGCTCGAGGCCTTTTTGGCGAAGATCGATTGCGAAACGGCGTTTGCCGTCGACGGCCAAGACACCCTCGACAAAGTGGCATCCTTTTCGCCCGATCTGATTTTGCTCGACGTGATGATGCCCAAGCTCAATGGATTTGAAGTTTGCAGGCAGCTAAAGTCCGAGAAACAAACATCTCGAATCATGATCCTCATGGTCACCGCACTCAGCGAGCTCGGTGACATCGAACGGGCGGTCGAAGCGGGCACCGATGACTTTCTGTCCAAACCGGTCAACTCGCATGAGCTTCAAAAACGCGTCAAAAACATGCTCCGCCTCAAAGGTACGGAAGACGAGTTGGAGAGGCTGCGAGAATACATCCGTTCCATGGAAGAAGCCAACTGATCGCGCTCCTCATTCCTTGTGCATTCCTTGTGCGATGGATGGAGTTCGTGCCACTTGGTTTCGGTACCAACCAAACGAGTGCACTCACCGTGACGCCATGGGGCTAAAGAAGGCCCTGATGCATACAATCGACGATCCAAGCCTTCATGGTTTCTCGCAAAGGCATCTTTGGGGCCCAGTCCAGTTGACGAGCGGCCTTCTCGGGACTTACCCACCAGCCCGATGCCGTCGCTTCGCGAATCTTGTCACGCGTCAAGGTCGAGGACATGCGAGTCAACTTTGCCGTCCCCTCCCCGAGCGCTCCCAAACACCAGGCTAGCGAGGCTGGCATTCGAAGAGGCAGAACCAATCGACCAGTTGCCTCACGAAAGATACGACCAAGCTCATAGATCGAGAGCGGCTCCGCATCGGCTGCATTGTAAATCCCTTGACCGAGAATCGGTGCGGCCCCATTGGGTCGATCGTCACTCGCAATCCGCTCACCGCGATCCATGCATCGAAGGAGCAGCGTAATCAAATCGCTGACTTCCACGAAGGCTAATGGCTGTCGCCCAGTCCCGATCAACGGGTTGAGTCGAACGCGATACAACGCCTTGATCAATCTAAGAAATTCCTTGTCCCCGGGACCAAAAACGATTCCAGGCCGGATGATCGTGGATGGGAGCGAGGAAGCGAATTGGCGAACTATCTCCTCACCCGCCAGTTTGCTCATTCCGTAATGCGAAATGGGTTTTGAAGGATCCGATTCCTTCTTGGGACAGGATTCGCTCGAAGGGCCTCCAGCTGCCACAGAACTAACATGTATCAATCGCGTCCCAGCACCATGCCGTGCATAGTAGTCCGCGATCTTTTTCGTTCCGACCTGATTGACAGCATTCATTTCTTCCGGGGAGCCAGACAATTTTCCTGCAAGGTGGAACACGGTCCCTACGTCCGGCAACGCTCCGGGAGTTAATGGAAAGGAAGCTCGTTCCAGGTCGATTCGGACGGGATGGCAGCCCGCTGAGCGCAACACCTCGTCACCGGCTGCGGAACGGGAAGTTCCATAGACTTCCATCCCATGTTGAACCAGAGCAGCCGTAAGATGCCGACCAACAAATCCAGTCGAGCCGGTGATAAGAATCGCTTGAGAATGGGAACGCATGGTGCAGTCGATTCGAGATGTCAGGGCGCTATGGAGCTTCGACGTACCGGTGGGTCACAGGTCCGTATGCACATGTGCCGAAGCAACACAATGGGATCGCGACCCAGTGGGAGGAATGTCGCAATCTACCTTTCTCCGATTTGTCATTTATGGACAATATCGGTAGCTCGGGCCTCATAAAACATGGTCGCAATCAAAAACTCTCTAACATATTCGCGAGCCCAGCAGAATGGGATCGGAAACGGTACAATTTTTTCTGTTTCGGTTGTCGACCATTTTCCTTTAACAGGTGATACTGGTCGGGCCTAGTCGCCATCCATAGCTCCTCCGATTTCCAACCAAGCCTGAAGACGCAATGAGCGTTACTGATTTAATTGAAGAAGCCAACGCAGACGCGGAACTTGTTGCTACCACAGATCTCATGCAGCGGGTTCCTTACCCGAAAAGCGCGACCCCGCTTCGGATCTACTGGCTCTATCTGATACCGCTGGTCGTCCTGCATGTTTTAGCTTTGCTAGCCTTTGCACCATGGTTTTTCACCTGGTCCGGCTTGATAGTGGCTATCGCTGGGCACTTTGTTTTCGGAATGCTTGGGATCACAGTCGGCTACCATCGCTTGCTAACGCATCGTGGCTTTACGTGTCCGAAATGGTTGGAGCATACGTTTGCGATTTTGGGAATTTGCAATTTGCAGGATAGCCCCGCCCGCTGGGTTGCGATCCACCGCATGCATCACCAGCACAGCGATCACCAGCCTGACCCGCACACGCCTCTCGCGAATTTGATGTGGGCACACGTAGGGTGGGTTGTCTACAGGAATCGGGATCATGATTCCGTGACCAGTTTCGAGCGCTACGCCCGAGATCTGCTCAAAGATCCGTTCTACATGAAGCTAGAAAGACGGGGGATGTGGGTCAAAGTCTTTTGGCTCCATGCCGCCATCGTCGCCTTGCTCGGTGGAATTTTTGGATGGTTCTTCGATGGCTGGAATGGCTTCATCCAGACCGGGGCAAGCTGGTTGGTATGGGGCGTGTTTGTTCGGACGATTGTCGTGTTACACGGCACATGGAGTGTGAATTCGATTGGCCACGTGTTTGGTTACAAGAATTACAAGACCCGTGACGATAGCCGCAACAACTGGTTCGTGGCCTTGATCTCTCACGGTGAGGGCTGGCACAACAATCATCACGCCCAGCCCCGCGCAGCCCACCATGGCCACCGCTGGTTTGAATTCGACATGTCGTGGTGGGTGATCCGCGGACTGGAAGCGGTCGGCCTTGCGAAAGATGTCGTGAGAGCCAAACCAACGGCGAGCTAAATCGACGCAGCGAGGAACGGGTGCGGACCAAATCGGATCGAGGCGTCTAGATCTGCTCACGCACGTTTAGAAATTGATCCCACTGGGATAACGCTCGTCTTTTCTAATCGGCGGCGTCCGAGTCGGACCAGACCGCAAACTCGCTCCCGCATGGCTCGGTGAAGTGGAAACGGCGGCCACCGGGAAACGAAAACGTTGGTTTGACAATCGTGCCACCCGCATCCACAACCTTGGCAAGTGTTCGCTCTAGGTTGTCGCTGAAGAAGACCAAGAGTGCGGCCCCATGCGACGTACTGGAGCACTGATCGGAATGGAAGAATCCGCCGTTCAATCCCTGGTCCGAAAATGAGGTGTAATCAGGGCCGTAGTCGACAAACGTCCAACCGAATGCCTTTTCAAAGAATGCTTTTGTCGATGGCAAATCGGATGAAGGAAGCTCGACGTAATCCAGCTTTTCATTTTGTGGCATGTGGCAATCCTCAATCTTTTCTTGTTTTGTACGATCGTTTCCTCCGCATGACGGAGGGCCCAGTGACCCAATGGCTAGTCCCCATGGGAAGCATTGGTTACTCCCTTTAGGGGCTTATTCTCGATGCGTCGTGAACTCCGTGCCTAGGGGGTAGCGCTCGCGATGCGTTGGGAATAGGTTCGAGTTTGCGAACGGTGGGACCGGTGTTGGCGCTCATCGCAATTAGGCCATACGACTCTTCGCGGATTGCTAACATGCATCCGAGCCGGCTCTACCCAACACGGAGGGAGGACTCCAAATTTTTGACGATCTCTTTGACTGCGAGTTTGCCGCGGCCGCATTGAATCAATTCGTCTTCACCCAACCATGACTCCACTTTCTTTTGCGCGGAGATAACAGTGGAATGCTGGCGATTGCCAAAATATTCGCCGATCTCCGAGAGGGCGCTTCGCGTGTACTTTCGTGCTAAGAACATTGCGAGCATGCGAGGCTGGCTGACTTGTTGACACTTTGTCTTTCCTCGCAGTGCCTTCTCCTCTAGACCGAACGCATCGCACACCACTTTTTCGATATCCGACATGCGTACCACGGGTTGGCTAGCGCGGAGCAAGTCGAGGGTGCACCGAATCGCTTGATCGTGCGTGATCGTTCCCCCCACCATTCGCTGCTGCGCCACCAAGCGATGCACGACTCCTTGCAGGACGCGTGCGTCCCCAGCGGCTTGGGCGGCCAACTCGTGGATCGTTCCGATGGGGAGCTCCACTCCGTGTTTGGAGCACAGTTGTTCCAGTAACTTAGCGCGGGTTCCGACATCGACCGGTTCGATTCCACAGGTCATTCCGCCCGCGAGGCGTGCATGGAGATCGGCACTTAATCCGCTCAATTCATTCAGACTGCGGTCAGCAACCAAAATGATCTGCTTTCGTTCCCGCAGAAGCATGTCGATCGTGTTACGCAATTCAGCCAGCGTGGCGGATTTGCCTAAGCAGAACTGCAAATCATCGATCACGAGGACATCTACATCCCGGTACTTGCGTCGGAAGTTCGCAAAACCTCCTCCTCGTGCGCTTTCGGTGAACTCGATGGTGAACTGTTCACCTGTGAGCACCAGAACGCGACGCATCTTGTAAGTCGTTCGCAGTTTGTGGGCGAGGCCGATAGCCAGATGGGACTTTCCCGATCCGTGCGGACCATGCAAGAACAATGGTGTGATCTGTCCGGGCTTCTCAAGGACCATTGTGGCGGCGGTGTAGGCCAGACGGTTGTGATCTCCCTGAATGAAATCGTCCCAGCGTCGCTCGTTCTCACGACGCAACTCCGAGAGCCTCTCCACGGTCGACAACGCATCATGATGCGACGCTTGAATAGACGGAAGACTCGGCTTGGTGGCTCCGATGGCAGGAGAACCCGCATCGCCCTTCACCGCCTCTCGGTGCAGACGCAACGTCGCAGCGCGATCCAATCCTCGCGATTCGTCTCTCGCTTTTCGGATGCTCTCTAAGGTCGGCTGTACAGGTGGCACGTCGCGTGGATCGTTCTGCTCGGAGGCTAACGGGGGAGTATCTCCCCGGAGCGAAGGAAGCCGCGGAGAGCTATCGGGAGCGTGGCTGGATCGCCGTGACGCAGTATCTAGCGAAGACATCGATGCTGGGATCTTCCCAACGAAGACACGATATCCAAAGCCATCCCCCGCAACTTCTTCGATTGCCTGCACGAGCTCGTTGCGAAACATGCGCGTGACGCAGTCGGCGACGAACTGGCTGGAAACCTCCACTCCGACCGTATTATTACCTACAACGGACCATTTCGCATCGGCTCCGAACCAAAGATCCATGCGATGTGCCCCCAGCTTTTGCCTGAGAGAGGCAATTACCCGCGTGGGGATGGTGCTTTCGCCATTTGTCACGTCGTGCGCCAAATTCAT